>NZ_QCXS01000003.1:0-300000 GCF_003260015.1 Nakamurella deserti | reverse complement strand
CCTACGACGAGGGCGCCTGGCTGACGCTGGACAAGGCCAGGCCGTTCGTGGTCACCGTGCCCGACCCGACCGTCGGGACCACCCCGGCCTCCACCACCCCGGTGACCACCATGCCGCAGGGGGACCTGCCCGGTTGGAAGCAGGTCTTCTCCGACGACTTCACCACCAACGCCCCCACGGGCACCTTCGGTGACGTCTACAAGAACAAGTTCTCGACCTACCACGGCTTCGCCGACTCCTTCAAGGGCGGCACCTACAACCGTGACGTCCTGTCCGTCCACGACGGCAAGCTGGACATGTTCCTGCACAAGAAGGACGGCCGACCGCAGGTCGCCGCCCCCGCCCCGATCGTCACCACCCCGTGGGCCGGCCAGACGTACGGCAAGTTCTCGGTCCGCTTCAAGTCGGACTCGCTGCCGGGCTACAAGGTGGCCTGGCTGCTGTGGCCGGACTCCAACAACTGGAACGAGGGTGAGATCGACTTCCCCGAGGGCGGCCTGAACAGCAAGATGTGGGGCTTCAACCACTGCGTGGGCAACCCGATGCAGAACTGCTCGTGGGCCGACACCCAGGTGAGCTTCACCGACTGGCACACCGTGAGCATCGAATGGACCCCCACCCGCGTGACCTTCCTGCTCGACGGCCAGGTCGTCGGCAACGACACCAAGAACGTCCCGCACACCGCGATGCACTGGATCCTGCAGACCGAGACCACCAGCGCCAACCCGGCCATCACCAGGGACGGGCACCTGGAGATCGACTGGGTCAGCGTCTACACCTACAACAAGTGACGTCGCGGGCCTGAGGCCCGTCGCGCACCCCCACACACGACAGAGCGCCCCGGCCGACGGCCGGGGCGCTCTGTCGTGCAGTGGGGTCGGTCAGGCCAGCGTCGCGAGCCGGATGACGGTGGCGATCACGGCGACGACCGCCAGCAGCACCGAGACGACGGTCAGCCAGAACACCCGGCCACCGGGGGTCCGGGCCGCGATCGTCTCGGCGGTGGTGGTCCGGGGGCCGGAATCACGCTGCCGGAAGAAGTCCGCTCCGACCGTGGCGAGTACCGCCACCACGAAGATCACGATGCCGAGCCAGCCGACGATGAGGTTCTGCATCAGGACGCTCCCTGCGCGTTGAGTTCCAGGAGCCAGGCATCGGGTCCCTCGTAGGTCCGGGTGTACTCACCCGAGTCGATCAGCTGCTGGCCGAGTTCCCAGACCCAGCCGGGCGGGCGGCTGCGGGTCAGCTCACCGACGCGGTCCTGGGTGCGGGTGATCAGCACGAACCGCGGCAGCGGGTCGGCGATGCACTCGGTGAGGGTCGAGCCGACGCAGGTCTCGGCGAGTACATACCGAGTTCGCACTTCGGTCAGCTGGAGATACGGCGTCAGACCGGAGAACAGGGGCAGACCGACATTGTCGCCGGGGACGGTCCGGTCGTACATCATCTGTGCGGCAGCGGCCTGATCGGGCGGTGTCCGCTCGAACGAGGCGTTGAGCCCGCGGGTGAAGGTGAGCAGCAGACCCGACACCACCAGCACGGGCACCATGACCGCCGTGCCGACGAGCACCGATCGGCGCTGGTCTGCCGGGACGGTGGAGGTGGGGGTGGTCGCGCGTCGCGAACGGACCAGCTCGAGGCCGGAGCGGATGGCCGAGGCCGCCAGCGGAGCCAACACGGGGGAGGCGTAGAGGAACGAGCGGATGACGACCTCGCCCCCGTAACTCTGCACGACCAGCAGGGCGAACGGCGCGCAGGCGAGCCCGGCCAGCAGCAGCGCCTCGCGCCGCCGGCGCAGTGTCCACACACCGACGGCGCCCAGAGCGAGCAGCAGCAACGACCAGCCGATACGGACGTACTGGTTGGACTGGTACGTCGCGTCACCGACGATGCGGCCACCGACGCCGGCGGTCACCGCATTGCCGACCTTGCCGACGTCACCCAGCAGGCCGTCGAGGTGTCCGATCCAGAAGTCGATCGCACCGTAGCTGAAGTAGCCGACGAAGATCAGCCCGGTGGCGACCCACAACAGCCGGTAGCGGGTGAGCCCGGTGACGGCGAAGCCGACCAGCGCGAAGATCATCGTGAACGGGGTCAGCTGGTGGGTCACCACCAGTCCACCGCAGAGCAGGGTGAGCACGATGCCCAGGCCCTGCGCGGAGCGGGCGCTCATAGCCTCCGGTAGAGCCGGCGTGCGTTTGAGGGCGCCGATGACCTTGGCCGCCAGGTTGCCGCGCAGCCGCGGCACCACCGCCGTGTCGATCATCCACAGCAGCGTGCCGATGACCGCGACGTAGATGACGAACGCGGTGGCCTGCGGGGAGAAGTAGTCCTGCTGGTACCAGTTGGTCACCACGAAGACGAGCACCGCGACCCACGACCACCGCCAGGAGTGGGTGATGGAGCGGGCGATCAGCAGCAACCCGGGAAGAGCGGCCAGGAAGTAGACCACCGGAGCGAGGACCAGAAAGCTGCGGGCATCGACGGTGCCGCCCAGCGAGACCAGTTGCGCGCCGGCGGCGAAGAAGCCGGGCCAGCTGAACCGGGCGTCGTAGCTGCTGGGGACCGCGCCGTTCTCGGAGATGTACTGGATGAAGCCGACGTGCACCCACCCGACGGGAACGCTGCCCTGACCGTCGGCGACCGGCACCGTGGCGTAGCCGACCAGCGCCCAGACGGTGACCGCCAGCGTGAGGACCAGCTGGTCGATGCGGGCCCGTAGCAGGCTGTAGCCGGTGACCGCGGACAGCACGATCAGCGCCAGCACGAAGCGCCAGCTGACCACCTCGAAGAGACCGTAAGCCGCGGCGTCGTCGAGGACGATCGTCTGCGTCTCCCAGAACCACAGCAGGCCGGCGATCAGGACGGCGCTGAGGCTGATCAGGCGCACCCGGTCGGCGACCACGGACCGCAGTCGCTCGCCGATCGGCGGCGCGGGAACCGCGGACCGCTGCTCCGGGCGCAACGCGAGGACGGTGAAGCCCAGCGCGATGACGGTGGCGAACCAGGACCCGCCGACCGGATGCCAGAACGCGTCTTTGATCGCGAAGGTCCCGTAGACGCTGTGGTAGCTGAAGCTCGCGGCGACCGCCAGGACCGCCGTGGCCAGACCGCTGCGCAGCCGCAGGCACAGGACTATTGGCACACCAGGGACGAGCAGCATAAACAACGAGGCGAGCAGCGGGCGGCCGGCGACGTCGAGGTCCACGGTGGCCAGCAACGGCACCAGCACCGCGAGCACGGCGGTGACGCCCAGCGCCAGCATCCGCGGTGTCACACGGGAACCGCCGGTCACGGGTGGCAGGGGACGGATCTCCTCGGTCGGATCGCCGGTCGTCGCCTGGTCGGTCACCATGGCCTCCTCCGAGCGCCGCTGTCCGGTCGGTTCTTCATCGGGGTGTCCTCTTTCCGCCGCGGACCGGCGCGCGCCGGATCGCAGGTGTCGATCGTCTCATCGGCGCGGCCGCCAAGGGCCGGTCCGTCGCCGTCGGGGATTCGTGGGTGGTGCGCGGGGTCCGGATCACCCGGCGCGGCGGGTGCGCTGCAGCTGGATCCAGGCCCACGGCAGGCAGGCCAGGGCCAGGACCAGCCGCGCGATGTTCCAGGCGGTGCTCTGCGGCAGCGCCGTGGACCCGGCGCCGATCAGGATCACCGCGGCGGCCTGCGCGAGGATGCGCGGCGGGGTCGACGGCCATTCCGCCCGGTTCCCGACCGACCAGCGCAGACCGAAGCTCTGCAGCGTGTAGGCGACGAGGGTGGCGCCGGCCGCGCCGGCGATGCCGAACGGCGGCACCAGGGCGAAGTTGAGTGCGACGTTGAGCAGCGCCGCGGCGGCGGCCCAGGCGGCGAGCGGCTTGGCCCGCCGGGAGGTGATCAGGATCCGACCGCTGGCGCCGCTAGCGGCCACCGGATAGGCGCTGATCAGCACCAGGAAGGAGACGAACAGCAGCGGCTCGAGCTCATAGCGGGCCGGGGCCACCACCCGCAGCAGTATCGGAGCGGCCAGCACGATCCCGAGGACGACCGGCGACAGCAGGGCGAAGATCGAGTCGCGAGAGGACCCGATGATCCGCCAGCGCAGCGCACGGTCGCGGACGGCGGCGAACCGCGGCGTCCAGGCGCTGCTGGTCAGGCCGATCAGCTGCACAGCGACGAAGCCCACCGTGTAGGCGATCTGGTACCGGCCCACCTCGACCGCGCCCAGCAGCGACTGGACGATGATCCGATCCCCGGCGTTGAGCACGAAACTGGACAGCGAACCCAGCATCAACGGCGCGCCGAGGAGCAGCGAGGGTTTGATCAGCTCCCACGAGAACGCCCGCTTGAGCGTGGGCCGGGTGAGGGTCCACCCGATCAGGGTGGCGAGCAGGTCGGCCCCGAGCAGGCCCCAGGCGTAGATCGACGACTGGCGGCCCAGTACCAGGACGGCGGTGATGCCGGCGATCTGGCCGCCGACCGCGGCGAGCACGCTGACCGTGGCGTAGGCCTTGAGCCGGTCGTTGGTGAGCAGCAGGGCGAGCTGGACCATGACGCCGGCGGACGGGATCGTCCACAGCACGGTGATCAGGACCAGAAGCTGAGAACCAGGATCGAAACCGAGCCACACCGACCACCACGGCGACGTCGCCGCCAGCACGGCGGTGACCGCGGTCGCGATCAGGATCGAGGTGCTGGCCAGGGCCCGCACGTTGCGGTCGTGGCCGTCCTCGGCGCGCTTGAGCACGATGGCCTGGTCGAGGCCGACGATCGCGGCGACGATCAGCAACTGGTGCAGCGCGATCGCTGTTGTCAGCTGCCCGAATGCCTGTGTGTCCAACAGACGCGTCATGACCGGCGACACGAACGCGCCAGTGACCAGCTGGAGCGAGGCGACGACGACGTAGAGCATGCCGCGGCCGAACAGCGCCGAACTGCTGGCGCCGGCCTTGTGCGCCTTCTGGGCGTCGGTGTCGGCGGCCGGGGGAGCCGGCACCGTGTCGGTGTGCTCCAGCGGGCCGGTCACCGGGGTGCCCGAGGCCAGCTCCGGCGTCACGGCGTCGGAGAGCGCCGGGTCCGCGGCCGTTCCGTCATGGTCGGCCCGGGGGGCGTCGGGAGGGGTGGGGGAGTCGTCGGAGGTCATGGTGGAGGGGGTGGCGGCCGGTGCGGGCCGGCCGGTCGGTGCGGTGGTGTCGTCCGACGGAACCTCCGTCGGTGACACACTGCCTTCGGGCACCAACCTCGCCACCTGTCGTCCTTTCTCCGTTGCCGTTCTCGTCGCGACCGCAGCGACGGAGTCGGTGCGGGTCCGGGTGCGCGCCGACGGGCGGCACACCGGTCCTGTCGTCGTCGAGTCAGGGATGAATCACTGCCACCGCGGCAGGGCACCGACGGCGCGGAACGTCCGGTCGACCACCATCCAACAGCATCAACCAGACGGCCGACGGTGGCAGCAGGTTGCCCGGTTGTGGCGTGGTCGTCGGTGAGCCATGCATTCCAACTGCGGCATAGCATCGACATCGGGCCGACGCCGGGACCGCGATGCCGTACACAACGTCACCGGAGTCGGGCCCAGTTCTGAGGGTAACCAGTGGAACGCGGGGAAAGAGGACCTGAGGTGGCAGTCACATGGAACGCTGCGTGATCGACGCCGCGATGTTCGTCACGACTAAAGTAGTGACAGCGTGACGGGCTTGGCCGCCGTCGTTCTCGCTCACCGCGACGCTCCACAAGTACGGCGACTCATCACCGCTCTCGGTGATGTGCCGGTGAGTCTGCACTGCGACATTAAGGCCCCGACTGAGGTCGCCACCGCCATGGCCGCAGGATGGGATTCCCGAGTCGAGCTACTGCACCGTAGCTCGGGCTCCCTGAACAGCTGGTCGTTGGTGCGCATCGAGCTCGACGCGCTCCGATCTGCGCTCCGCCATTCCGCAGCTGAACACATCGTCGTGCTGTCCGGCGCCGATTACCCGCTGCTGGGGGTCGATGCGCTCCGCGCGGCCTTGAGGCCGTGGGCCGGCCGTTCCTTCTTGTTGAACCGCCCGGTGCCCTTCGAACACTGGAGTGTCGATCGGCATCCCGACGGCGGACAGTGGCGCACTGCGCACCGGTTCCTCACACGGGGCGACGATCTCTTGACCATCAGAGGGGTGCCGGTGCGCTTCCCATGGAAGCGTCCGCTACCCGAACATCTCTCGGTGCGCGCCTCCAGCCAATGGAAGATCTACGGCCGCGACGACGCAACCCGGCTGCTGGCCACTTTGGACGAGCGACCGGACCTGGTCCGATTCTGGCGGTCCACACTCGTCCCTGACGAGAGCTGCGTCGCTTCGATCCTCAGCTCACCTGAATTGACCGGCGGACCTGACCTTCCCGAATGTCACGGCAGCCCGTGGTACATCAAGTGGGGTCAACGGGGGGCCCACCATCCGGAGTGGCTCGTCGACGACGACTTCGAGAGCCTCGTCGAGGCGCTCGCGGCGCCCGAGGGAGATCCGGTGAGCCTCACCCGCCCACAGCCTCACCGCATCCGACCGTTCTTCGCCCGCAAGTTCGCCTCCGACCGCAGCGCGGGCCTGCTGGACCGGATCGACGCCGAGCTGCACTGACGGGTCGACACCCGTCTCTCCGGCACTCCGGAACCGACGACAGCGGGGCGGTCACCGGAAGGTGACCGCCCCGCTGTCTGTTCCGGGACACCTGCCCCGGGTGGTCCGTCGCCAGACCGACCGGTCCGCCGGCGGCGGACCGGGCCGACTCAGCCGGTGTAGTCGTACATCGTGACCCAGTCGATCTGCAGGTGGCCGTTGGTGGTCATCCGGTCCGGGTTGGTGGTGCCGCTCTCGGTCTGCAGGATCCAGCGCATCGGGGTGCGGGGGACCGCGTTGGTCGAGGTCATGACCTTCTCGCCGTCCATCAGGAACACCACCGACGACGGGGTCCACTCGACGCTGGCGGTGTGCCAGCCGGTGAACGACTTGCCGGTGTTCACCCAGCCGCAGTTGACCGAGGGGTTGCCGATGCAGTGGTTGAAGCCCCACATCTCGCCGGCCAGACCGCCCTCGGGGAAGTCGATCTCACCCTCCTTCCAGTTGCCGCTGGTCGGCCAGAGCAGCCATGCGGTCCGGAAACCGGGCAGTGCGTCGGACTTGAAGCGGATCGTGTACTTGCCGTAGGTCTGCGAGTTCCAGTCGCCGTTGATCAACGGCACCGGGGCCGCGACCTGTCCCTTGCCGTTGGCCTTGTGCAGGTAGAGGTCCATCATCCCGTCGCCCATCGAGATGATGTCCTTGTTGTAGACACCACCGCCGAGGGTGTCACCGAAGCCGCTGTAGCTGGCCCACTTCGACCGGTAGCTGCCGGGGAACGAGCCGCGGGCCAGGTCGGTGGTGAAGTCGTCCTTGAACACCTGCTTGAAGTTGGGCAGGTCGCCCACCGGCATCGCCTGGCCGCTGGCGGTGGCGGCGCCACCGCCGCCGCTGACGGTGAAGGTCTTGGCCGCACCCAGGTCCTGCCAGGCGCCGTCGATCTTGGCGCACGACCAGTAGCGGTAGGTGCCGGCGTCGAACTGGCCGGTCTTGGTGATCGTGGTACCGGACTCGCTGAGCCAGACGCCGGAGTTCTTCAGGTCGAAGTTGTCGCCGGACTCGTCCCGGATGCAGACGCCCGCACGGGTCGCGGTGAGACCGTCGGTGGTGGAGATGGTCGTCCGGACGGTCACCGAGTTACCGGAGACGGAGCTGTCCAGCGTGCCCGCGGAGAGCGTCGCCGCCATCGCCGGGGTGGTGAACGCGGTCGTCAGCAGGCCGATGGTGGCCGCGACGGCGAGGATGCGTTTACCGCCTCGCTTGGTGGGGGATGACATGAACGCGGTGCCTTTCGTCGGGGCATCGTGGTGAGACCGCCCCGCCCTGCGTACGGAAACGCGAAGGCTGTGCCGCGGGAGCGTGGGGCGGCGCCGCACGCAGTTCCCGGGCACGGACGACCGGTGATGCTTCGGGGTGGGGTTGTGTTCGGTGACGGTGTCGCAGTCGGACCCTCATCCGGATCGATGACTGTGCACAGACATTACAAAACGATATCGGTGACTCAGCGCAACAATCGGACATCCAGCGTGATCACGGGCGATTTGGTGCGCCGGCCTCCCGCTGAGCCGGACGGGTGTCGGCGCGGAGCGCATCGGTGACCGGGCGGAGCGATGTCCCGGGCGGTGCAGTGAGAACGTTGGGCCGAACCGGTGTGATGCGACCCGAGGTGCCGCGCGAACGAGAGTTGCGTGATCCTGGCATGAGGTGGGTCACACGTCACGGACGGTGGCCGAGAATCGGACGAACGCCGCGAACGGCGCCGCCCCGGCGGGCGGTCGGGTGCACTTTCACACTTTCGTGCGAACGATGCGCACCTGGTCCCGGACGTCGCCGCTCTGCTGCGTTCGATTCGTCCGGGTTCAGCTGCGGTTATGCAACCGTGATCGGGCGACGTCCGTCCAGACATTCACCGACGGATGCCGCCACAGCCGCGACGTGCGGGTCCCGCAACAGCGACGTGTGCTCGCTGCGGACGTGCAGGTAGCGGTGCGGGCCGGTCAGCAGGGGCTCCCATTCGGCGGGGCCGTTGGGGTTGTTGACCGCGAAGACCATCAGGGTGGGCCCGGCGTAGGCACGCAGCCGGTAACGGCCGCTGACCATCACCCCCTGGTCGAAGAACGCGTCGAAGTGCCGCTGCCCGTCGAACCGGACGACGCCCGCGGTGAGCGCCCGCAGCCGGCGCGACACCCGGAACGGGAGGTCCTGCCATACCGGGACACCACCGGGGGAGAGCCGTCGCCGCCACGGCCCGGGGCGGGCCCGCCGATCCGACAGCGGGTCGGCGGACAGCTCCGACGGGGTCGCGCCGAGCGGCACCGGCAGTACGCCGGAGCTGCGGGGCAGATAGGTGTCGAGCACGGCGACCAGATCGACCGGTTCACCCGCCGCGGTCAGCCGGTGGGCCAGCTCCATCGCGACCAGACCACCGAAGGAATGGCCCAGCAGCAGGTAGGGACCGTGCGGCTGGACGGCCCGGATGAACTCGAGGTATCGGGTCGCCGCCTTCTCCACGCTCCAGTCCGGCACCGCCCGCCGCTCCAGTCCGTGCGCCTGGAACGAGTACACGCGGCGATCGGCGAAGTACCGGCTCAGCGGACGGAAGCTCAGGGCGAGGCCGCCGGAGCCGGCGAAGCAGAACAGCGGTGGAGCGTCCCCACCGTCCTGCAGCAGCACCACGTCGGGCAGGCTCGGCAGCGGCGCCGAGCCCTGGCCGATCCGGGCGGCGAACTCCCGGAGCGTCGGCGCGGCCAGCAGGTCGGTGGAGACCAGCGCGACGCCGGTGGCCTCCCGCAGGGCGGCCAGCATCTCCTCCACGGTCAACGAGTCACCGCCCAGGGCCATGAAGTCGTCGTCCAGACCGATCTGCTCCAGGCCGAGCACGCGTTCCCAGATGTCGGCCGCGACGAGCTCCCACTGGCCGGTGGGCCGCGCCGAGCTCTCCCGGGCCGGGGCCGCCGGCAGCAGCCGCCGGTCGACCTTGCCGCGTTCGTTGCGCGGCAGCCGGGCCAGCGCCACGATCGAGCCGGGGACCATGTACTCCGGCAGGCGACTGCGCAACCGGCGGCGCAGCGCAGCCGGCGACTCGGTGCGCACGGTCGGGTCGGGGACGACGTAGGCCACCAGCCGGGTGGCCGCGGGCGGCTCCGACACCGCGACGACCACGGTCTCCAGCACACCCTCGCCGGCCAGGATGGCCGCCTCGATCTCGCTCGGTTCCACCAGGTAGCCGCGCACCTTCACGGCGGCGTCCGCGCGGCCCAGCATCATCAGCTCGCCGGCGGCGTCCCACCGGCCGAGGTCGCCCTGCCGGATCATCGGCCGGTCGTCGGCGGTGCGTCCGAACCGGGCGGCCGTGGCGGCGGGGTCACGCCAGTAACCGCCCGAGAGGTAGTCCGAGACCACGACGATGTCGCCGGCCTCACCGCGGTCGGCCTCGGTGCCGTCGGTGCGCAGGATCAGGACGGTCTTGTTGCGGATGGGGACACCGGCCGGCACCTGGCCGTCCGGCAGCGGGTCGGTGTTGCCGATGCGCTTGATCGCCAACGTCCCCATCTCCGACGACCCGGTCTCGTTGAAGAACGCCCCGTCGTTGGGCAGGTGCGCGCGGATGCCGGTGACGTCCCCGGCGAACACCGGTTCGCCCAGCGTGCAGACGTAGCGCAGGGTGGCCAGTGACGAGCGGGGCGGCAGCACCGCGGTCAGCGACCGCACCAGGTGCGGCGTGCAGTGCACGGCGGTGACCCGGTGCCGGGCCACCCATTCCGCGAACGGCGCCACCCCCCGGTCCCGCGGGTCGTAGGTGTACACGCCCGCCCCGTTCAGCAGGGCGGCCATCAGCGCCGAGAAGCCGGCCGCGAAGCCGAACGGCAACAGGACGCCGACCCGGTCGGCGGGCGTCAGGCCGAAGGTGGTGCCCTTGGCCGCGACCTCGTTGAGGAACTGTTCGTGGGTCTGCGCGACGCCCTTCGGGCGGCCGGTCGAACCCGAGGTGAACACCACCGAGACCGGTGCCGGGCCGGCGGGCAGATCGTCCGGGTCGGGCAGCCGGCCCGCCACGTCGACCGCCTCGGTGCCGGTACCGGTGTCGGGCTCGGCGGCGAGTTCCTCGAGCGGCCGGATGTCGGTCAGGGTGCCGCCGATCGACCTGGCCGCCGCCAGATTGGTCGCGTCGGCCAGGCAGGTGCGGCAACCGGCGATCTCGACCACCTGCCGGAGCCGTTCCACGGGCTGGTGACGGTCCAGGACGACCAGGACCCGGCCCAGCCGCAGCAACGCCAGGATGCCGACCAGTGCGATCGCGCTGTTGTCGACGAACAGCGCCACCGGTTCGGTGCTGTCGGTGCCGTCGGTGCCGGGAATGCCGGAGGCGTCGCGGGAGCGGTCGGGGCCGAGATCGCGGGCCACCGCGCGGGCCACCCGCAGTGCGGCCGCGTCCGCCTCGGCGAAGGTGTAGGTGGCGTCGTCGGAGCAGATCGCGGTGCGGTCCGGCTGGTGCTCGACGACCGTGCGCCAGCGCGCGGCCAGGGACCGCGTCGGCCCCGGCACGGTCACGGGCGGGAGCGGTGTTGCTACGTCGGCCATCGGGATCTCCACGGGGGGCTCGGCCACGGATCGGCCGTTCGGGTGGGCACTGCGTCCGTCGCGCGGATGCAGGCTGCGACGGATGAGCTTATCGACGGAAACGCGAGGTGTATTCCGGACAGCGTTCGGCGTCGCTTCGTGACCATCCGATTCCGGACGGTGCCTGAAATGCGTCCCGAACGGATGTCGGCGTGTCCGTACTGTGATGTCCGCCCGGGAACTGGATCGATCCCGAGCCCGCCGGTAGCCTCAGGAGATATGGCTGACGAACCCCTGGTGACTGTCATTACCCCGGCATACAACGTGGGCCCTTTCATTCGCGAGGCGATCGAATCGGTCAAGGCGCAGACCGAGGGCCGATTCGAGTACCTGGTGGTCGACGACGGGTCCACCGACGACACGGTCTCGGAGATCCTCGCCGCCTTCGACGGTGACCCGCGGATGCGGCTCATCCAGAACGACCACCAGGGCGGCTCGCAGGCCCGCAACACCGGGATCCAGCAGGCGAAGGCCCCGCTCATCTCGTTCCTCGACGGCGACGACCGCTGGCACCGCGACAAGCTGCGCCACCAGATCGACGTCCTGAACCACCTCGGGCCCGAGTACGGCGTGGTCTTCAGCCGCTCGCGGTTGATCACCGAGGACGGTCTGGTCATCGGCGTGCAGAATGCGCGACCGGGCCGCCACGACATGGACGACCTGCTGGCCGAGAACTGCCCGGCCCGCAACGGTTCGTCGTTGCTGTTCCGTAAATCGTGTTTCGACGACGTCGGGTATTTCTCCGAGGAATACACGTCGGCCACCGACTTCGATCTCGAACTGCGAATCGCGCACGGTTCGGCGACCCCGCTGTACTGGGCCGACAAGCGTTATCTCATCGATTACCGGTTGCGCGGCGGTCAGGTCAGCCGGGCGATCGAACGCCGGTTGCTGGCGGTGGAGAAGATCCTCGCCAACTACGTGCCGTTGATGACCCGGCTCCCGCAGAGCTACGCCTACGTCGACCACGCGGTGTTCGCCCACCGGGGCGACGACGCCGAGCGCATCGAGCGCTGGAGCGATCTGGCCCGGTCGTCGGGCCTGCCCTACCTGATCCGCACCGGCCCGGGGCGCAAGCTCCTGGGCTGGCGCCTGCTGGGTCCGCAGGGCTCGGCGGTCTACCGCACCGTGACCACGCGCTCGCTCGGGGTGGCCCGGGCCGGCGCCCGCTGGGTCGCCGACCGCATCCGCTGATCCGCCGGGCCGGCCCACCCGGGCCGGACGGCGCTCCGCCCGCTCCGACGACGACGTCGCTCCCGACGACTCCGGCCGTCTCCCTGCGACGGCCCCGCCGTCGCAGGACCGGCCGCCGCCGTTCCGCCGCCCGACCCCGAGGAGTACCGCAGTGACCGTCACCCGCCCCGGCGAGCCCGGCCCCCGCACCACTGAGCCCGCCGCCGACGTCGCGAGCGCTGCGACGGCGGTGGGGGCTCCGACGCGTCGCCGTGACGCCGCCATCGACACCATCCGCGGCATCTGCATCGTCACGATGACCTTCAGCCATCTGGCGATGGGCACGCTGGCCGACAAGGTCACCCATCCCGCGCCCTGGGTCGACGGCGCCTCGGGCTTCGTGTTGATGTCCGGTCTGGTGCTGGGCATGGTGCAGCCGGGACGGATCGGCCGCGGCGGCATCCTCGCCGCGGAGATCAAGCTGCTGCGCCGGGCGGGTCTGCTCTACGTCGCGCACGTGCTGACCGTGCTGCTCGCGGTGGTGGCCGGCCACTTCGCGCCCGCGGTCGGCTGGCTCCCGCGTACCGAGGACCACGGCGGCACCTGGGGCACCGTCCGGGACACGCTGCTGCTGCAGGTCAACCCGCCGGACATCGACATCCTGAGCCTGTACGTGCTGCTGCTGCTGTCGGCGATGATCGGCACCGCTCTGCTGGCCGGCGGACTCGCCTGGCTGCTCGGCGTGCTCAGCGTGGGCGTGTACGTGGTCGCCTCGGCGCTGCCGTCGGCGTTCATCCTGCCCATCGGCAACGGTGAGTCGAGCAAGTTCAACGCGGGCGCCTGGCAGCTGCTGTTCCTCAGCGCGCTGGCGGTCGGCTGGTACTGGAAGCGCCTGGAGCTGCGCCGCCGCTTGACCTCGCCCCGGGCGCTTGTGCTCAGCGCCGGTCTCTGGGCGGGTGTCACGCTGGTCGGTGTGCTGTTCGCACGGATGGGCGTCATCCCCGGGATCCAGCCGGCGCTGCACGACGCGTTCTACGACAAGACCGACCAGGGGCTCGGCCGCTTCGTGCTCGCCTGGGCGGCGTTCGTCACCCTCTACGCGGGACTGAGCTGGCTGCTGGGTACGTTCCGGCTCCGTTGGCTGGCGCCGGTGGAGACCATCGGCAAGCGCAGCCTGGCGTCGTTCATCGTGCTGACCGTGATCACCGTGCTGGTGCCCGTGGTGGCCGGCGACGACGTCCCGGGCGCGGTGGCCACGGTGATCGCGGTGGCGTCGCTGTTCGTGATGTACGGGTACGTGCTGCTGCGCTACGGCCGTCCGGGCCGGCCGACGGCGGCTGCGGCGACGCCCACCGCCTGACCGGCCGCTCGCGGTCCGTGACCGCGGGCTCGAGCCGTGGTCACGCACAGCCACCCCCAATCCTCGGAGCCCGGGGCCGGATCCCGGCCCCGGGCTTCGTCGTGCGCTGCTCCGTTCGGTTCCGTGGGCCAGATCACACCGTCATCGGTCAGGGGACGGCCGGGATGCTCAGTCGGGGGCGGCGGCGCCCAGCCGTGCGACGGTCTCCCCATTATCACCGGTGTTCCCAGCAATTGATCGTACTGACGTACGAACGGTTACCTGAGCTTTACGCCGTCACCGTGCGTCCGGTGAGCCACCGGTCGAGAAGGTCGGCGGTCGTGTGCGGGGCGTCCGGACGGGACCGCCCGGTCACCCATCGTCACCGACACCCGGCGACCCGGTTCTCGGGAAACCCTGTTGCGCAGCGCCATGGACGCTTACTGTCGGTTATGCCACCAACACGGTGCGTATCCGGCCAGGGTCACGGACGATCCGCCACACGCCGGCCCGATCATCTGTCCGTCAGTCCCGGAAGGCCCTCCCATGGCTCTGTTCACCGCCCGCCGTCTCCGCGCCGCCGCCGTCGCCGGCATCCTCGGGTCGCTGCTCCTCGGCGCCGCGCCGGCCACCGCCAGCGCCGCCGCCGCCCCCACCCTGAGCTCGAGCGGTCTGGCCGCCACGGTCCGGGGTTTCGAGGTCACCGCCACGACGACCGTCACGGCGACGTCGCCCACGGTGGTGGCCAAGTTCGGCGTCTGCGTCCGCGGGGCCGACAGGTCCAACTTCGACTTCGTGAAGGCCCAGAACGTCACCGTCGGCACCAGCGGCTACACCCAGACCGCCACCCAGACCCTGCCCGCCGGCTCCTACAGCTACTGGACGTGCGCCTACTACAACGGCGCCTGGCTCACCCTGGACAGCGCCAAGCCGTTCGTGGTCAGCAGCACGCCGACGGTGGACGGGCCGGACATCGTCTCGATGCCCAAGGGCGATCTCCCCGGCTGGAAGCAGGTCTTCTCCGACGACTTCACCACCAACGCCGCCGCCGGCACCTTCGGTGACGTGTACAAGAACAAGTTCTCGACCTACCACGGCTTCGCCGACTCCTACAACGGCGGCACCTACAACCGCAACATCCTGTCCGCCAACAACGGGGTGCTGGACATGTTCCTGCACAAGGAGAACGGCCGCCCCCAGGTCGCCGCCCCGGCCCCGATCGTCACCACCCCGTGGGCCGGCCAGACCTACGGCAAGTTCTCCGTCCGGTTCAAGTCCGAGGCGCTGTCGGGGTACAAGACCGCCTGGCTGCTGTGGCCGGACTCCAACAACTGGAGCGAGGGCGAGATCGACTTCCCCGAGGGCGGTCTCAAGGGGACGATGTGGGCCTTCAACCACTGCGTCGGCAACCCGAGCAAGAACTGCTCCTGGGTCGACACCCAGACCACCTACACCAGCTGGCACACGCTGAGCCTGGAGTGGACGCCGACCCGCGTCACCTACCTGCTGGACGGCCAGGTCGTGGGCAACGACACCAAGAACATCCCCAGCAGCCCGATGCACTGGGTCCTGCAGACGGAGACCACCAGCGCCAACGCCATCACCCAGGACGGCCACCTGCAGATCGACTGGATCTCCGTCTACACCTACAGCCCCGGCACCACCGGCACCGCGGTGCCGACCTCGGGCAGCACCGCCCCGGTCACCACCACCTCCGGTGCGGCGCAGATCGAGACCGCCTCGGCCTGGAAGCGCCTCGGCTGATCCCCACCCCCTGCTGACGTCCACGACGGGCCCGCCCACCGGCGGGCCCGTCGTCGTGCGTCGGGGCGGCCGGCCCGACGCGGCGGGGCCTCCGGTCTAGCATCGACCGCCATGACGGACGTCGCCGGACGCCCGGAACCCGCCGGGACGACCACCGCCGGAGCTCGGCCGCATCCGCCCAGCGTCCGGCTCGTCGGCGCACCGGGACCGTGGTCGGACCGGGTGCGTTCCGTACTGCGGGACGGCGGTGTCGCCGTCGCCGCGCCGGACCGCCGGGGCCGTCCCGGTGCCGTGGATCTCACGGTCATCCTGTGGGCGGGGGAGGGGGCGCCGGGGGATCCGGTGCTCAGCGGACTGCCGGCGCTCATCGACGCGGTGCTGGCCGACGGATCGGGCGGCCGCGTGGTGCTGCTGACGCCGCCCGTGGCGGTGACGCCGGACGCCCTCCTCGCCGCCGTGACCGCCGGCGCCGACGGCTGGTTGACCACCGACCTGCCGGCCGACGCCCTCCGGCGGTCGCTGGTGGCGGTGGCCGCCGGGGAACCCGGGCTGGCCCGCCACCACGTCGCCCACCTGATCACCGCGTTGCGGCGTTCCTCGCCACGGACCGTGCTCCGGTCCGACGGCGTCGCCGTCGACCTCACCGACCGCGAACTCGACGTCCTGTCCGCGTTGGCCGCCGCGCCCACCACCCGGGCGGTCGCCGACCGGCTGGTGGTGAGCGAGGGCACCGTCCGCTGGCACATCGCGCAGCTCCTGCGCAAGCTCCAGCTGCCCGCCCGGCAGGACCTGATCGCCCTCGCGGTGGCGCGGGCCGGAGCCCGCGGCGCCGGTGATTCGCCGCCGCCCGGGCCGCCGGTGATCCCGACGCCGCGGACGGCACCGGACCGTGCCCGACCGGCGCCGGCCGACGACGCGGCGTTCGCGGCCGGCTGGCCCCGGCTCACCGACGGCGAGCGGCGCACCGTCGAGCTGGTCGCCCGGGGCCTGACCAACGCCGAGATCGCCGCCACCGGGGGTGTGTCCCGGCACACCGTGGACAGCCGGGTGAAGCGGGCCTTCGGCAAGCTGGGCGTCCGGTCCCGGGTCGAGCTGACCCGTGGCCTGCTCGGCGCCGGCTCGGACCCGCGGCCCGCTGCGGGTCCGGACCGCCGCGGCGACGGGCCCGCGGCCGGACCTTGATCCGGCGTGGGCCGACCCGCACGCGGTGGGTGCGCCGGCCGCCACCCGGCCGGCGTCGGCTCAGCCGCTGACGCGGTCGATGTCCACGTACTGCAGCTTGGTGTTGGTGCCGCCGGCGGCGTCCAGCGTGAGCCGGCCGTCGGACACGTCGACGGTCACGGTGACCGCTCGGGAACGTTCGGTGCTGGTCGGCGTGAACGTCACCCCGGGCTGCCCCTCGACCTGGATGCGGTGCACCGAGTCGGTGTAGGACGGGTCGCCCACACTGAACGTCACCTTGTACCGGCCGGTCGGCACCGCGTACTCCCAGCTGCCGGCGGTCGCACCGGTCGGCTGCATCTGGATGATGCTGCGCAGCCGCTGATCGGCGGTCACCGCCCGGTCGCGGGTCTGGGCCGTCATGTCGAGCGCGGTCGTGGTGCCGGTGCGCACCCAGCCGAAGCCGGTGGTGGCACTGAAGGCGGTACCGGTGTCGGCGGTGTAGCCGGCCGGGAGCGCGGCCGCGGCAGGTTTGAAGTCGATCCGCGCCACCGCGGTCGCCGTGGTCCCCCGGGGCCGGAGCAGTTTGATCCCGGTGGTGGCCGGGTTGTCGGTGAGCTCCGTGACGTAGAGGTTGCCGGAGGCCGGCACCTGCGCGATGTCCAGCGGTTGACGCAGGCCGGTGAATCCGGTGATGCCGGTGATCGGCAGCGACAGCCCGCCGGTCCCGTTCACGCTGAACGCGACGACCTCCTGGTTGGCGTGGTAGCGCACCACGAGCAACGAACCGGCGAGCGCGCCGCCGAACACGGAGCTGTTGCGGTACTCCAGCGCACCGTTGGCCGAGGCGTGCAGGCCGGCGTCGTAGACCCCGGCGAGGTCGAAGTTCGGATCGGCCTTCTGACCCTCGGGGTAGGCGCCGAACCGGAACAGCGGATTGCCGGTGTAGCCGGTGGGGTTGCCGGCCGCCAGCACGTACTCGCAGCGCAGCGCGTTGGGGTGCCCGTAGTACTTACCGGGTCTGACGTCGAAGACGTAGTCGGTCTCCTCCTGCAGGACCCCCTTCAGGGCCGGCGCCGCCGGTCCGGTGTAGCCGCCGTCCGCCCGTCGCGCGCAGGACGCCGGGTAGGGGGTCGGGGTGCCGGGGGTGTTGCCGCCGAGCGCCGAGCCGTTGGTCGGGGCGTAGAGGTGCCCGTTGCTGTGGAAGACCAGGTCGAAGGCGTTGCGGACGCCGGTCGCGTAGAGGGTCAGCGGGGCGGTGGTCGCATACGGGTCGTAGGTACCGGTGTGCGCGGGCACGCCCGACCGGGCGGGCACCTTCATGTCCGCGGTGGCGACGTCCACCGGCAGGGTGGCGGGCAGTTTCGCCGGATCGAGCTGCAGGACGGCGGCGGACAGCAGGTGCTCCTCGCGCTCCCAGGTGCCGTCCAGGGCACCCATCGCGTTCATCGCACCCTGGGCGAAGTAGACCTTGCCGTTCTTCAGCGCGATCGAGTTCGTCAGGTGGTCCTTGTTCGACCGGGGCAGGTTCACCAGTACCGCCTGGTAGTTCTCCAGGTTCGGGCCGGTCAGCCGGGCCACGGCGCCGGTGGTGTCGGGGGTGGGCTCGCCGAGGTAGGCCTGGTTGTCGGTGATCCACAGGATCGGCGCGGTCGGCGTCGACGCCGGGTCGAAGGCCAGGCCGATGACCGAACGGTTCGGGGCGCCTTCCCAGCCGGCGGCGACGGCGTGGTCGCGGACGGTGGTGATCGTCTGCTGGTTGCCCAGGGTGCCGTCGGCGTTGATCGTCCACCGGTAGATCTGCCCGTAGATGCTGCCGGCGTAGAGCTTGCCGTCGGGCCCGAGGACCACCGAGCTGTAGCTGTTGCCCTTGGCGGCACCGGAGTCCAGCGCGTCGAAGGCGACGTTGGCGACACCCGGGCCGGAGCCGTTGGAGGTGGTGAAGACGGAGCTGAACGGCATGAACGACCGGCCGCTGACGTCCTTGACGCCGGTGGTGATCTCGAAGCGGTAGAGCGTGTTGCCGTCCAGCGTGACGCCGGGCTCGAACGACACCGTGTCGCCGCCGCCGCTGGTGACGCCGCCGCCGGAGACCCTGGCGTTGTCGGCCACCCGGGTCAGCTTGACGTTGTCACCGGTCAGGGTCGACTCGTCGACCGCGCCGCCGGACGGGTTGAGCAGGTTGTCCGCGGTGACCGAGGAGTTGACCACCGCGCCGGTGGTGCCGTTGGCCGGGGTGGACTTGACCGTGTACGGCCGTCCGGCGAGGTCGACGGGGACCACGTCGACGTAGTCGATCTTGGTGTTGGTGCCACCGGTCGGGCTCAGCGTCAGCCGCCCGTCGGCGACCACCACGGTGCGGGTGACCGTGGAGAACCGGGTGGCCACCGTCGGCACGAACCGGGCCATGGCGTTCTGGTTCTCCACGTCGACCCAGTGCGCGCTGTCGGTCGCCGTGCCCGCGTCACCGACGGCCACCGTCACCTCGTAGGCGCCGTTGGTCACCGCCAGCTCCCACCGGCCGGTGGCCGCGCCGAGCTGCATGTGCATGAACGAGGCCAGCCGCGCGTCCGGCTGGTTCACCGGCGCACTGCCGGTGTTGCGGTTGCGGCCGTTGCCGACCAGCGACACCGGGGTCTGGTCGGTCGGGGAGATCCAGCCGTAGGTCAGGCCGCTGCCTTGGTTGGCCGACGTCCGCGGTCCGTAGGGCTGGCCCCAGTCGGCCACGTAGCCCGCCGGGGGAGCGGTCACCGCGTCGGTGAAGTCGACGCGGGTGCCGGTGGCCGGTGGGGTGGTGACGGCCGCGACGGTCAGGAAGTTCAGCTTGGTGTTGGTGCCGCCGATCGCGTCGACGGTCAGCCGGCCGTCGGTGACCTCGACGGTGGCGCTGCCGGTGGCGTACTGCCGGGCGTTGGACCCCTGGAAGCGGTTGATCAGGGTGACGCCCTCGGCGCGGACGGTGTGGAAGCTGTCGTAGCAGGGGGCGGCGCAGCCGGTGCGGCCCGGGCCGGCCTGGTCGCCGACGCCGGCGGTCACGGTGTACCGGCCGTTGGGCACCACGTACTGCCAGGCACCGGGCGTCAGGTTGCCGCCGGACGTCGGCCGGGGCACGAGATCGCCGTACTGCACGTGGATCAGCCGGTTCTGCACCGGCGTCACGGTCGTCCGGGTCCGCAACCGGGTGTTGGCCGACAGGTCCAGCGGTGTCGCGGGGTTGTCCTGACGGACCCAGCCGTAACCGCGCGTGGCGTCGAACGCGCGGCCGGTGTCGGCGACGTAGCCCGCCGGGGTCGAGGCGGTCGCCGGCTGGAAGACGAACTGGGCGTCGACACCCGCGGCGGCGGCGGCCGGCGCCGACCACGGCAGGCCGGCCGCCAGGACGACGGCGGTCACCGCGAGGGTGATCCGGGCGCGCCAGGGCGCGCGGCGTCGGAGTGTGGATGTCATCGGTGTTCCCCCTGTGGGCGGCGATACCGGTCGCCGCGTCCCGTCTGTCACGAAATCACCGTCTTGTTGCGGTGCGCGCCCCGAAACGGGGGCGTCTGTCGTTGGTCCTGGCCAACGCCGGCCCGGCGGGCGTCGGAACGTCGCCACGCGGCCGGCGGGCAGCCACGTCCGGGTGGTACCCGGAACGACGAACGGGGCCGGCGGCGGTCGCCACCGGCCCCGTCCGGGCCTGTCGATGCGGTCGGGGCGCCCGGTGACCGGGCGCCCCCCGCTCAGCCGTTGACCCGCGTCACCGAGAAGTTGGCGAAGTTGGCCACGAACGGCGAGCCGCCCTGCTGGTGGGAGGCGATGATGCCGGCCGGGGTGTTGGCGGTGACCCAGGTCGCCGGGATCGACACGTCCCCGGTGTTGATCCGGGTCCACGTCGAGGTGCCGTACAGCGAGTACGAGACGACGACCTGCGGGGCACCGTTGTAGTGCGCGGCGTCGCGCGGCGCCGGGTCGACCTCGATGCGCAGGTCGACGCGCTGCGAGTCGCCACCGGGCAGCAGCACACTGGCCGCGACGGCGCCACCGGCGGAGCTCGTCTGCTTCCAGACGGTCAGCTTGCGGGCGTTGTCGGCGGTGCTCCACTCGAGCTCGGCCTTGATGTAGTTGGTCGCGTTCGGGCCGAAGTAGATGCCCTGCTGCTCGGCACCGGCGTTGATGGCCGTGAACGGGCCGAGGAGCCGGCTCTGTACGCGGAACTTGGTGCCGGCGTTGACGCCCAGCTGCAGCGCGTTGGTGTGGCTGGTGTTGGTGTCGTTGCTGGAGGTCAGCAGCAGCGAGCCGCCGCCGTAGTTGATCTTGGCCGCGTCCACCGTGCCCTGGGCGGTGGTGAACCCGGAGCCGTCGACGCCACCGGCCGCACCGGTGAAGCCGGCGAGGGTCTTGCTGTACTCACCCGCGGTGGGCTGGCTGCTGCCGGCGTCCGGGGTGGCGTTGAGCAGCAGGAAGGCGAAGTCCTGGTAGTCCCAGTTCTTGGCGCTGTTGTTGGCCACGCCGCCGATGTCGTTGCCGATCAGGTAGGCACCGCGGATGACGTTGCCGGCGGCGTCCTTCGCCGGGTAGGCGCGCATGTTGTGCCACCGCGACCCGTTGCGGGCGTCGTCGGAGCGGTTGCTGTAGGACAGCGCGTCGACGATGCCGAAGGCGCCGGACGGCGTGAAGTTCACCGTGTTGACCCCGTTGCTGGCCGTCGTCGTGGCCGGCACGAGCAACTGGTTCTGGCCGTAGCCGCTGTTGGAGCCGTCGGCGCCGCCCGGGTAGGCGTACAGGTAGTTGTTGGTGGACGAGCCCTTGGCGTACCAGCCGATGGAGGCCGACTTGTTGCTGCTCTTGCCGGAGTACTGGGCCAGCGGCACCAGTTTGACCGGCGCCGAGGAGTCCAGCCGGGTGAAGTAGGGCGCGAGGACCTCGTCGCCGACCGGAGCCGAGGTGCCCGAGATCGAACCCCAGAACGGCTTGAAGCTGACGGCGGCGTTGGTCGTGTAGCCGAGCGCGTCGAAGATCAGCTGCAGGGACGGTTCCTTGTCGTTCTCGTACTTGATGGCGCTCAGGCCACCGAGCGTGACGACCCAGGGGCCGGCGCTGCTGTTGACGGTCAGCGTGGCCTGGCTGACCACGGTGCTGTTGGTCGTCGCGGCGTTCTTCTGCGGGGTGTAGCGGACGCACACCGCGGCACTGCCGCCGGCCGGCACCGAGAAGCTGGTCGCCTGCCCGGTGCAGAGGCGGAAGTCACCGGCCGAGGCGCCACCGAAGGTGAGCCCGGTGACGGCGAGCGGGCTGCCGCCGGTGTTGCGGACGGTCAGGTTGTGGCCGGCGCGGAACTCGTTCTGGACGGTGCTGAAGACCATCCGGCTGCCCAGCGCCAGGGCGTCCTCGGGGGAGCTGACCGCGATGGCCGCCGGTGAGGTGCTGCCCTGCGGGGCGATCTGCAGGTAGTCGATCTTGGTGTTGGTGCCGCCGGTGGCGTCCACGTCGAGGAAGCCGTCGGTGACGGTGACGTCGGCGGTGGACACCTTCGAGCGCGCGGCCGAGGTCGCGGTGTGGTCGACCACCCGGGTGCCCTCGACGTTGACCACGTGACGGCTGTCGAAGTACGACGGATCGCCGACCCCCACGGTCACCGTGTAGGTGCCGTTGGCGATGGCGGCCTTCCAGCTGCCCTGGGTGGTGGTGCCCGAGCCGGCCTTGGCCTGCATCTGCATGAACGTGTCCAGCAGCGGATCGCTGCTGACGTTGCGCTGCCGGCCGTTCGCGGTCAGGTCCAGCGGAGTGCCACCGGTGGTGGTCCAGCCGTAGCCCCGGGTGTCGGAGTAGGCCTGACCGGCGTCACCGGTCCATCCGGCGGGGGTGCTGGTGGTGGTGGCCTGGAAGTTCACCTTGAAGGTGCTGCTGACCAGGGTGTCGGCGTGCGCCGTCGACGGCAGGGCGACGGCGGACACGGACAGTGCCAGCACGGTCGAGGCCGCCGCCAGCAGACGCGGGCGGTGCAGTTTGCTCATTCGGAGCTCCAGAACGCTGAGGGATGGGTGCGGGGTCCAGGACGTGCCGGGACACCGACCCGTCGTCGGGTACGGCTGTCGGGGGTCGAGCAGGTCACGCCGGGTCGGCCCGGGTGGGTCGGGCGGCCGGAACGGGTGGTCCGGCCGGCCGGAAACGTCAAGGGCCGGTAATGCGTGGCTGCGCGATCCATGCGCACGAATGCGTCCCGAACGGACTCGTCCGGACCGACCGCGGTGTTACACGACGAGATATCCCTCGCATTGTCGAATGCATTTCGCGCCGTCGTCGACGAGGTGGTTCCCACGACAGGAATGACGACACCTTTCGACGGACGGAGCTCAGCGGACCAGGGCGGGGCGGGGTGGGGCGAATGGTGCGGTGGTGGCGGGGAGTGTCCCGCGGATCGGTCCACCGCGGATCCGAGGTCGCCGCCGTGGACACCGGTGCCGCCGTGGGGACGCCCGCCGCGCGTCGTTGCGCCGACCGGAACCACCGATGGGGACGGCGCCGGGCGCTTCACTCCAACGCCACAGGCAACAGCCCCGTATGACGGAGAGTATCGAACAACGCCGCACGAGAGAACCGCTCGTGTGCAGGGATTGAGTCACATCGCACCGGATGCCCGCCGGGGTGACACAACGTCATCAACCGATGGGTGCACTCGGACCGGTCGGGCGGGGTCCACCCTCTTCCGGTGAAAGGCCGGTGAACGTCCGGCGATCGGGTCCCGCGGCGGCGGGTCGGGGTCGGGCGGTTCACCGCCCGGCCTCCGTCGACCTCCCGGCCGGCTCGTCGCACCAGCGCCGGACGCGGCGTCGCGCTGTCTGTTCGGTCACCCCGGATCGGCGCACGCGATGCACCGGTCGGGGGTCATCCCGACCTTCGACGCGCCGCGGTGGATGTTTTCGTCACGGGTCCCGCATTCACCACCACAGTCGGTGACAAGCGCTTGTCGTAACGACGATCGATGTTCTCCGAGCCCCGGATTCCCGGGAGGGTGGACGTTATGCTCGTGGTGATGCGAATCGGGGTCGCGTCACGATTCCTGGTCATCCGGCCGGTATCGGCAGTGTGGACATCGCCGGAAAGCTGCGATGGCGATCGGCGTGGCCCACCGGCCGCGCGGGCCGGTCGTCGTGTCACCGCCGGTCGGTTGCCCCGCTGTCCGGCTCCTCGCCGGGCGGCCGCCAGCGCTACCCAGCGCTCCGGCGCCCCTCGTCTGACCGACGGGCGCGCGCCGGATCCGCCGTCGATCAGACATTGTGAAAGGTCCCGTCATCGTGGTGTCCAAGACCCAGACGTCCGCAGCAACCCTCCCGGCCTCGGCCGCCGACGCGCCACCGGTGGCGGCGCCGCGTTCGTTGATCGAGCCGCTGCGGCAGGCCCGTCGCGCGCTGCGTGCCGTGCGCACCGAGAGCCGCGCCGTCTCTCGCTACGTCTTCAACGCCGTGCCGGTGTGGCGCTACCGCCGCGCGGCGACGCCGCTGGACAGCGAGGTGCAGCGGGTCGCCCGTGAACTGCGGACCTCCGGTGTCGCGATGACGTCCATCGAGTCGCTGCTCGGCTCCGACGAGGCGTTGCACGAGCTGCAGGCCTACGTGGCGCAGGCCCGCGCCGAGCGCGAGATCGCCCGCGATCCGCTCAAGCCCTACCTGATCGAGCTGTTCGGGGCGCGTCCGGTGGTCTCCGCCGACGACACCCTGTTCTCGTTCGCGCTGAAGGACCGGGTCCGCGGTGTCGCGGAGGCCTACGCGCAGATGAAGCTCCGGGTGCAGGACATGAACGTCTGGATCAACCTGCCCACCGGCGCCGGTCCCACCCAGTCGCAGCGCTGGCACCGCGACCTGCCCGACGACTTCGAGATCATCAAGTGCTTCGTGTACCTGGCGGACGTGACGCCGGGCGCGGGGCCGCTGCAGTACATCCGCACCACCAACACGGTCGAGGGCCGTCGTCAGTGGTTCAAGTCGGAGTTCGACGGAGTCGGGTTCCGGGTCGCCGACGAGGACATCGCGTCGACCTACACCGACGACCAGATCGTCACCGCCGAGGGTTCCGCGGGCACCATCGTCTTCGCCGACACCCGCGGGCTGCACCGCGGCGGGTTCGCCAAGGACACCGAGCGGGTCGTCCTGCAGATCACCTACTCCTCCAACGCCTCCATCCGGCCCCGCAACCTGCAGGCGGCGCCGGGCACCAGGCGTTCCGCGCTGGCCGACTACCGGCTCCGCGCGGCCCGCTGACCCCTGCCCGTTCCGGCGGCGCCGGTCGGTCCCCCCGGGATCGGCCGGCGCCGTTCGTCATTCCGGGGCCGTGGCGGCACGATGACGCTCGACGAGGGCCCGGACGGCCGCGACCAGCGCCAGCACCACGATCAGCCCCAGGTACCAGCGGTAGGGGTAGCGGACCGGATCCGCGGTGACCGGCCACCACAGCGGCAGGCCCGGGCCGGTGGCGATGTCCCGGACGAAGTGCAACGCCACCCCGACCGCCGCGCCGGCCACCACCGTCCACCGCCGGCCGGACACCAGCCACACCGCCAAGAGGATCAGCACCGTGACCAGCGAGTGCGAGTACGGCCGGCCGCCGTGCTCGGCGACCCCCGGCACCCCGGCGTAGAGCGGTACGTGGTCGACGTCGATCAGCGTCGAGCAGGCCAGCGCGGACAGCGTGAACGCCGGTGCCGCGCCGAGCCGGCGGCCACCGACGACGGCCAGCAGGACCAGGGCCGCGGTCGCGACGTGGCCCGGCTCGTCCAACAGCCCGATCTCCAGCCGCGACGAGGCCCGGCGCATCGCCCGGTCGACGAGCACGATCACACCGGCGAGCGCGACCGGCACGAGCGGCTGGCGGCCGACCGCGGCGATCGCGCGGACGGCCGCCGGCCGGGCCGCCGTCCGCCACCAGGTCGTCATGACCCCCGACGGTAGGGGCCGCGGACAGGTCCCGCCGCCCCACCCGGTGTGCCGCCGCTCACCGGTCAGCCGGTGTTCTTCAGCCCGGCGGCCACACCGTTGATGGTGAGCAGCAGCGCCCGCCGCAGCTCCGGGTCGGGCGCCGAGCCGCCGCCGCCGTCGTTCTCGGCGGCGCGCAGCCGGGCCAGCAGGTCGACCTGGATGAACGAGATCGGGTCCAGGTAGGGGTCGCGGACGGTGAGCGTGCGCTGCAGCCCGGGCTGGGCGTCCAGCAGCGACGACTCCTCGGTGACGGCCAGCACCTCGCGGACGGTGAGGGCGTGCTCGGTGCGCACCATCTCGAACAGCGGACGCAGCTCCGCCGGCACCAGGGTGTCCACGTAGTGCGCGGCGATCTCCATGTCCGTCTTCGCCAGCGTCATCTCGACGTTGGAGATGAAGGTGCGGAAGAAGTGCCACTTCTGGTGCATCTCGCGCAGGGTGTCGAAACCACCGGCCTCGCGGACGGCCCGGATCCCGGAGCCGACGCCGAACCAGCCCGGCACGATCTGTCGCGACTGCGTCCAGCCGAACACCCACGGGATCGCCCGCAGCGCGCCCAGGCCACCGCCGCTGGACGGGCGCTTCGACGGCCGGGACCCGATGTTGAGCGATCCGAGCTGCTCCACCGGGGTGGAGGCGATGAAGTACGCCGGCAGGTCGGGGTGGTCGAACAGCTGCCGGTAGGCGCCGAAGGCCGCGTCGCTCATCGTCGTCATCGTCTCGTCCCACGCCGCCATCTGGGCGTGGGAGGCGCGGGCCTTGACGTGCAGGGCCGACGCGGTCAGCGTCGCGGCGACCGTCAGCTCCAGGTTCTCCCGGGCGAGGTCGGGCAGCAGGTACTTGTCGCTGATCACCTCGCCCTGCTCGGTGAACTTGATCTCGCCGGTCAGGGTGCCGTGCGGTTGGGCCAGGATGGCGTCGTAGGTGGGCCCGCCGCCGCGGCCCACCGAGCCGCCGCGGCCGTGGAACAGCCGCAACCGGACGCCGTGCCGGGTGGCCACGTCGCGCAGCGTGCGCTGGGTCTTGTGGATCTCCCACTGGGAGGTGGTCACGCCGGACTCCTTGTTGGAGTCGGAGTAGCCCAGCATCACCTCCTGCACGTCCCCGCGCAGCCGGACGATGAGCCGGTAGGTCGGGTCGGACAGCAGCTCGTCGAGCACTTCACCGGACCTGCGCAGCTCGTCGACCGTCTCCAGCAGTGGCGCGAACCCGATGCGGGCGAACCGGCCCCCGCCCCCGGCGGCGCCGTGCACGTCGAGCAGTCCGGCCTCGCGGGCCAGCACGGCGGCGGCCAGCACGTCGTCGGCCCCGCGGGTCATCGAGATGATGTAGGTCTGGATGACCTCGTCGCCGTAGGTGTCCAGCGCCCGGACGACCTCGCGGAACACCGACCAGGTCTTCGTCCCGGCGGCGTCCAGCGGCGGCGGGGTGCTGGCCAGCGGCCGCCGCGAGGCGAGCTCGCGGGACAGCAACCGCATCCGTGCATCGCGGGGGAGGTCCGCGTACTGCCAGGTGTGCTCACCGAGGCGGTCGACGAGCTGCCCGACCGCGTGGTGGTGGGCGTCGGCGTGCTCGCGGATGTCCATCGTCGCCAGGTGCAGCCCGTACATCGCGACGGTCCGCTCGAAGCGGGCGAGCATGCCGTGGGCGGCGAGCCCTCCGCCGTTGGCGGTCAGCGAGTCGCGGATCAGGGCGAGCTCGTCCTGCAGCGGCGTGATCGACGTGTAGTCGCGGCCCGGCTTCGAGGCCGTGCCGTCGTCCACCCGGGTGCGGGTGTTGAGCAGCTTGGCGCGCATGCAGGTCAGCTTCAACCGGTACGGCTCCTGGGCGTTGAGCTCCAGGATCCGCTGCGGCAACCTGGTCAGCACCGCCAGGTCGGCGTCGATGGACTCCTGCAGCGCGGTCGAGTGCCCGACGATGCCGGACGAGATCGACAGCGCGTGGATGAGCTCGTCGAGCTGGCGGATCATGATGGCGATGGCGGTCTGGTTCTGCAGCCGCAGGATCTCGCGGGTGATCTGGGGCGTGACGTTGGGATTGCCGTCGCGGTCACCGCCGATCCAGCTGCCGAAGGTCAGGGGGGCCGCGTCCGGCGGCAGCACGCCACCCTCGTCCTCGAGCAGGCCGGCCAGGTCGGCCGACAGCTGCGGGATGGTCTCGGAGATGATGTCGCTGAGGTAGTACATGGCGTTGCGGGCCTCGTCGACCGGCGTCGGCTGGACCTGACGCAGCTCGTCGGTCTGCCAGATGAGGTCCACCAGCTCGGCGAGCCGGCGGTCCTGCGCCGCGCGGGCCGCGGTGTCCGGCGCGGTCGGCACGGTGAGGATGTCGCAGAGCAGGCGCAGCTTGGTCAGCACCGACCGGCGGGACGCCTCGGTCGGGTGCGCGGTGAACACCGGCTGGACCGTCAGCTCGGCGATGGCGGAGGTCAGCACGCCCGGACCGGCGGTGCCCGCGATGTCGCGGACCGCCCGGGCGAGCCAGCCGTCGCCGGCGGGCCGGTCGCGGAGCCGCCGGACGCGGTGCACCTGCTCGGCGGCGTTGGCCAGATGGAAGTAGGAGGCGAAGGCGCGGACCAGCTTCGTCGCCTCGGGCAGCGGGAGGTCGGCGAGCAGCCGCCGCAGCTCGTTGCGGGTGGTCTCCCGGTCGGCCTCGTCGTCGAGCTCCTTGGCCGCCTTGCTCAGGGCGCGCACCTGCTCGACGAGCTGGAGGAGCTGGTCGCCGTGCTGCCGGACCAGGGTCTGGCCGAGCAGCGCGCCGACCCGGCGGACGTCGGCGCGGAGGTCGGCATCGGAGGCGTCGGTGACGCCGGGCGGGTCCGAGGGGACCGCGGGCCGGACGCTCCCGGCCGTGAGGGTGGGTACCTGCGCGGGTGCGGCGCTGTCGACAGTCACGGGGGCCAGTTTCCCGCGAATGCGTTACGGCAGCATTTCCCCGCTGGTCGCACGGGTGCGCCCACCTGCCCCGATCCGGGGCGGTGTGACAAGCTGCACAGGTGCCGATCTCTGCGCGACGTCGCCGTCGTCCCGCCCGGTGGGTGGCCCTGGCCGCCGCCGGCACACTGCTGCTCGCCGGGTGCGGGAGGCAGGTCGGAGCGGCCGCGGTCGTCGGCGGTGATCCGATCAGCTCCGCCACCATCGACGCCCAGCGCAGTGCCCTGCCGGACGCGACCGACACCCCGGCACCGGCGGCCGACCGGGTGGCCCAGGCAGCCAGGATCACCGAGGACCGGACGCTGGTCACCTACGCCATCTGGCACCGCCAACTGCAACGGGCCGGCATCGTCTCGCCCCTGACCGACGAGGAGTACGCGCAGTTCGTCGCCGACGCCGCGACCGTGTCCCGGATCTCCGGGTTGCTGGTCACCGGCCCGGACACGCTGCGCGAACGGGTCGAGGACACCTTCTCCCTGCAGCAGCTGGTGCAGGACGCGGTCCAGGCGGGCACGCCGGTGTCCGGTCCGACCATCCGGTACGAGTTCCTCGCCGTCGACACCCTGGCCGCCGCGCTGGACGCCCGGACGCGGTACGCCGGCGATCCCGGCGCCTGGGCGGGCGACGTCGCCGCGGCCGGGGAGCAGCGCGGCGGTGAGGGCGAGGCGGTCGCGGCGGGCGCGGGCGCGCGACTCATCCCCACCGGGCTGTTCTCCGCCGCCCCGGGCAGCTTCGTCGTGGTGCCCGGCGGCGACGGCACCGCCACGGTGCTGCGGGTGACCGAGCGGTCGGTGGGGTCGGCGCCGCTGGACGGCGCCGCCCTCTCCCAGCTCGACCCGAACGCGGTCAACGCACTCGGCGGGATGCTGCTCGCGCAGCGGGCCGGGTCGGCCGCCGGTGACGTCGAGGTCAATCCGCGCTTCGGGGTCTGGGATCCCGTCGTCGCGCACGTGGTGCCCGCTCCGGCTCAGCTGTAGGTCGCGGAAGGTCCGGGACGCGGTCCGGCCGGAGGGCTCGAGGTCCACCGATCGGGGGACCGTCGTCCACCCCCGGGTCGGACGATCGGCGGACACCGCTGCCGGACCCGCCGGCGAATGCTGGGAACACGGCCGCGGAACCCGCCGCGGCCCGTGACGCCCCGGAGTTCCCGATGCCTGTTCCGTCCCCGACCGAGCCCGCGCTGCACGCGACCGGCGTGTCGCCGCCCCACCGGACCACGCCCGTCGACGGCGTCCGGGCACGTGACGTGATCGTGATGCGGCAGGCGGGGGACAGCGCGTCAAAGCCCCGTCGGCGCCACGACGGGTCCCCTACGTTGAGCGCTGTGTCCACCTCCGCCCTGCCGCCCCGCCCCGCGGGCTGCGGTGGGCGCCCGAACGGGCGACTCCCAGGGGTGAACCGCTCACCGGCTGTAACGTTCGCCGTTCCGCGCCCGATGTGTCCCAGCAGTGATCGGTGGGTGGCCCCCGGGGTCCGCACCGCTGCCGGTGGCGGTGGAGCGGCTGCGGGATCGGCCACGCATCAGCACCAGGTCACCCGGCGACGGCTCCACGCCGGGACGGCCCGACGGACGACACCGCCGCCACGTCCGGGTCGGTCGTCGGCGGCTCGGGAGGCAGTGCGCGATCGGTTGTCCGGTTCGTGCCAGTCTGTCGGCGGAGTGCGTAATGCGAGGTTCCTCGTTTGGCGCAGTGGAAGGAGCCGGTTCGTGAACAAATTCGTCACGGAGCGTCAGCTGTTCCCCCATATGCCTGCAGAAGTGGCGATGCTGTTGTAACGTCGGGTCGAGAAGCGAAGAAACAGTGACTCCTCGCGCCCGCCATCACTCGATCGGCGGCCACCGCCCCGCCGGCACCGCCCGGCTCGATCACCGGCACCGCCGCCACCCGACCACGACACCGCCGACCACTCCCGAACTGAAGGTCATCATGAAAGCCTGGGCCGCGCTCTCCGCAGCTGCCGTACTGGTGGCGCTGCCGGTGTCCGTACAGCAGGCCGCCGGTGCGGCCCCCGACACCGCCGTCCCGTCGGCCGAGCTCCCCACGGCCGCCGTGGCGGCCGGTGTCTCGGCCGCCGACCTCGGCATGGTCCTGTGGCTCGCCGTGGCGGTCGTCGCCGCGTTCGCCGCGCTGCTGGTCCTTCGACGCAGTCGCACGGCGGCCGTCACCGACGTCGCCCCGGCCGCCGTGCTCGCGCCGGTGGTGCCGCTGACCGCGACGATCTCGCCGTCCCGCCCGGAGCGTCCGGCCCCTTCCACGACCGTGGCCGGCCGATAGCCCGTGGCCCTGATCGACGAGACACCAGCACGCTCCACCCCGGCGCCCGCCGCCACGACCCGCGGCTCCGTCCGCACCACCCACCGCCCGGCCCGTTCGCAGCACGCGTCCGGGCTGAGCTGGCGGCAGCGCTACGCCCGCTACCTCGCCCTCACCGATCTGCTCGTCATCATCTGGGCGGCGGCGGGCGCGCACTTCGCGCAATCCATCATCAGCCTCGGGCTGCGGGGGCCGATCGACCCGTTCGGGATCGACTCGATCACCACCAGTTGCGCGGTGGTCCTGCTGTGGATCCTGCTGCTGGCCGTCTTCGACACCCGTGACGCCAAGGTCGTCGGCTTCGGCTCCGAGGAGTACAAGCGGGTGCTGAACGCCACCTTCGTGGTCTTCGCGCTGTACACGATGGTGTCCTACCTGTTCCAACTTCCGTTCTCCCGCAGCTATCTGCTGGTGGTCATGCCGGCCGGCGTGATCGGCCTGGTGGCCGGCCGCTTCGTGTGGCGGCGGTGGCTGCAGTTGCAGCGGGACCGGGCGCAGTTCGTCACCAACGTGCTCGCCGTGGGCAACGCGCAGACGGTGCGTGACCTGATCACCGAGCTGCGGCGCGCCCCGCGTGCGGGGTACCGGGTCATCGGCGCGTGTGTGTCCGGTGGTACCGCGCAGTCGGCGGCCGCCGGCCAGGCGACGCTGTCCGGGGAGAACATCCTGGGGGTCCCGGTCGTCGGGTCACTGAGCCAGGTGCTCAGCGCCGTCCGGATGACCGGCGCCGACGCGGTCGCCGTGACCGCGACCGCGGCGTTCGGTCCCACCGCCGTCCGCGAGTTGTCGTGGGAGCTGGAGAAGACCGACGCCGAGCTCATCCTCGCGCCGGCCCTGACCGACATCGCCGGTCCCCGGGTGCACACCCAGCCGGTGGCCGGACTGCCGCTGATCCACGTGGAGCGGCCGACGTACTCGGGTCCGACCCGGGTGGTGAAGTCGGCGTTCGACATGGTCGGTGCGACCCTGCTGCTGATGCTGTTCTCACCGGTGATGCTGGCCATCGCGGTGGCGGTCAAGCTCGACAGTCCCGGCCCGGTGTTCTTCCGCCAGGAGCGGGTGGGGGTCGACGGAACCCGCTTCCGGATGGCCAAGTTCCGCACCATGCGGGTCGACGCCGAAGCCATGCTGGAGGATCTGCGCCGCGCGCAACAGACCGACGCCGGCAACGAGGTGCTGTTCAAGATCAAGAACGACCCGCGGATCACCCGCGTGGGGCGGTTCCTGCGTCGGTACAGCCTCGACGAGATCCCGCAGCTGTTCAACGTGGTGAGCGGGGAGATGAGCCTCGTCGGGCCGCGGCCGCCGCTGGCCGCCGAGGTCGCCCAGTACCAGGACGAGGTGCACCGCCGACTGCTGGTCCGGCCGGGCATGACCGGCCTGTGGCAGGTCTCCGGCCGCAGCGACCTGTCCTGGGAGGAGACGGTCCGGCTCGATCTGTCCTACGTCGAGAACTGGTCCATCACGGGCGACCTGATGATCCTGTTCAAGACGGCCAAGGCCGTCCTGTCGTCGTCAGGTGCCTACTGACGAGGTGACGTGACGTCACCGTCGTGACCCGTTCCGGCGGGTCGGAGCCCGATCCGTATCGGCCCCCTGCCGGGCACGAAATGTTAGCGTGGCTCACTGAGAGTAACTACCAGCGGGCGCCCCGATGAATCACCCGCCGGCTCTCGGACCACGCCCCCGGCCGGGCGGCCCCGCGCCCCCGGCCGGTCCCACACGCCGTCGAGGCGGCAGCGACCGGCGTCGCTGCGCCCGGCGGCCCGGCCCCGCGGCACCGCCGCGGCGCCGGACCACCCGAAGGAGTTCCCGCATGACCGACACCACGACCGCCGCCGACCGCGCGGCCGGCTCCACCCCGATGAGCATCGCGCTCGTCGGCACCCGCGGTGTCCCCGCCCGGTACGGCGGGTTCGAGACGTGTGTCGAGGAGGTGGGCCACCGGCTGGCCGACCGCGGCCACCGGGTCGTCGTCTACTGCCGGGACGCGACCAGCGAGACCCCGCTCGACCAGCGCCCCACCAGCTACCGCGGCATGGAACTCGTGCACAAGCCGGCGATGCGCAAGCGCTCGCTGGAGACGCTGAGCCACACCGCGCTGTCCGCGGCGCACCTCTTCGGCCACCGCACCGATGCCGCCATCGTGTTCAACTCGGCGAACGCGCCGTTCCTGCCGATCCTGCGGGCCGCGCGCATCCCGTTCGCCACCCACGTCGACGGCCTCGAGTGGCAGCGCGGCAAGTGGGGCGGCACCGGCAAGCGCTACTACCAGCTGGCCGAGCGGGCCTCGGTGTGGTGGTCGGACGCCCTGATCGCCGACGCCCAGGGCATCAGCGACTACTACCGGCAGAAGTTCGACGCCGACACCGAGCTGATCGCCTACGGGGCGCCGATCGTCAGCGACGCGTCCGACCGGCTGCACGAACTGGACCTGACCAGCCGCGGCTACCACCTGGTGGTGGCCCGGTTCGAGCCGGAGAACCACGTGCACCTCATCGTCGAGGGGTACACGGCGAGCTCGGCGACCAAGCCGCTCATCGTGGTCGGTTCGGCGCCCTACGCCGACGAGTACACCGCGCGACTGCACGCGCTGGCCGACGACCGGGTCCGCTTCCTCGGTGGGGTGTGGGACCAGGAGCTGCTCGACCAGCTGTACGCCAACGGCCTGACCTACCTGCACGGCCACTCGGTCGGCGGCACCAACCCGTCGCTGCTGCGCGCGCTCGGCGCGGCCGCGGCGACCACCGCCTTCGACGTCGTGTTCAACCGCGAGGTGCTCGGCGACTCCGGCCGCTACTTCGCCTCGGCCGACGACGTCCGCCGGCTGGTCGAGGAGGCCGAGGCCGATCCGGACGCCACCCGCAGCCGCGGGGCGGCGGCCCTGCGACGGGCCGATCTGTACACCTGGGACGACGTCGCCGACCGCTACGAAACTCTCTGCCGGAATCTGCGCAAATCGCGTGATGACCGAGCGCGACGGGCGTCCCACCCGAGAGAGCTACAGAAGCAGCCTTCGTGAGTGTGAGAACCACCCGTTGTGACCGTCCCTGATCCCGGAGAACCCCAGATGCCCAGCACCACCACGGCCGGCCCTGACCGCGCCGCGACATCGCCCCCCACCCGGGAGCGGTACGGCGATGTCGTCGCCAGGCTCGCCGGCGCGCAGAAGCACACGCCGGGTGCGCCCGCCTACTCGCGGTACGTGAACCGGCCGCTCGGCCGGCGGCTCGCCGCGGCGGGTTACCTGGCGGGGTTGACGCCGAACGTCATCACCGGCATCTCGGCGGCGTTCTCCTTCGCCGGGATCGCCGTACTCGCCCTGGCCCGGCCGTCCTGGTGGTCGGGGATCGTGGTGTGCCTAGCGCTGGTCGTCGGTTACGCCTTCGACGCCGCCGACGGCCAGCTGGCCCGGCTGCGCGGCGGCGGCAGCCACGCGGGGGAGTGGCTGGACCACATGGTCGACGCCGCCAAGATCACCGCGCTGCACCTGGCCGTGCTGATCGCCGCGTACCGGTTCTTCGACCTCGGGTCGGCGGGCTGGCTGCTGGTGCCGATCGGGTTCGTGCTGGTCGCCAACGTCATGTTCTTCGGGATGATCCTGAACGACCTGCTGCGGGCGCGGCAGGCCGCGAAGACCGGCACACCGGTCGCCCGGGACCGCAAGCCCTCGTTGCTGCGGTCGCTGCTGGTGGTGCCGACCGACTACGGCCTGCTGTGCGCGGTGTTCCTGCTGCTCGGCGCGAGCTCCGTCTTCTTCACCGTCTACTCCCTGCTGTTCGTCGCCAACGCCGCCTTCATGGCGCTGGCCGCCGTCAAGTGGTTCCGCGACATGGCCTCGCTGGACGCACCCCGCACCGACGCCCCCCGCCCGGCCACCCCCCGAACGGATCCCGCCCGATGAACGCCGTCCCCCGCACCCGTGCCCTGGTGGCCGCCCTCGGTGCGCTCGTCCTGCTCACCGTCGGGGCGTGCAGCTCCGCCGACTCCGACCAGGCCACCAGCACCGCTGCGTCGGTCACTTCCGGTGCGTCGCAGACGGTGTCGGACGGGCAGGTGTCGGACGGGCCGGTGTCGGACACGGCCGCGGAGAACCCGGACGGCTCGGACAACGTGCTGCCGCCGGCGACCACCGACCCGTCGGCACCGGAGTCGTCGGAGTCGATCCCGGCGAACACCGAGCTGCCGCCGGCACCGGATCCGGCCACCACCGAGGTGCCGGCGCCGGGCGGCGGGAACATCGACGAGACGGTGGCGGAATCCACCGTGACGACGAACCCGCCGGTCGCGGTGACCGACACCGCCGACTACGGGAACGGGGTCACCGCTTCCCTGACGAAGACCGAGAAGCTGACCACCACGGCCGAACTGCCGGGGGAGATCGCCGGTCCGGGCGTCGCCCTGACCGTGCGGCTCGTCAACGACAGCGACGCGCCCATCGACCTCGGGGTGGTGGTCGTCGATCTCCAGGACGCCGCCGGCACCCCTGCCATCCCGATGACCACCAGCCCCGCCGCACCGATGACCGGATCGCTGGCTCCCGGTGCGTCCGCCGACGGGACCTACGTCTTCACCCTGCCGTCCACCTACACCGGTCCCGCCACCGTGAGCGTCAGCTACACGGTCGATGCGCCGGTCGTCGTCTTCACCGGCGATCTCGCATGAACCCGCACCTCCACAGCCCCCGTCAGAGCCGTTCACCCAGGAGTCGACCAATGAGGTTCCCCGACCACCTGCGCGCTCGTCTCACCGCAGTCCTGACAACCAGCGCGCTGGTCGCCGGTGGACTGACGGTGTCGACGATCGTCGCACCCCAGGCGTCAGCCGACGTCTCGCCCATCGCCGCGCCGGCGTCGTCCACGGTGACCGCGGACGCGCTGCCCACCGTCCAGATCGACGGCGTGGTGTGGGACCAGGCCATCGTCGGCAACACCGTCTGGGCCGGCGGCCAGTTCGCCAACGCCCGGCCGGCGGGGGCCGCACCGGGCACCCAGCTGACCACCCGCAACAACCTGCTGGCCTACAACCTCACGACCGGTGCGCTGATCACCTCGATCGCGCCCTCGCTGAACGCCCAGGTCAAGGCGGTCGCGGTCTCTCCCGACAAGAAGCGGGTGTACGTCGGCGGCGCGTTCACGACGGCCAACGGCGTCAAGCACAACCGCATCGCCGCCTACGACGCCACCACCGGCGCCATCATCAACTCCTTCGCGCCCAATGTCGACGCGACGGTGAACGCCATCGTCGCCACCGACACGACGGTGTACGTGGGCGGCATCTTCACCACCGGCGGAGGGCTGGCCCGCCCCCGCCTCGCGGCCTTCAGCGCCGTCGACGGCAAGCCCACCGCCTGGGCGCCGACATCCGACGGAACCGTCAACGCCATGGTGCTCTCGCCCGCCGGCCAGGTCGTCGTCGGTGGGGCCTTCCAGAACCTCAACGGCTCGCCCGCCTACGGACTGGGCGCACTGGATCCGGTCACCGGCGCCTTGCTGCCCTGGAACGCCACCGCGAAGATCCGCAACGCGGGCAAGAACGCCGCGATCACCAGCCTGAGCACCGACGGCAACGCCATCTACGGGACCGCCTACCACTTCGGGGCCGGCGGCAACCTGGAGGGCACGTTCTCGGCCGATCCCGCCTCGGGTGACGTCACGTGGGTCGAGGACTGCCACGGCGACACCTACGACGCCTACTCCGACGGTACCCAGGTCTACACGGTCAGCCACGCCCACTACTGCGGCAACCTCGGCGGCTTCTTCCAGTCCGACCCCTGGTCGACCAACATGCGCCACGCGCTGGCCTTCACCACCAACGCGACCGGCACGCTGCAGCACGACCCGCACGGCTACTTCGACTGGTTCGGCACCCCCAGCCCGTCGATGATCAACTGGTTCCCCGACCTCGAGCCGGGTGACGTCACCGGCAAGGGACAGGCTGCCTGGAGCGTCACCGGCAACGGTCAGTACGTCGTGATGGGTGGGGAGTTCCCGCTGGTCAACCGCGTCGGCCAGCAGGGCCTGGTGCGCTTCGCGGTCGACACCATCGCGCCGAAGAAGGTCGGTCCGGACGTCAAGGGTGGCAACAGCAACCCCACCGTCCTCGGGCTGTCCACCGGAGCCGCCCGCGTCACCTGGCAGGCCAACTCCGACATGGACGACAACACCCTGACCTACCGTCTCACCCGCAACGGCGTGCTGATCCACCAGGTCGAGGCGTCCTCGACGTTCTGGAACCGCCCGACGATGGGGTACATCGATCCGGCCGCCAACCTGGTGCCCGGCACGGTCTACCGTTACCGCCTGACCGCCACCGATGCCGACGGCAACACCGCCACCAGCGAGAACGTCAACTTCACCGCGCCGGCCGCCGGCGCCACCAGCGCCTACACGACCCGCGTGCTGGCCGACGGCGCCTCCCCGTACTGGCCGATGAACGAGACCAGCGGCAACGTCCTGTTCGACAACTCGTCGACGTTCAACGACGCCGACGCGTCGGCCGGGCTCACCCGCTCCGTCGCACCGGGCGCCATCGCCGGCGACACCGCGTCCTCCTTCGACGGCACCGGGTCGGCCGCCACCCGGACCGCTGTCGTCGGGCCGAACACCTTCACCGTCCAGGCGTGGATCAACACGACCACCACCAACGGCGGCAAGATCATCGGCTTCGGCAACAACCGCACCGGTAACTCCGGCAGCTACGACCGCCACGTCTACATGGACGGCGCCGGCCGCATCTTCTTCGGCGTGTACCCCGGCTGGGTGGCCACCGTCAACTCGGGCACCGGTTACAACGACGGCCAGTGGCACCAGATCACCGCGAGCATGGGTGCCGGCGGCATGACGTTGTCCATCGACGGCAAGCAGGTCGCGCAGCGCAGCGACGTGACCTCCGGACAGGCCTACTCCGGGTACTGGCGGGTGGGAGGCGACAACACGGGCGGCTGGCCGAACGTGGTCTCGAACAACTTCGCCGGTGCCATCGACGAGGTGGCGGTCTACCCGACCGTCCTGAGCCGCCCGCAGATCGACGCGCAGTGGGTCGCCGCCGGCCGCACCTCCACCATCCCGGCGCCGCCCACCGACCCGTACGGCGCCACCGTCTACAACGACAGCCCGCTGCTGTTCTGGCGGCTCGGGGAGTCCGCCGGCGCCACCACCGCCGTCGACAGCGGACCCAACGGCGACCAGACCGGTGTGATCCAGAACGGCGTCACGCTGGGTGTCCCCGGCGGCATCAAGGGCACCGCCGGCACGGCGGCCGCCTTCGACGGAGCCGACGACCTGGTGGCCAGCACCAACAGCTTCGTGAACCCCAGGAACTACGCGGTCGAGGCGTGGTTCAAGACCACGTCGACCAACGGCGGCAAGATCATCGGCTTCGGGACGAGCCAGACGGGCACGTCCGGCGGCTACGACCGGCACATCTACATGACGCCCGACGGCAAGGTCACCTTCGGAGTCTGGACCGGGTTCACCAACACCATCACCTCGCCGACCGCTCTCAACGACGGGGTGTGGCACCACGTCGTCGGCAGCCAGACCAACGCCGAGGGCATGCGGTTCTACGTCGACGGCGTCCTCGTCGGCAGCAACGGTCAGACCGGAGCCGACGGCACCACCGGGTACTGGCGGGTCGGCGGTGACAACCACTGGGGCAGCGGGTCCCGCTTCATCAACGCCACCATCGACGACGTCGCCGTCTACAGCGGCGGCCTGACCGCCGCCCAGGTCAAGAACCACTTCACCCTGGGGAACACGGTGACGCCGCCGAACCAGGCGCCGGTCGCCGGGTTCACCTCCGCCACGACGTTCCTGGACGCGTCGTTCACCTCGTCGTCCACCGACGCCGACGGCACCATCGCCTCGTCCGCCTGGAACTTCGGTGACGGCGCCAGCTCCACCGACGTCAACCCGACGCACACCTACGCCGCTGCGGGCACCTACACCGTGACCCTCACCGTCACCGACGACAAGGGCGCGACCACCACGGTCAGCAACCCGGTCACCGTCACCGCCGCACCGGTCAACCAGGCCCCGGTGGCCGCCTTCACGGCGACCGCCGCCCAGCTGACCGCCAACGTGGACGCGGCCGGCTCGTCCGATCCCGACGGCACCATCGCGTCCTACGCCTGGAACTTCGGTGACGGGTTCACGACCACCGGTGTCACCGCGTCGCACGCCTACAACACCGCCGGCAGCAAGACGATCACCCTGACGGTCACCGACAACCAGGGGAAGACCACGACCACCAGCCAGCCGATCGAGGTCACCGCACCCCCGGTCAACCAGGCACCGGTCGCCGGCTTCACCCAGGCCGTGGAGAACCTGACGGTCAACGTCGAGTCCACCTCGACCGACCCCGACGGCTCCATCGCCTCCCAGTCGTGGAACTTCGGGGACGGCACCGCCGCGGTCACCAGCGCCGTCGCCACGCACACCTACGCGACCGCAGGCTCGTACACGGTCACGTTGACGGTCGTGGACAACAGCGGCGCCAGCCGGTCCGCGACGCAGACGGTCACGGTGACGGCACCGCCGCCCGCGAACGTCGCACCCACCGCGGTCTTCGCCTCCGCGACCGCGGGCCTGCAGGTGTCGGTCGACGGCGCCGCGTCGAAGGACCCGGACGGCACGATCGCCGCCTACGCCTGGAACTTCGGCGACGGCTCGACGGACCTGGTCACCACGGCCACCGCCACCCACACCTACGCGGTTGCCGGCACCTACCAGGTGACGTTGACCGTCACCGACGACAACGGTGCGACGCACTCCGTGACGGCTCCGGTCACGGTGTCGAGCCCGGCGGCCACCCCGCTGATCTCCGACACCTTCTCCCGGACCAGCACCTCGGGGTGGGGCACCGCCGACATCGGTGGCGCCTGGACGGTGACCGGCGGTGCGTCGAACTTCACCGTCAACGGTGGTACCGGCAAGGTGCGCCTGAACGCTGCCGGGTCGGGCCCCACGGCCACCCTCGGTGCCACCACGGCCGCCGATGTCAGCACCTCGGTGTCGTTCGCCATGGACAAGGCGCCGACCGGTGCCGGCCTGTACATGTCGCTCGGTGCCCGCAAGGTCGGCAACTCCGAGTACCGCGCCACCGCCCGCCTGCTGGCCGACGGCTCCGTCGTGGTCCAGCTGTCCAAGACCGTCGCCGGCGCGAGCACCAGCCTGCGCAGCGTCACCGTCAACGGACTGTCGTACAAGGCGGGCGATTCGCTGAATCTCAAGTTCGACGTCACCGGTTCAGCTAGCGTTGCCCTCGGAGCGAAGATCTGGAAGTCCGGCACGACCGAGCCCGCCACGTGGCAGGCCACGGCCACCGACGCTTCCTCGCCGTTGCCGGCCGGCACCGTCGCGCTGTACCCGTACCTGTCCGGCAGCTCCACCAACGCCCCCGTGGTCGTCACCTTCGACGACCTCGCGGTGAAGGCGGTCAAGCCGTGACGGAAGGGTCGCCGTGCCTCGTTCGATCCTGATCGCCCACCCCAGTGCCGAGCTGTACGGCTCGGACCGGGTGATGATCGAGACGATCGAAGGACTGCAGCTCCGGGGCTGGCGGGTCGTCACGACCCTGCCGGCCCCGGGGCCGTTGGTCCCGGAGATCGAGCGGCGGGGTGGGGAGGTCGTCGTCAGCCCAGCCCCGGTGCTGCGCAAGAGTGCGCTGCGGCCGCTGGGAATGCTGCGGCTGGTCGCCACCACGCTGCGCAGTCTGCCCTCCAGCGTGCGGCTCATCCGGGCCGCCGACATGGTCTACGTCTCGACGTTGACCGTGCCGTCGTGGCTCCTGCTCAGCCGGCTCCTGCGACGCCCCGTGGTCTGCCACGTCCACGAGTCCGAGCGGGCGGCCCCGCTGTGGCTGCGCCGGGTGCTGGCCGGGCCGCTGCTCGCGGCGGACCACCTGATCGTCAACAGCGAGTTCTCCCGGGGAGTGCTGCTGGAGAGCTACCGCTCACTCGCCCGCCACTCCGAGGTCGTCTACAACGGCGTTCCGGGTCCGGCGGCGGTGGTGCCGGCTCGCGAGACGCTGGCCGGCGGGGTCCGGCTGCTGTTCGTCGGCCGGCTGTCGCCACGCAAGGGACCCCAGGTCGCCGTCGAACTGCTGCGGCGTCTCGTCGCCGGCGGTGTGCCAGCCCGGCTGGCCGTCGTCGGCTCGGTCTTTCCCGGCTACGAGTGGTTCGAGGAGGAGCTGCGCCGGACGGTGGCCGAGGCCGGCCTCGACGACGCGGTCACCTTCGTCGGCTTCACCGAGGACGTCTGGTCCCACCTCGCCGACTCCGACATCGCACTGGTGCCGTCCCAGGGCGACGAACCGTTCGGCAACACGGCCGTCGAAGCCGTGCTGGCCGGGCGGCCGGTGGTGGTCAGCTCCAGCAGCGGGCTCGACGAGGCGGTGGCCGGCTACTCCGCGGCCCAGCGCGTCGCCGCCGGGGACATCGACGGGTGGGTCGCCGCCGTGAGGGCGGTCGTCGACCGGTGGTCGGACTACCGGATCGCGGCAGCCGCCGATGTCGCCATCGCCCGGAACCGCCACGCACCCCACATCTACCAACGAACAATGGCCGACCGGCTCGACGAGCTGGCGGCGGGAAAGTGACGGGCATGTCCGCTGCACCGGTCGATCAACTCGGAGCCGACCTCGACGTGGTCGTCGCGATGCTCACCTACCGTCGGCCGGGTGACCTGAGCGAGGCGCTGCCACGCATCCTCGCGCACACGGAGGCGGTCGGGGCGCGGTTGATGGTCGTCGACAACGACCCGGAGGGCAGCGCGGAAGCTGCCGTGGCGGCCTTCGGCGGGCGGGTGTGGTACGTCAACGAGACCCGCCCGGGCATCGCCGCGGCGCGCAACCGGGCGCTCGACGAGGCACCTGCCGACGCGCTGCTCGTCTTCATCGACGATGACGAGCGGCCGACGGACGACTGGCTGGAACTGCTGCTCGCCACCTACCGTCGACACCGCCCCGCCGCGGTGGTCGGGCCCGTGGTCAGTGAGTACGATGTGGAGCCCGACGCCTGGGTGGCGGCCGGCCGCTTCTTCGACCGGCGCCGCCTGCCCACCGGTACGGCGGTCGAGGTGGCCGCGACGAACAACCTGCTGTTGGACCTCGCCCAGGTGCACCGGCACGCCCTGCGGTTCGACGAGGCGTTCGGGGCCAGCGGGGGGTCGGACACCTTGTTCACCCGTCGGCTCGTCCGGGCGGGCGGTCGGATGATCTGGTGCGACCAGGCCGTCGTGATCGACAAGGTGCCGGCGTCGCGGACCACCAGGGACTGGGTGCTGCGCCGGGCGTTCCGCTCGGGGAACTCGTGGACGAGGACGTCGCTGGAACTGGCCGCGCCGGGCCTGCGACGCACCGCGGTCCGCGGACAGTCGCTGGGCATCGGGCTGGTCCGGATCGTCGCCGGTTCCGCCGCCGTGGTCGTCGGCGCGGTCACCGGCCGGCTGGGCCGCCGGGTGCGGGGCACCCGGACCGTGGCCCGTGGCGCCGGGATGGCCGCCGGATCCTTCGGCTACGTCTACCAGGAGTACCGCCGGACGCCGTGACCGGCCGGAAACGCAACGACGCCACCGCGGAGCGCTCGAGGCGCTCCGGGGTGGCGTCGGGGAAGCCGGCGGCAGGTCAGCTGCTGCTGATCTTCATGTTGTCCACGTCGACGTAACCGGTGCGGTTGCCCGCCCAGTCCAGCGTCCCGCCGCCGCGGAACAACGCGAAGGACAGGTGGGTGATGTGCACGTCGCTGCGCGTACGGTACTTGACGTTGCTCATGTTGAGGACCTGCTGTCCGTCCATCCACGCCTTGAGCGTGCCGTTGGACTGGCCGATCGTGTTCATCGAGTAGCACTGCTTGACCGTGTGCCACTTGCCTGCGACGAACGCCTTGTTCCACCGCACGTTGTCGCCGTAGTACCCGGCCTGACCCGAGTTGTAGAGGTAGCTGACCGCCATGTTCGACGGCCCGGCCCAGCTGTAGGCCTTCGGCCCCAGCCACATCAAGCGTCCGGACCAGCCCATCTCGGTCTTGCCGCCGCCCGTCGGGGTGGACGGGGCCGTCCCGGGCGCCACGCCCAGCAGACCGGGCAGCTTTCCGCCCAGCGACCAGTCGAAGCTGCCGTCGAAACGGATCTGGTACTCCACGCAGGCGGAGTCGTAGCTGCGGGGGAGGGAGATGAAGAGATTGTCGCCGTTGTCTCCGGGAGCGGGCTTGCTGTGGATGGTCCCGGCTTTCAGGGTGGTCCGCAGGAATTTGCCGCCCCGGCTGTCGTTCACCAGGCTCATGTCGTTGTAGGCCGAGGCGTTGGTGTTCGTCGATCCCAGGGCGCTGATGAACGCCGCCGGGTTGACGGCTCCCAGCGCCATCGAGTCGAAGGTGGTCGATTTGTAGACGGTGCCGCTCGTGGTGGCCAGCGCAGCGGAGACGACGGGTTCGGTGTCCGCGATCGCCGGCTCGGCGGCCAGGTCGTACGAGGCGAACGAGTCGTAGGCCACGGACACCTCCGGGGACGCGCCGGACAGGTAGTCCCAGACACCCACCCCGCCGGCCGCCGCGATCTTCTCCGGAGCGGCGTCGGTGACCGTCTGCTGCCAGGCCGGCGTGGCCTCGCCCGCCGGGAAGGCACGGAGCTCCACGGTGACCGGATCCGTGCCCGTGACCTGCATCTGCAGCGCAAGATCCTGTCCGGCTGCGGCGCTCACGGACAAGGGGACCGATCCGAGACCGGTGTCCACGCCGCCCGACAGCCGGCTCACACTGACGGTGAGGGCACCGCCCGGGCCGATGAGCACGCGTCCGCGGTAAGCGGAACCGTCGTCCTGCCGCCGCGCCTCGACGGTGTGGTGCAGGCGGAGTTCGGAGATGTCACCGGCCGGAACCGTGACCACGGACTCCACCAGGGCCTCGGTGGTCGAGACATCATCGAGGAACGCGCCGGCGGACTTCCCGGGCTGGAGCCCGGTGATCACGCCTTTCCCGCCGACGATGGAAAAGTCGGCGGAACCGGTGGTCGTGTACTCACCGCCGTCGGGAGCTGTACCCCACCCGGCGCCGTCGGCCCGGGTGAAGCTGTCCACGGTCAGCGGTACGTCGTCGGCCTGGGCGGACGGGACGGCCATGACTGCGGTGGCCAGGGTCGAGAGAGTGATCCCCACGACGGCGGCGCGGGTGGACCGGCGTCGCAGAGCGGCTCTCCAGGAAGATCCCGGGGCCTTCTGACAAATGGGCATGGGTGACGTCCTCTGTTCAGCTGCTGGATGTGCACGCCACCGGGAAAGGGACGGCACGGGAAAAGGGAGGACGCGGTGACGGCCACTCGATGAGTGCGCCGAAACGGGTATTCGTCAATGAATGCGTGATCTCCTCGTGACCTGTCGGGACAGTAATGCCGATGACTAACGCTGGAAAGACGTGCGGACGGTTCCACTACCACGCCCGGGTACGGCGGGAACTCGGAACGTGTGCCCGCCGGCAGACCCGGGCGTGGCAGTCCGCCCGGGGTGTGGCCCCGGCCGGGTGCAAGGCGCCTGGAGAACCCGGATGACGCAGGCCCGTTCGGTGATCCCTTGAGCTGAAAGGGTGAACTACGGTCGGCTCAGGACGGCTCGGCGGGGACTGCGGCGCCTCTGCCGCCCTCGGGTGGTCACCGGATGGATGCGGTAGTGCGCACCAACGGTGGGAGACCTCACCGGCCGATCCGGCCCCGGGCACGCCCTCAGCAGGGCTTTCGTCGGGCGGTGTGGCCGAGCACACACAGCCCCGGCGGTGTGTCGACCTCCGATGACGCAATCACCGGGACGGGCCTTCCGGGCGAACTGTCGGATTTCCTTTCGGTGCACGGGTTGCTCGTTGTGGCGCGAATCACGATCAGCGTCCGGCGCGGTTCGCGATGTTTGTCCGGGTCGAAATCACACGCATGCGCGCGCATGGTGGTGGGAACGGCAAATCCCCCGCCCCCTGCAGCACATGGCTGCAGGGGGGCGGGGGTGGAATCGACCGTGCCCGGGTCAGGAGCTGGTGATGGCGATGTTGTCGATGTCGATGAAGTTGTCCCGGCTGCCGGCCCAGTCCAGGGTGTTGCCGCCGCGGAAGATGCTGAAGACGATGTGCGAGATGTGGACGTCGTTGCGGACCCGGTAGACATAGCTGGTGTCGTCGACGACGAGCTTCCCGTCGATCCAGGCGCGCAGGACGCCATCGGCCTTGCCCACGGTGTTCATCGAGTGGCACTGCTTGACCGTGTGCCACTGGCCGGCGACGAAGGCTGTGTTCCAGCGGACGTTGTCTCCGTAGGTTCCGGCCTGTCCCGGGTGGTACATGTAGCTCACCGCCATGTTGAGCGGGCCCGCCCACTTGTAGGCCTTGGGGCCGAGCCACATCAACCGTCCCGACCACCCCTTGTCGGTGTTGTTACCGCCGGTCGGTGCGGCGAGCGAGGTGCCCGGGGCGACCCCCTCGAGTCCGGGCAGTTTGCCGCCCAGCGACCAGTCGAAGTCGCGGTCGAACCGGATGTCGTAGCTCATGCAGGCCTCGTCGTAGCTGCCGGGGAGCGCGATGAACAGGTTGTTGCCGTTGTCGGTCTTGGTCGGGAGGCTGTGGGTGGTGCCTGCCCTCAGGACCGTGCGGACGGCCTTGCCGCCACGCCCGTCGGAGACGATCGACATGTCGTCGTAGGCGGCGGTGTTCTTGTTCGTCGCCCCGACGGCGTCGTTGAACGCCTGCGGGGTGACGGGACCGTTGGGCATGTTCTCGAACCCGACGGTGCGGTAGCTGGTCGACGCGGAGAGGCTGATGGCGTCGATGATCTCGATGGTGGAGCCGGCCGCCGCCTCGGCGGAGCCGGCCGTGGACATCACGCCGGTGCCGAGCACCGTCGCCGCCAGTGCGACGAGGCCCCACCGGCGGGCCAGGCCGAAGCGGGGCCGGGTGGGTGCGGTGCGGACGGGGGCGGCGGGACCGGGCATGGCGAATCCTTCTGGCTGGCAGTGGCTGAGGAAGGATTCCGCGGGTGCCGGCTCGAACGGCGCGACGGTGACCTTCTGTGACTGCGGACGACCGTATCGCTACGCATAGTGATGGACAAGAGCGTTGAGTGACGGCGCGTTCGCAAAACCGCAGGTCGGCGTGGCGCACGGTAGCCGGCGAGCCGGTCCGGGAGCGTGCCGTCAGTCCGCGGTGTTCCATCACGCAGCGTCAACGTGCACCGACGGTCACCGCGAACGCCATCGAGGTCCCTGTGTCACCCCGCTGAGTGGAGTTCCTGGCCGGCAGGCCGGACCTCTCGTACCCGTGCCGGTGCGGCGGGTCACCGGGAGTGCCCGTCCGCTGCCTCCGGTCACCGCCACGTGGCGGTCCCGCGCCTGCGTCGGGCTCGAAGTCGCCGCGGTGACGACGGTGGGTGACCGCAGACCGGCCCGTCGGTGGGGCCGATGTCCCGCCGCGATGTCGTGGTGTGACCACGGCCACGTCCCGGGCCCATGCCCGCAGGCCCGGAAGGACGGAGCCGATCAGGTCGAACGACCGCCGGCCCGCCGGACGAAATCACGCAACACCGAGACGTCCTCCCGTACCGGGCGGACGACGGCGATCATCAGGACGACGAAGAGGCCGGCCGCAACGACCCCGGCCCCCAGGTCGGCGAGCGGGGGCAGCGGCAGCAGCGTGGCGGCGAAGGCGACGGCGCCCGCGGGCAGGCTCACCAGCGCCACGGGGCGCACAGCGTTGCGCAGCAGGCGGGCGCTGTCTACGCCGGTCACCCGGCCGACGTGGCGGACCGACACCAACCAGAACAGGAAGTAGGCGACCGTGTGGCCCACCGCCACCCCGATCGGTCCCCAGGGCACGCCGGCCAGGATGATCGCGATCATCAGCGGTCGGGTCACCAGGATCATCTTCAGCTGGGCTCCGGTCCGTCCCTTGGCCAGGTAGGTCCAGTAGGCGATCTGCTGGATCGACCGGAAGATCCCGCCGATGGCGAGGATGGCGAAGATGGGCGCGACCGGAGCCCAGGCCTCTCCGAACAGCACGAGGGTGAGAGGCCCGCTGACTCCGGCGGCGACAGCGAAGATCGAGGCGGTGAGGTAACAGGCCACCAGCTGAGCTCGCCCGAGATACCGGGCGAACCGTTCGTCGTCGTCCTGGATCTTGGACAGGACCGGCAGGGCGACGCCGGTCATCGGGGCGTTGATCTGGTTGAGCGGCGTCATCAGCAGCTGGTACGCCCGGCTGTACAGGCCGAGCTGGTACGGGCCGGAGTAGACGCCGAGCGCGATGTTGTCCACGTTCTTCGTCAGGTAGGTCAGCGCCTGGGTCGCGAACAGGCTGGATCCGAAGGCGAAGAAGCGCCGCAGGGAGACCCGGCGGCGGGGTGGTCCCGGGAGCCACCGTGTGGAGACGACGTTCATCGCCAGCGAGACGATCGCCACCGTCAGCTGCTGGGCGACGAGCGCCCAGACGCCGGCGCCGGCGACCGCCAGTCCGGCGGCCACGGCGATGCCCACCGCCTGTGCGGTGATGTCGGCCGCGGCCAGCTTCCCGTAGCGCATGGAACGTGTGAGGTCGGCTCGGAACTGGGTGTTCGCCCCACTGATCAAGAACACCGCCGACAGGCTCAGGATGATCGGCGTCAGGCCGGCCTGGTCGTAGATCGCCTGGATGAGCGGAGCGCACGAGGCGACGACCGCGGTGCACAGAGCACCGAACCCGAGGTTGACCCAGAACAGGTTGGTGCGTTCGTCCCGGGACAGGGTCGGGGACTGGATGGCCGCCGACGACAGGCCGAAATCACGTACCAGGTCGGCGATGCCGATCACCGCGGTCACCATGGCGACGAGTCCGAAGACGCTCGGATCCAGCAGTCGCGCCAGGATGATCATCGAGGCGAACTGCAGACCTGCCCGCACCGCCTGGGTCAGCAGGACGACCTTGCTGCCGCGTGCCGCCCGGTCGCCCAGGCTCATGACCAACGTGTCCGTATCTCTGCGGGCCCCGGGGTGCGGCTGCTAGTTTCCACCTCGGTCACACACCGCGACCCGGTTGTACCGGAGCGTGTGTGGACACGGGCGGCGTCGAGCATTGAGCGAAGTCCCTCAGGGCGGGTGGCAGTGGATGCGGACCCGCCGAGAGGCGGTTGCGCAGGCGACGGTACAGGACCAGGGATCGCAGGGGAGTGACTTCGTGAACGTCGCCGGAACGGCCGGATCGGACGGTGGCGAGACGCTGCCCCGGGTGTCGGTCATCGTCCCCGTCCGGGACGGCTTCGAGCTGCTGCGCAGATGCGTCGACGCGCTGCTCGCCCAGGACTATCCCGCGTCGAGGTACCAGATCCTCGTGGTGGACAACGGTTCCGCGTCGCCGCCGGCGGCGGTGCTGCCGACGGACGACCGCCTGACGGTTCTGGACGAACCGGGCCCCGGCTCCTACCGGGCACGCAACCGGGCCCTGTCCGTCGCGACCGGTGAGATCCTCGCGTTCACGGACGCCGACTGCCTGCCCGACCGGGGCTGGGTGCGCAGCGCCGTCGACGTCCTCCTCGCCCGACCCGAGGTCGACATGGTCGGCGGTCGGGTGGAACTCGCCTACGCGCACGGCCGCCCGGTGAACGGGCCGGAATGGTTCGAGTTCAACGAGGGGTTCCCGCAGGAGCGGTACGTACGGAACGGCTTCGCGGTCACCGCGAACATGGTGACGCGGCGTTCGGTCTTCGATCGCGTCGGAGTCTTCGATGCGGACCTGGTCTCGGGTGGGGACGCGGAGTGGGGGCGCCGGGTGCGCGACGGCGGTGGCGTGCAGGTCTATGTGCCGCAGGCGTGGGTCGCCCACCCCGCACGGGACACGTGGACGGAGTTGCGCACCAAGACGGTCCGTACCACCAGTGGCATCGTGCGCAAGGCCGCGCGCCGGCCACACACCCGCCGCTACCTGCTGCGGCTGCTCGCCGGGCAGCTGTTCCGGTCGGTGTCGCTGCCCTGGAACGTCGTCCGCAGCACCACGCTGCCGTCACCGGCTGCCAGAGCACGGTATGCCGTCACCCGGTGGCGGGTCGACGGCGTCATCATCGCGATCCTGGTGGGAGCGTTGCGTCGCCCGTCGGGCTACTGAGGGCGCACCCACCCGGCCGGGGCGGCGCGATCGAAGAGCGGACGCGTCGGGACTCCCCGACGGTGCACCGCTGGTCCTCCGACGGGTGATCCTCGGATGCAGCCCGTGACCTCCGACCTCATCCAGCGGGTGATTGCGTTACCTTTGTCCGAATTCAGGCCGACGCTACGGCGCCGGACATCGACTGCAGGATCCGTCGGCGGGACAGCCGCGCTCCCGGTGCCGCGGTCCCGGGCACGGTGCGCTGGGCCCGGGGGACGACCGTGCCCCGCGTACGACGGATGCTGCCCGATCGGCGGACAGGAACCATGTTCAACATCTCGCGGCAACGGTGGCGCGTCCTTCTCACGGTGGCGGTCCTGGCGGGCGCCGGGGTGGTGCACGGCGGGTCCGGAGTGGCGGCGGCCGCACCGGGACCGGTGCTGACCCCGCCGACCCAGCTCGCCTCGGCGGACGCGTTGCCGACGGCGCAGGTCGACGGCGTCGTCTGGCAGCAGGCCATCGTCGGTAACACCGTCTACGCCGGTGGCAATTTCGCCACCGCGCGGCCGGCCGGGGTCCCGGTCAACGGCGCGGGGCAGGTGACACGCACCCATCTGCTGTCCTACGACATCCGGACCGGCGTCCTCAACGCCGGTTTCGCGCCGGTCATCAACGGCCAGGTGCGTGCCGTCACGGCGTCACCGGATGGATCACGGATCTACGTCGGTGGGGACTTCCGCACCGTCAACGGGAGCACCAAGACCCGCATCGCGGCGTTCAGCACCGCGACCGGCCAGTTGATCACCGCGTTCGACCCGAACGTCGACTACGTGGTTCGGGCCATCGTCGCCACCGACAGCACGGTGTTCGTCGGCGGCAGCTTCTCCAACTCCCGGGGGGTGCCCCGTGGGCGGCTCGCGGCGTTCAGCGCGTCCACCGGCGCCCTGCTCGGGTGGAACCCGAATGCCGACGGCACGGTGAACTCCATGGTCATGGCCCCGGACGGCAGCAAGCTCGTGGTCGGCGGCTCGTTCCAGAACGTGGGTGGCGGTGCCGCCTACGGTATGGCCGCCATCAGCCCCACGACCGGAGCCCGGTTGCCGTGGAACGCCACCAACGCCATCCGCAACGCCGGAACGAACTCGGCCATCCTCAGCTTGACCACCGACGGGACCTCGATCTACGGCAGCGGGTACCGGTTCGGCACCGGCGGCAACCTCGAGGGCGCGTTCCGGCTCGACCCCGGCACGGGTGACGTGCAGTGGATCGAGGACTGCCACGGCGACACCTACGACACCGCCGTCGCCAACGGGATCGTCTACACGGTCAGCCACGCCCACTTCTGCGGCAACATCGGCGGTTTCTGGCAGAGCGAGCCCTGGTACACCAACATGCGGCACGCGCTGGCGTTCACCCGCGATGCGACCGGCACCGTCGACCACGACCGCCTCGGCTACTTCGACTGGTTCGGGTTCCCGAGCCCGTCCCTGTACAACTGGTTCCCCGACGTCGCCGTCGGCGACGTCACCGGTCAGGCGCAGGCGGCGTGGGACATCACCGCCAACTCCGAGTACGTCGTGCTCGGCGGCGAGTTCCCCACCGTCAACGGCGTCGCGCAGGCCGGCCTCGTCCGGTTCCGCGTGAAGAGCGCCGCCCCCAACGACCAGGGCCCGCGGGTGAGCGGGGCCGGAACGGCGCCCCGGTTGACCGCGCTGTCCCCGACGTCGGTGCGCGTCAGCTGGCAGACCAACTGGGACCGGGACGACCTCGGCCTGACCTACCGGGTGATCCGGGACGGCAACACCGCCGCTCCGGTGTGCACGGTGACCCGGAACTCCACCTTCTGGGAGAGGCCGAGCCTGTCCTGCGTGGACACCGGGCTCAGCCCGGGGACCCACACCTACCGGGTGGAGGCCTCCGATCCGTACCAGAACACCGTCGGCGGTGCCACGACCTCCATCACCCCGTCCTCGGCACCGGCGCGTCCGTACGTGAACCGGGTACTGGCCGACGGGGCCGCACAGTTCTGGCGGCTCGGTGAGTCCGGCGGCGCCGTCGCCGCCGACACGGCCGGGTTCACCGACGCCGCCGTCACCTCGGTGACCCGTGGGGCTGCGGGTGCCGTCCGCAACGATCCCGACACGGCGACCACCTTCGCCGGTACCTCGGCGTCCACGATGAGCACCACCGTTCCCGTCCAGGGACCGGACACCTTCACCGTCGAGGGCTGGTTCCGGACGACGACGACCGCGGGCGGCAAGATCATCGGCTTCGGCAACCGCGCCAGCGGGGCCTCGACCAGCTACGACCGGCAGATCTACCTGGACAACACCGGGCGTGTGTACTTCGGGGTCAACGGTGGCTCCGCCCGCACGGTCAACTCGACCGGGACCTACCGCGACGGAGCCTGGCACCACGTCGCCGCGACCCTGGGGACCGGCGGGATGGCGCTGTACGTCGACGGGACACGCGTGGCCTCCCGGACCGACGTGACCTCCGGTCAGTACTTCTCCGGGTACTGGCGGGTCGGCGGGGACAACCTGAACGGCTGGGCCGCCAGGCCGACCAGCGACTACTTCGCCGGCTCACTCGACGACGTCGCGGTCTACCCGGTGGCCCTGTCCGCCGCCACCATCGCCGAACACCGGGCCGTCGGCACCGCCGCCGCCGGCAACCAGACGCCGACGGCGTCGTTCACCGCGCAGACCAGCGGCCTCGGCGTGTCCGTCGACGGCTCCGGTTCGATCGACCCGGACGGCACCGTGACCGCCTACAGCTGGAACTGGGGGGACGGAACGGCCGCGTCGTCGGGGGTCACGGCGACCCACACCTACGCGACCGCGGGCACCCGGACGGTGACGCTCACCGTCACCGATCAGGCCGGTGCGTCGAGCAGCACCAGCCGGACCGTCACGGTCACGGCGCCGGCCACGCAGCCGCCGACGGCGTCGTTCACCGCGACGGTCACGGGACTGGCTGTCTCGGTCGACGGGCGCGCGTCCAGCGATCCCGACGGCACCGTCGCCGCGCACAGTTGGAACTGGGGGGACGGGTCACCGGCGGACAGTGGAGCCACGGCCGGCCACACCTACGCGACCGCCGGTCAGTACACGGTGCAGCTGACCGTCACCGACGACCGTGGTGCGACGGCGACGACGTCCCGCGCCGTCACGGTCACCGCCGCGCCGACGGCAGGGGTGACCGACACGTTCGAACGCACGGTCACCGGTGGCTGGGGATCCACGGACAGCGGCCAGGCCTGGTCGGCCGCGGGTGGGACGACCCGGTTCAGCGTGTCCGGCGGCGCCGGACAGCTGTCGCTGAACGCCCCCGGCGCGGGTCCGACCGCATCGCTGGACACGGTGTCCCAACGGGACATCGACGGGACGGTCGACATCACGCTCAGCGGCCTGCCCACCACGGGTAACGGGGTGTACGCCACGATGACGACCCGCCGTGCGGCGTCGTCCGGATACGTCACCTCAGCGAAGTTCCTCCCGGGCGGTGCGGTAACGGTGTCGTTGTCCCGGCTGGTCAACGGCGCCTCCACGTCCCTCGGTACCGCGACCGTGCCGGGGCTCGTGTACGCGCCGGGGGATGTGGTCCGCGTCCGGTTCCAGGCCGTCGGAGGTGGGTCCACCGCGCTCGCCGTGAAGGCCTGGAAGGTGGGCACCGCCGAGCCCGCCGGGTTCGCGCTGACCCGCACGGACACGACGGCGGCGCTGCAGAGCGGCGGCGGGTTCTCGCTCCAGGCGTACCTGTCGTCAGGATCGGACGGGGCGCCGATCACGGCCCGGGTGGACAACCTCCGTCTCGGATGACGCGGCTCGGCGCGGCCCGACCCGGGCCGCGCCGCGGCTCGGCGATTCCCCATCCACCCGGGCGTCCGCCACCGGGGACGCGATGCGTTCCTCGGGCCAGTCCCGCGAAAGCGACCCACCGAACCGTCGACCCGTGAGATTCTGACTACTCTGCGTGTCGACAGTGGGGACGATGATCGAAGCCCCGAGGAGGAGCCCGGTGGCATTTCCGTTGCCCGAGGTCCGGTCGGCAGACCGCACCGAATGGACCCGGACGCTCTGGACCGCCGGGCTGATCGGGGTGGTCTGGGCATGGATCATCGTTCCCAAGATCATCCAGTCGGTGTTGTCGCCGAAATACCGGAACAGCGTCGGTGTCGCCAGCGCGCCCTACAGCCGCGTCGCCGCACTCGCCGACTTCGGCCTGTACATCGCGGTCATCGCCGTGTGTGCGCTGATCATCCTGGGCTACCTCAACACCCTGGAATGGCGGAGCTCGGGTCTGCTGCTGTGTCTGCTGATCCCGTGGGCCTACATCGCGGTCCGTGACGTCTACGTCCCGGCCCGCCTGCTCGAGGAGGGGGTCTGCTATCCGCTGATCGTGATCGCGGTCTGGATCCTCAAACCGGATCTGCGCCGACTGGAGATCCTGGGCTATCTGATCGGTGCGACCGCGGTGGTGTCGGTGCTGCTCGCGGTGACGATGCCCACGCACGCCATCTTCCGGTCGGCCAGCGGGGAGGTGATCGTCGACGACAAGCAGATCATCCCCGGCGGGCTGCTGGTCGGGGTCTTCACCCAGGGGAACAATCTCGGGCAGTTCCTCGCGCTCGGGCTGCCGGCCGTGTTCCTCGTGCGCCGTCGGTGGTGGCGCTACGGTCTCGCCGCGGTGGCGACCTTCGCCGTGGTGTGGAGTGCGTCCCGCGGGGCGATGCTCGCCCTCGCGGTGGGAACGGTGGCCTACCTGGTGGTCCGCGTCACCAGGCCGGTGTTGCGGCAGCTGGTCGCGCCGTTCGTGGTCCTGGTGCCTTTCGTCGTGGTCTGCGTGGTGCCGCTGGTGACGACGACGGAGACCGCGTTCACCAACCGGGGGCTGGTCTGGCTGGTGAGCCTGCGAGCGTGGAGCTCGGACCGTTGGTTCGGGCTCGGTGCGAACTGGTACGAGGTGATCGGCAGTTCCTCCAGCCGTATCGCCGGCAGCGTCTTCCACGGGCACAACCAGCTGGTCCAGTTCCTCGTCACCGGCGGGATCGTGTTCGCCCTCGCCGTCGTGCCGCAGCTGTGGGCCGGGGTCGTCCGGGCGACGCGGTCCGCGGTCCACGGCGACCTGTTCGGCGTGACCTGGCTGGCCGTTCTCGCCGGCGCGTGCCTGTTCGAGAAGTCCTTCACCTACGTCGACAACGCCAATTTCCTCGTCCCGACGGTGCTGCCCTTCGCCTTCCTCCTCCTGGCCCGCCGGCCGGCGGAGCCCGATGCCGACGGCGGGTCGGCGGTCGTCGAGCACGGACCGGCCGGTGTGGGTGCGCCGCGTCGGGCGGTGCCCCGGACGCGGACCCGACCCCCGGCATCGGTCCGCCGCCCCCCGGGTACACCGGTCGGCCGCTCGCCGGTCCGGGTCCCGTCCGTCCGCGACGCGGTGGCACGCGGCCGGCACTCCCGTGCCTGAACGGCCGGCCCGGGGCCGCGGCGGCAGGTCACCGACCGGCCCGGCGAGTCGTCCCGAGCCGGGAAAGTCTGCATACTGTCCGGAATCAAAGCAGTACTGCGCGTAACATAGAGGGCGCGCCGTGCTGTGCTGGGGGACGATGACATCACAGAATGCGATGCGCTCGATGGATCGGACGGTCCAGCACACACCTGTCGGAGGGGCGGACACGCCATGGACCTGCAAGCGTATTTCCGCATCATCCGCAAGAACTGGTGGGTGATCGCGCTCCTGGCGGTTCTCGGAGTGGGCGCGGCCACCGCGTACAACGAAACCAGTACGCCCCGGTTCGAGAGCGACGTGACCTTCTACGTGTCGACCCCGACCGACGCGGCCGGCGGTAACGCCTTCCAGGCCAATCAGTACGCCGTGGCCAAGATCGAGTCCTACAACAAGCTCGTCAAGAGCGACGCGCTGGCGGAACGCCTGATCGCCCGGACCGGCCTCGATCTGTCTCCGTCCGAGGTCGCCGGCATGCTGTCCGCGGCGTCGGACCTCAACACCGTGCTGATCACGGTCACCGTCGTCGACTCCTCGAGGGACCGTTCCCTGCAGTTGGCCGATGCGGTCGCGCAGGAGTTCGGCCCGCTCATCGACGGTCTCGACAACCGTACGAGCGAAGAAGGCGTCCAGGGCTCGACGGTCAAGATGGTTGTGACCTCGGGGCCCACCTTGAACCCCGACCCGGTGTCACCCCGGAAGACGGTCAACCTCGCCCTCGGCCTGCTCGCCGGGCTCGTGCTCGGCTTCGTGCTGGCGACCATCCGCGGCCTGACCGACACCACGCTGCGGACGATCGACGCGCTGCGGACCGCCTCCGGGCTCCCCGTCCTCGGCGCCGTCGGTCTGGACTCGGGGGCGAAGAAGTCGCCCGTGCTGATCGGCGACCAGATACGGTCGATCCGCGCGGAGAACTACCGGCAGATCCGGACCAACCTGCAGTTCATGGACGTCGACAAGCCGGTCCAGGTGCTCGTGGTGACGTCCTCGGTGGCCAGCGAGGGCAAGTCCAGCACCGCGGTCAACCTCGCCATCGTCTCCGCCGAGACCGGCCGCCGGGTGCTGCTCATCGAGGCCGACCTGCGTCGTCCGCGCGCCGCTGACTACCTCGGCCTCGAGCGCGCGGTCGGGCTGAGCAACGTGCTCGCCGGTCAGGTCGCGGTGCAGGACGTCCTGCAGCCGTGGGGGACCGACGGGCTGATGGTGCTGCCCAGCGGTTCGGTGCCGCCGAATCCGTCAGAGATGCTGGGCAGCCAGAACATGGTCAACCTGCTCGCCGAGTTGCGGACCCTGTTCGACCTGGTCATCATCGACACCCCGCCGCTGCTGCCGGTGACCGACGGCGCTGTGGCCGCCACCCTCGCCGACGGGGTGGTCGTGGTCGTGCGGTACGGCAAGACCACCCGCAACCAGGTCAACGCCTCGCTGTACTCGCTGGAGGCCGTGGACGCCCGCATCCTCGGCTGTGTGCTGTCGATGGTGCCCCGCAAGGGTGCCGCGGCCACCGGCTACGACGGCTACGGCTACTACGAGGACGACCCCACGAAGCGCGCCGCGCCGTTGGAGCCGATGTCGGCCCCCACCCTCACGCCGATCTCCTCGGCCAGGACCAGCCCGGCGGCGACGCAGCCCGGCGGCTCCGACAAGGCCTCGTCGCGGCACGCGGCGGGCAGCGGTTCCAGCCGGAAGTGAGGCGTCCGCCGGGTGGCGACCGTCGGGCCGCCCCGCGACAACCGTGACGGGCCGCCGGCGCCGGCGGGTCAGCGCGGCGGAACAGTGCGGAGCATTCCCCGGATGGCGTCGTCGAGCTCACCGGCACACCGCCGGAAGTCCTCGACCGGCCGGCCCACCGGATCGGCCAGGTCGTCCTCGACCGTCCTGCCGGGTACCTGGGAACGTGCGGCCCGGGCCCGCGCCAGCAGGTCGAACCCGGCGTCGACCGGATCGGTGACGGTGCCCGGTTGGGCGGCGGCGGCCAGGTAGCCGAACTGCTGGATGGTGAACAGCCGCGACAGCGCCGCGGGGAGCAGTGAGGCGATCGCGCCGCGGTGCTCCCGCGTCGCCGCCAGCACCAGGTCGGCGTCCCGGATCAACTGCGGGGTGAGGGCGCGTCCGACGAATCCGGATCCGTCGATGCCCCGCTCGGCCAGCACCGTCGACGCGGCGGGATCCATCGGGCGGCCACCGCGGGTGCGGGTGCCGGCCGAGCCGACCGACCAGCCGGCGGCCGGACGCCCGTCGGCGAGGTCGGCGGTCGCGTCCGCGGGGATGCCGGCGGCCCGCAGCGCGTCCCGCAGCAGGTACTCGGCCATCGGCGACCGGCACTGGTTGGCGGTACAGACGACGAGAACCCGGAAGGCCCGCGCGGGGCCTTCCGGGTTCTGGGCGGAACCGGTCACGGACGTCCGAGGGCGCGGTAGGTCCAGCCCGCGGCACGCCAGGCGGCCGGGTCGAGCACGTTGCGGCCATCGAGGATCCGCTTGCCGGTCATCGTGTCGCCGAAGGTCGTCGGATCCAGCTCGCGGAACTGCTTCCACTCGGTGAGCAGCAGCACCACGTCGGCGCCCTTGGCGGCCTCGTCGGCGGTCTCCACGTAGGTCAGCTCCGGGCGGAGCCGCTGCGCGGTGTGGATCGCCTCCGGGTCGGTGACGACGACGGTGGCGCCGCGCTGACCGATGATGGCCGCGACGTCGAGAGCGGGGGAGTCACGGACGTCGTCACTGTCGGGCTTGAACGCCGCGCCGAGGACGGCCACGCGGGCGCCGGCCAGGGTCCCGCCGCAGATCTCCTGGGTCAGCTCGACCATGCGCCGGCGACGCCGGATGTTGATGTTGTCGACCTCGCGCAGGAAGGTCAGCGCCTCGTCGGCACCGAGCTCGCCCGCGCGCGCCATGAAGGCGCGGATGTCCTTGGGCAGGCAGCCGCCGCCGAAACCGAGACCGGCGTTGAGGAAGCGGCGGCCGATGCGCACGTCGTGCCCGATCGCGTCGGCCAGCTTGGTCACGTCGGCGCCGGTGGCCTCGCACAGCTCGGCCATCGCGTTGATGAAGGAGATCTTGGTGGCCAGGAACGAGTTGGCGGCCACCTTGACCAGCTCGGCGGTGGCGAAGTCGGCGACGAGCCGGGGGGTGCCCTCCGACAGCGGGGTCGCGTAGACGCCGTCCAGGATGGCGGTGGCCGGGTCGGACTCCTCGCCGGAGGCGACGCCGTAGACCAGCCGGTCGGGGTGCAGGGTGTCCTTGACCGCGAAGCCCTCACGGAGGAACTCCGGGTTCCAGGCGAGCGAGGCGTCGGCGGTGCCCGCGTCGATCAGGTCGGCCATCCGCTTGGCGGTGCCCACCGGGACGGTGGACTTGCCGACGACCAGGTCGCCGTCGCTCAGGTGCGGCACGAGCGACTCGAACGCGCCGTTGACGTAGGTCAGGTCGGCGGCGTTCTCGCCCTTGCGCTGCGGGGTGCCCACGCAGACGAAGTGGACCTGGCTGCCCTTGGCGGCGGCGATGTCGGAGGCGAAACGCAACCGGCCGGTGGCCATCGCCTCGGTGAGCAGTTCGGGGAGTCCGGGTTCGAAGAACGGTGCCTGCCCCTTGGCGAGCGCCTCGATCTTGGCGGTGTCCAGGTCGATACCGACGACCTCGTGGCCCATCTTCGCCATACACGCGGCGTGGACGGCACCGAGGTAACCGCATCCGATCACGGAGAGTTTCATCGTCTGTCTTTCATTAGCCGGAACGAAAAGGGGGCGGTACAGGCCGACGCTGGAGATCGCGCGACCGGACATCACTGTCGGAGTATCGAGGTCGATCCGCCCGGGGGCACCATCAACGTGACAGAACAACCGACGGCTGACAAAACGTGACCCGTCACCGGGCGTCGGGACGCCGGCCGCGGTGCGGTCCGGCCGCGAGGTGCGGCACCCGATGGCGCAGCCGCCCGCCCGGGCGGCGGTGCTCCGGGAGGCGTCCGCCCCCGGCCGGCGAGCAGCGCGCCGACCTGCGGCGGGAGGTCTGAACCGATTCCGCGGAACCACTGCGGAGGCGCTTTCCTCCGGGTTACAGTACGTCAGATTGCAGCTGGCATTCGGGTGACAATCGTCGTGTGGACCAAATCACAGGCGCTTGGCGTCACAACCTGTACTCCATTTGCGATGAATGCACTGGACGGTGGCGCGTGAGAACGGCGCCCTGACGAACTCGAGGACCGGGAATGACAACGCGCATCGGATACGCACCGGGTGTGTACGACCTGTTCCACATCGGCCATCTCAACATCCTCAAGCACGCCCGTTCCCAGTGCGACCACCTCATCGCCGGTGTCGTCTCCGACGAGATGAGCCAGCTGACCAAGGGCAAGTCCCCGGTCGTCCCGCTCGCCGAGCGGCTGGAGATCGTCCGCAGCATCCGCTACGTCGACGAGGCCGTCGCCGAGGTCGTCCCCGACAAGCTCGACACCTGGCGCGAGGTCGGCTTCGACATCATCTTCAAGGGCGACGACTGGCGGGGCACGGCCAAGGGCCGCAAGCTCGAGGCCGACTTCGCCACCGTCGGCGTCGAGGTCGTCTACTTCCCGTACACGATGCACACCTCCAGCTCGCTGCTGCGCCGCTTCCTGGCCGGTGTCGTGCCGGAGGAGGACAACCCCATCGCCGTCACCGGCTGACCGGCTGCGCGACACTGGGCGGGTGACCGACCCCGCCGCCGTCCCCCCGTCCCGACCCGCCCCCGGCGCCGCCCTGCTCGAAGCGGTGGCCGTGATGGACCGCCTGCGGTCCCCGGGCGGGTGCCCGTGGGACGCCGCCCAGACCCACGCCTCCCTCGTGCGCTACCTCGTCGAGGAGTGCTTCGAGCTGGTCCAGGCCATCGAGGACGGGAACGCGGCCGCCGTGCGCGAGGAGCTGGGCGACGTGCTCCTGCAGGTGCTCTTCCATGCCCGGATTGCGGCCGAACGCGCCGGGTCGGCCGACGGTTTCACCATCGACGACGTCGCCGGTGACCTCGTGGACAAGCTGGTCCGCCGCCACCCGCACGTCTTCGCCGACGACGCCGCGCTCACCGACGCCGACGAGCAGCAGCAGCGCTGGGACGAGCTGAAGAAGACCGAGAAGGGCCGCTCCGGGCCGTTGGCCGGGGTCGCGATGGCGGCGCCGTCGATGGCGCTGGCCGGCAAGCTCGGGGCCCGGGCCCGCAAGTTCGACGCCCACGCCGACCTGCCCGCCGGGGACGGGTGGGCCGAGCAGGTCTTCCGGCTGGCCTACGCGGCCGGCGCGGCCGGCGAGGACCCGGAGGTCGCCGTCCGCGCCGTCGCCAGGGCGCACGCCGAACGGATGCGCGCGCTGGACGCCGGCACCTGAGCCCCGGACGCCGGCGGAGTCAGTCGCCCGGCAGTGCCGCGCCGACCTGCCGGCGCAGCTCGTCCAGGGTGCCCATGATGGCCAGCGTCTCGGCGACCGGCAGCAGGTCGGACCCGGTGCGCCCGTCGGCGACCACACGCGCCAGCTCCGCCGCCTCGTAGGCCAGGCCCTCGTGGCCGTGCACGGTGTTGCCGTCCCAGGTGCGTCGGTCGCCGTCGCGGTCGATCAGGGTGACGGGCTGCGGCATGTAGAAGTCACCGGCGATCTCGATGCGCGCCCGGGTCCCCGAGATGGACGCCGTCGTCGGCGTCTTGGCGAACAGCGTGGTGTTCACGACCGCCTGCAGGCCGCTGTCGCTGCTCAGGACGGCGCTGACCTGGCCGTCGACACCCGTCGACGCCAGCGTGCCCGTGGCCTGGATGCGGTCGGGGGTGCCCTGCACGAACGAGGCGAACGAGACCGGGTAGATGCCCAGGTCCAGCAGAGCCCCGCCGGCGAGCTCCGGGTTGAACAGCCGGAACCGCGGATCGAAGTCGAAGTACTGCCCGTGGTCGGCGGTCAGCGTGACCAGGTCGCCGAGGGCGCCGTCGGCCAGCAGCTGGCGCACGACGTCGTAGTGGGGGAGGAAGCGGCTCCACATCGCCTCCATGACCACGACGCCCGCCGCGGCGGCGGCCTGTGCGACCTCCGCGGCCTGGGCCGCGGTCTGGGTGAAGGCCTTCTCGACCAGGACGTGCTTGCCGGCGGCGATGGCCAGCAGGGCGTGCTCGTGGTGCGCGGAGTGCGGGCTGGCCACGTACACCGCCTGCACCTGCGGATCCTCGACCAGGGCCGGGTAGCTGTCGTGCACCGTGCCGATGCCGAAGCGGTCGGCGAACGACCGGGCCCGCTCGGCGCTGCGGGAGCCGACGGCCACCAGCTCCTGGGCGGTGTGCCTGCGGACGGCGTCGGCGAACGAGCTCGCGATGCCGCCGGGGGCCAGCACGCCCCAGCGCAGCGGCGGGGCCGTGCGGGGGTCGGCGGTGCGGGGGGTGGGCAGCTGGGCGGGAAGGGCGGACACGCGGACTCCTCGGTCGGGCTCGGCTCCGTGGGACCGGTGGCCGGCGGGTGCGGCGCTCCGTCGGGGCCGCGGCCTTCCGAACACTAGCGGCGCCGCCTCCCCGGGCGTGTCGGGAACGGCGCCGGTGGGCGTCGGGGCGGGGTGGCGCCGGTCGCACCGCGTGAGCCCGCCGGGGGTGCTCTGTGCACACATTTGTGGATGCCGTGGGGACGGATCGCGGGCATCGCGGCTGGTGGGCGCGGGGCGGGTGTTGATGCGTTGGGGACGGTGCCGGGACAGCCGGTGAACCGTCACTGTCGGTGTGCGGTGGTAGACCTGCCTGATGGGCATCCGGGACACGCCGACACCAGATGTGGGGTCTAGGAAATCGAGCGCCCCTAGATGTACTGTTCGAGGCCCCCGGCGGGTACGACCCGTACGACAGTGCATCCCCTCGTGGGACCACCGTCACCGGACCGCCCGAACCGACCGCACGACGACGTGCACGCTGCTCCCTCCGGGGAATGGCCGGGACCGCGGTGGCGCTGTACCAGGTGGCCCCCGGGCCGGCTGATCCGCTGCCTCGCACCCCGCCGTCGCGGCACCACCCGCACCAGCACGCACAGCACGCAGCACCCGCCGATCGGCTCCGTCGACCGGCAGCAGTGGATCCGCACGCACGAGCTCGACAGGAGAGCGCATGGCCCCCAATGTGAGCACCACCGACAACGGTGTCGACCTGTACACCCAGGACCGCACCGATGCGGGCGACACCGCTCCCGGTGACGCCGGTCAGTACCGCAACGGCGGCACCCCCGCCACGGCGATGACCGTGATCCGCCGCAACGGTTCCACCGCCCCCTTCGACACCGGTCGCGTCGCCGTCGCCATCACCAAGGCCTTCATCGCCGTCGAGGGCGACTCCGCCGGCACGTCGTCGCGGCTGCGTGCGCTGGTCGCCGAGCTGACCGAGCAGGTGTCGAGCACCCTCGCCCGCCGGCACGGCCTCGAGCGTCACGTCAACCTCGAGGACGTCCAGGACCAGGTCGAGCTCGCGCTGATGCGCGGCGGCCACGCCAAGGTCGCGCGGGCCTACATCCTGTACCGCGAGGAGCACCGCCGCGCCCGTGAGGAGCGCGAGGCCGCCGAGGGCGACGCCGAGACCACCGCCGGCCGCGGCGCCCCGGTGTGGAGCGTCGTCGCCCCCGACGGATCGTCGAGCCTGCTCGACACCGTGCGGTTGCGCGCCATCGTCGACGAGGCGACCGAGGGCCTGACCGACGTCAGCGCCGACGCCGTCTACGCCGGCACCACGTCCAACCTGTACGACGGCATCAGCACCAAGGAGCTCGGCCTGGCCCCGATCATGGCCGCCCGCGCCCTGGTCGAGACCGAGCCCAACTACTCCTTCGTCGCGTCCCGGCTGCTCGCCGACACGCTGCGTACCGAGGCCCTGACCTACCTGGCCGGTGAGCACCGCCAGGCCGGCGCCCACGACATGGCCGAGGTCTACCCCGGATACTTCGCCGGCTACGTCGCCCGCGGCATCGAGCTCGGGCAGCTCGACCCGGTGCTGGCCGAATTCGACCTCGAGCGCCTGGGTGCGGCCATCGACGCCTCGCGCGACGGTCAGTTCACCTTCCTCGGTCTGCAGACGCTCTACGACCGGTACTTCCTGCACCACCGCGAGACCCGCTACGAGCTGCCGCAGGCGTTCTTCATGCGCGTGGCGATGGGCCTCGCGATCCGGGAGGCCGACCGCGAGGAGCGGGCGATCGAGTTCTACCGCCTCATCTCCAGCTTCGACTTCATGTGCTCCACGCCGACGCTGTTCAACGCCGGCACCACCCGGCCGCAGCTGTCCAGCTGCTTCCTGACCACCGTCGACGACGACCTGGACGACATCTTCCAGTCCATCAAGAACAACGCCCTGCTGGCCAAGTTCTCCGGCGGTCTCGGCAACGACTGGACCCCGGTCCGCGGCATCGGCGCCCACATCAAGGGCACCAACGGCCTGTCCTCCGGCGTCGTGCCGTTCCTCAAGATCGCCAACGACACCGCGGTCGCGGTGAACCAGGGCGGCAAGCGCAAGGGTGCGGTCTGCGCCTACCTCGAGACCTGGCACATCGACATCGAGGAGTTCCTCGACCTGCGCAAGAACACCGGTGACGAGCGTCGCCGGACGCACGACATGAACACCGCCAACTGGGTGCCGGACGAGTTCCTCCGCCGCGTCGAGGCCGACGGCGTGTGGACGCTGTTCTCCCCGGACGAGACCCCGGGCCTGCACGACACCTACGGCCTGGAGTTCAGCCGCAAATACGCCGAGTACGAGGCCGCCGCGGCTCGCGGCGAGATCCAGGTGTTCCGCCAGATCAAGGCGGTCGACCTGTGGCGCCGGATGCTCACCATGCTGTTCGAGACCGGCCACCCGTGGATCACCTTCAAGGACCCGTGCAACCTGCGCTCCCCGCAGCAGCACGTCGGGGTCGTGCACTCGTCCAACCTGTGCACCGAGATCACCCTGAACACGTCCAAGGACGAGGTCGCGGTCTGCAACCTGGGCTCGGTGAACCTGGCCGCGCACACCACCGCGGACGGCCTGGACGTCGAGCGACTGCGCGCGACCGTGAAGACCGCCGTCCGGATGCTCGACAACGTGATCGACATCAACATGTACACGATCCCGCCGGCACGTCGGTCGAACCTCAAGCACCGCCCGGTCGGGCTGGGCCTGATGGGCTTCGCCGACAGCCTGTACAACCTGGGCATCGCCTACGCCTCCGACGCCGCGGTGGAGTTCGCCGACACGTCGATGGAGCAGCTGTCCTACTTCGCCATCGAGGCGAGCTCGGACCTGGCCAAGGAGCGCGGTGCCTACGCCTCGTTCGACGGGTCGCTGTGGAGCAAGGGCATCCTGCCGATCGACTCGGTCGAGATCCTGCGTGAGCACCGCAACGGTGACCTCGACCAGGACGCCACCCAGCGGCTGGACTGGGACTCGCTGCGCACCAAGGTGAAGAGCCAGGGCATGCGCAACTCGAACGTGATGGCCATCGCCCCGACGGCCACCATCTCCAACATCATCGGCGTGGCGCAGTCCATCGAGCCGACCTACCGCAACCTGTTCGTCAAGTCGAACATGAGCGGCGACTTCACCGTGGTCAACGAGCACCTCGTCCGGGTGCTCAAGGAGCGCGGGCTGTGGGACGAGGTCATGATCGCCGACCTCAAGTACTTCGACGGCTCGCTGTGGCCGATCGACCGGATCCCGGCCGACGTCAAGGAACTGTTCGCCACCGCGTTCGAGATCGACGGGTCGTGGCTGGTCAAGGCCGCGTCGCGCCGGCAGAAGTGGATCGACCAGGCGCAGTCGCTGAACCTGTACATGGCGCAGCCGAACGGCCGCAAGCTCGACGAGCTGTACCGGCTGGCCTGGCGCACCGGGTGCAAGACCACCTACTACCTGCGCTCGACCAGCAAGACCCACGTCGAGAAGTCGACGCTGCGCGGCACCGACGGCAAGCTCAGCGCCGTCCAGGCCACCTCGGCGCCGGTGGCTGCCCCGGCCGCGGCTCCCGCTCCGGTCGCGGCTCCCGCTCCGGCCGCGGTCCAGGCCGTCGTCGCCCCGGCGCCGACGGCAGCGGTCCCCGCCGCGCCGGCACCGTCGACGGCCACCGCGGTGCCGGTGCTGTCCGCACCGACCCCGGCCGCGCCCCGCCCGGTGATCAAGACCCCCGACATCGAGCTGAACCCGTTCGCGGCCGACCAGGTCGCCGGTAGCGACATCTCGGCGTGCTCGATCGACAACCCCGACTGCGAAGCCTGCCAGTGACGGTCGAAGTTCCGACGACGACCACTCACCAGCCCGAAAGGATCTGACACCATGACCGACTTCGCCACCACGTTCGCCCCGGCCGCGACCGAGGCGCCCGAGACCACCTTCACCACCGCGACGGCCACCTCCGCTCCGGCGGTCAGCCCGACGGCGGAGACCGGCCTCGGCTCCATCGACACCTCCGGCGGCCGCGTGTCGGTCTCGGAGAAGCGCATGATCAACGCCCGCGCCGACGTCAACCAGCTGCTGCCGCTGAAGTACCACTGGGCGTGGGAGAAGTACCTGGCCGGCTGCAACAACCAGTGGATGCCGACCGAGGTGTCGATGCAGGCCGACATCGCGCTGTGGAAGTCGCCGAACGGGCTCACCCCCGCCGAGCGTCAGATGCTCAAGCGCAACCTGGGCTTCTTCGCCACCGCCGAGTCGCTGGTCGCGAACAACATCGTGCTCGCGGTGTACCGGCAGCTCACCAACCCGGAGTGCCGCCAGTACCTGCTGCGTCAGGCCTTCGAGGAGGCCGTGCACACGCACACCTTCCAGTACATCTGCGAGTCGCTCGGCCTCGACGAGGGCGAGCTGTTCAACATGTACCGCGAGGTCCCCTCGATCACCGAGAAGGACTCCTGGGCGCTGAACTACACCCAGCACCTGCAGGATCCGGAATTCCGCACCGGCACGGTCGAGAACGACCGGGCGTTCCTGCGGGACCTCGTCGCCTTCTACGTCATCTTCGAGGGCATGTGGTTCTACACCGGGTTCGCGCAGATCCTGTCGCTGGGCCGGCGCAACATGATGGTCGGCATCGCCGAGCAGTACCAGTACATCCTGCGCGACGAGTCGATCCACCTGAACTTCGGCATCGACGTCATCAACCAGATCAAGCTGGAGAACCCGGAGCTGTGGTCGGCCGAGTTCGCCGCCGAGATCTCGGGCATGCTGCGCAAGGCCTGTGAGCTGGAGATCGCCTACGGCCGCGAGACCCTGTCCACCGGCATGCTCGGCCTGTCGGCCGCGCAGTGCGAGCAGTACATGCACTTCATCACCAACCGCCGCTGCGTCCAGATCGGCCTCGAGCCGCTGTTCGCCGAGACGGAGAACCCGTTCCCGTGGATGAGCGAGATGATGGACCTCAAGAAGGAGAAGAACTTCTTCGAGACCCGCGTCATCGAGTACCAGACCGGTGGCGGCCTGGAGTGGTGACCACCCGGCGCTGACCGTCAGGCGCCGGACCGCGCCGCACGGCGGCGCACCCCGCACACGGGCGGTACCCGGAGGCTTCGTGCCCCGGGTGCCGCCCGTTCTGGCGTTCCGGGGTCACCAGGCGCAGTCGTCGCGCCAGTCGGCGAGCAGGTCGCCCGTGAGGTCCAGTGGCTCCGACGCACCCGGCCACACGAACACGCAGTCGTCGTCGTCGGGGGTGCGCACCGCGCCGTCCGGGGTCAGCGACCAGGTGCGCCCGGCCCAGGACCGCCAGCCGCGGGCCGTGTAGAAGCGGGCGCCGTCGTCCGTGGCGGCCAGCGCCCCCACCTCGTAGGCGTCGACGATCATCCGCTCCAGGGGTGCCATCACCGCCGACCCCAGACCCTGCCGCTGCCGGTCGGGGCGGACCGCGACGCCCTCGACGTAGCCGGCCCGCAGGGGGCGACCACGATGTCCGAGGCGCCGCGCGACCAGCGCCGCGTGGGCCACGATCCCGCCGTCGGCCACGGTCAGCGCGTGCACGCCCCCGAGGCAGTGCTCCCAGTCGGGCTCGGTCATGTCATCGAACACCTCGTACAGCAGCGCCCGCACCGCCGACCGCCGGATGCTCCCCAGGTCGGCGGTGTGCACCACTTCGACCCGCCAGGCACCGTTCATCCGCTCATCCCACCGCGGCCGGTTCCCGGGCGCCAGCGGATGGGCGACGTCATCGGACGCTTGATGGTCCCGTGGTCGGCGGTGTGCACCACCTCGACCTGCCAGGCGCTGTGCATCCGTCCATCCCATCGCGGCCCGTTCCCTGGCGCCAGCGGATGGGCGACGTCATCGGACGCTTGATGGTCCCGTGGTCGGCGGTGTGCACCACCTCGACCTGCCAGGCACTGTGCATCCGCTCATCCCACCGGGGCCCGCCCCGGAGCGCCGGGCGACTCCGCCGACCGCCGGATGCTCTGGAGCTCGGCGGTGAGCACCACCTCAACCCGCCAGGCACCGATCATCCGCCCATCCCACCGGGCCCGCCCCGAGGCACCAGCGGACGGGCGACTCGATCGGCCCTCGCGACCGGCCCGTGCGCATTATTATTCAAGCCGCACCGTCCGTTGGGCCCACCACGCACACCGGGCGACCCGCACGACAGCCGCCCGGTCCCGAGATCCGCCGACCGGTGCGACCCACGACAGGAGCGATCCGTGCACTCTCCCGACACCGCCCTCGACGGTCGCGAACGCATCCTGCACAGCACGGTCACGTTGCTCATCGAACGTGGTCTCGGCGCGATCGACGCCGACGCGATCTGCGCCGCCGCCGGCCTCGGGCGGGCCGAGTTCGACCGTTGGTTCGATTCCCTGGAGAGCATCTACGTCGCGATCACGGCGAGGTTGCTCGACTCGCACGTCGCCAATCCGGGCGGCCCCGTCCGGTTGGCCGCGTGCCTGGAGACCGGGCTGCGCACCTCGCTGCGTGCGGTCTGGGACATGATCGAGCAGCGGATCGACGAGCACCACGCCCTGCACGTCCTGCTGCTCGGCCAGGTGGGGGACCCGGGGCTGCTGGCCCGGATGGGGTTCTCGCTGCACACGACCCACCTGCGCATCGCCGAGCAGTGGCTGGCCGGCGTCGAGGCCCGGTACGGCATCGAATGGGTCGTCCCCGTCCCGCAGCTCGCCGCCCTGGTGCAGGCGACCCTCGACGGCCTGATGATCGACTACGTCGCGCGCCGCGACGGGGTCCAGGCGCGGGAGGTGCTCGACATCTTCGCCGGGCACCTGGCGACCAACGCGCTGCTGGTCTGACCGCGCACACGACGGCTCTCGGGGAACCCTCCCGCGCCGTCGCCGGACCGTACGGAGCGGCCGAGCCGGACCCGGCGATCACACCGTTGTCCCCCCGAACGGTCGGATACACTTTCGACCAGGTCATGAGTTCCAGCGTCAAGCCCCGGCTCGCTGGGCGGCAACCCTCCACACGCGGTGGGGTGCCCCGGGTGATTGACCCGGTGTCCCGCGAAGTGCGGGACACAAGCGCGGTCCGCCAGCAGGTGGACCAGTGGGACGCCTGAACGGAGCGCCGCTGTGTGTGCACGAATGTGTTGTCGCCGCTGACGCGCGGCTGATCGCCCGCCGCCCGGATCCGTCCGCCGCACGCGATCAGCCCCACCGGCCCGCACCACCCCGATCCCCGCGATCCGCCGTCGACCGTCGCATTGTCGCGCCCCGTCGGACCGCCCTCCCCGTCGCCGTCGGCGACGAGAAATGAGCATCTCCGTGAGCAACGACTGGAAGTTCGAGACCCTCCAGATCCACGCCGGCCAGGCGCCCGACGCCACCACCCACGCCCGCGCGCTGCCGATCTACCAGACCACCTCCTTCGCCTTCGACTCCTCCGCGCACGGTGCGAAGCTGTTCGCCCTGCAGGAGCTGGGCAACATCTACACCCGCATCCACAACCCCACCCACGACGCCGTCGAGCAGAAGATCGCCGCGCTCGAGGGCGGCGTCGGTGCGCTGCTGGTCGCCTCCGGGCAGGCCGCCGAGTCGATCGCGCTGCTCACCGTGGCCAACGCCGGCGACCACATCGTCGCCTCCCCGCGCCTGTACGGCGGCACCTACAACCTGCTGCACTACACGCTGCCGAAGTTCGGCATCACGGTCAGCTTCGTCGAGAACCCGGACGACCTCGAGTCCTGGCAGGCGGCGGTGCTGCCCAACACCAAGGCCTTCTACGCCGAGTCCATCTCCAACCCGCAACTGGACATCCTCGACTTCGAAGGCGTCTCCGGCGTCGCGCACGCCAACGGAGTGCCGCTGATCGTCGACAACACCGTCGCCACCCCGTATCTCATCCGGCCGCTGGAGCACGGCGCCGACATCGTGGTGCACTCGACCACCAAGTACCTGGGCGGGCACGGCGTCGCCATCGGCGGTGTCATCGTCGACTCCGGGAACTTCGACTGGACCGCGGATCCCGAGAAGTTCAGCATCTTCAACACCCCGGACCCGAGCTACAACAACCTCACCTGGGGCGTCGACCTGGGCCCGGACGGGTTGTTCGGCGTCAACGTCGCGTTCATCTTCAAGGCCCGCCTGCAGTTGCTGCGCGACCTCGGCCCGGCCACCACACCGTTCAACGCCTTCCTGCTCAACCAGGGGCTGGAGACGTTGTCGCTGCGGCTGGAGCGCCACGTCGCCAACGCGACCGCGGTCGCGGAGTTCCTCGAGGGTCGGGCGGAGGTCGCCTCGGTGAACTACCCGGCCCTCGCGTCGTCGAAATGGCATGCGCTGCAGCGGAAGTACTCCCCGAACGGTGGCGGCGCCATCGTCGCGTTCGAGGTGAAGGGCGGCGCGGCCGCGGGAGAGGCGTTCGCCGACGGACTCGAGATCTTCTCCAACCTCGCCAACATCGGTGACGTGCGGTCGCTGGTCATCCACCCGGCGTCCACGACCCACTCGCAGCTCACCCCCGAGGAGCAGGCCAGCACCGGCGTCACCCCGGGCCTGATCCGGCTCGCGGTCGGTATCGAGCACATCGACGACATCCTGGCCGATCTGGAGAAGGGCTTCGCCGCGGCGGCCGCCGCGAACGAGGCCGCCGTGGCCGAGCCGGCGGACGCCGCCGTCGAGCCCGTCGAACCGGAAGTGGCCCCCGCGGGCGTCTGAGATCGTTGAACGTTCACACTCCTACGACCACGAAACTGGCATGCTGATCTCCATGGCCTACGCCGATCGCACCGCGCCCGACCCGGGAGCCGGCTCCACCGGCGTCCGGGCGGGGGCGGTGCTGTCCGCCGTTCCCGGGCGGCGCCCCGACGTCACCGTCTCGCCGCTGTCCCGCGTCGAAGTGACGCCGCGTCCGGAGATCTGGCGGGAAGGCGATCCGGTGGCGGGCCGCCGCTTCGCCGACATCGGCGACCTCGTGCTGGAGAACGGCGCCGTGCTGCCGGACGTCCGGATGGCGTACGAGACCTGGGGCACGCTCGACGAGGCAGGCGGCAACGCGGTGCTGGTGCTGCACGCGCTCACCGGTGACGCGCACGTGGTCGGCCCGGCCGGACCGGGTCAGCCGACGCCCGGGTGGTGGGACGGTCTGATCGGCCCCGGCGCGGTGCTGGACACCGACGAGCTGTTCGTCGTCGCGCCGAACGTGCTCGGCGGCTGCCAGGGCACCACCGGCCCGTCGTCCATCGCGGCGGACGGGCGTCCCTACGGCTCCCGGTTCCCCACCCTCACCATCCGCGACCAGGTCGCCGCGGAGGCCGCACTGGCCGACGCGCTCGGCATCCGGACCTTCCTGGCCGTCATCGGCGGCTCCATGGGCGGGATGCGCGTGATGGAGTGGGCCGTCGGCCAGCCCGGCCGGTTGCAGGCGGCCGTCGCCCTGGCCACCTGCGGTTACTCCTCAGCCGACCAGATCGGCTGGACCACGCCGCAGCTGTCGGCCATCCGGGCGGATCCGCACTTCCACGGCGGTGACTACTACGACGGCGAATGGCCGTTGGCCGGGATGGCGGTGGCGCGGCAGATCGCGCACGCGACCTACCGCAGCGAGCACGAGCTCAACACCCGGTTCGGTCGTCAGGACCAGCCGGGGGAGAGCACCGCCGACGGCGGGCGTTACGCCGTGCAGTCCTACCTCGAGTACCACGGGGCCAAGCTCGGTCGCCGGTTCGACCCGAACTCCTACCTGTGCCTCACCGAGGCGATGAACTCCCACGACCTGGGCCGTGGTCGCGGCGGTCTGACCGCCGCACTGCAACGCATCACCGCCGAACTCACCGTGGCCGTCGTCGACTCCGACCGGCTCTTCCCCCCGCACCTGGGGTTGGAGCTCGCGGCCGCCCCCACCACCCGCCCGGTCGTCACCATGCACTCGGAGTTCGGTCACGACGGGTTCCTGATCGAGGCCGATCAGGTGGAGGCGGTCGTCGCGGACGCGGTGGCCTCCGTGCGCGCCGCCCGGGTGGCCGGCACCGTCGACCGCTGAGGCGCGCCGCCGCGCCAACAGCGCCACCAGGAGCACCGACGGCCCGACGACCTCGAACGGCACACGGACGACGCCACGCCGGTGAGCATCGGGAGCCCGCCGATGTCGCCCGGCAACCCGACGACGCGTCACCGGTGAGCGTCGCCAGGCCCGCCGACTCGGACGGGAACCCGCACGACGCCCAACCCGCGAGCGCCGAAGTCGAAGGGAGTCTGGCGCTGCGTCACGGTCAGCGTCGACGGTTCGCCGACGTCGACGGGCACCCCCACGACGCCGATCTCGCGGGCGAATGACCACGGTCCGACGACCGGTCACGCGCGGGTCGCGCCGGTCAGCGCAACGGCGATGAGCGACCCTGCGGCGAACAGGGGTGTGACCCACATCACGTGGTCGACCCGCTTGAGCCGACCGACGGAAACGCCTTCCCGAACGTTCACAGCCGCTCCACAGGTCTGGCCCGGGCCGGACGGACCGGACTAATTTCCTGCCTGACCGCCCGGGTCCACCGGGCCGCGAAGGAGCGGAGCAGACGTGCGGATGCGAAACAGATGGATCGTCGGGTCGGCGGCGGGGCTGCTCGCCGCCGCCCTGGTGTCACCGGTCGCGCAGGCCGGCGACGGGCGTGGCGGGCACGGTGGTGGCGGGCACGGCGGGCACGGCGGTGGCGACCCCAGCGGGATCACCGTCGTCGCCTCGGGTCTCGACGGGCCGCGGCAGATCTCCGACAAGGGCCGGGGCCACACGATCTTCGTGGCCGAGGCCGACGCCGGCCGGGTCTCCCGGGTCGACGTCCGGTCGGGCGAGGTGACGCCGTTGCTCACCGACCTCGGGGCCGGCCTCGTGCAGGGCGTGGACAAGGTGCACGGTCAGATCCTGGTGGCCGTCGGCGAACCCGGTCCCGGCAGCGAAGCGCCCGAGACGCCGTTCGGCATCTCGGTGCTGCTGGGTTCCTCCGGCGGCGGGACCCCCGAGGTGCTCGAGGACCTCGGTCAGTTCGAGCGGGACAACAACCCCGACGGCCAACCCCAGTTCGGACCGGAGGGCCTGCCCCTGGAGGCGTTGTCCAATCCGTACTTCGTCCGCGCCCACCGGGACGGCAGTGCGCTGATCGCCGACGCGGGCGGCAACGACATCCTGTTCCGCACCGCGGCCGGTGATCTGCAGTTGTGGCGCACGCTGCCGCTGATCACCGAGGGTCCGTGTGCGGAGATCCCGAACAACGACCCCGCCGTCCTGGGCTGCGACCCGGTGCCGACCGGGATCGCGTACGGCAATCACGACGACGTGTACGTGTCGGCGCTCGGCGGGCTGGTGCCCGGGGCGGGCCGGGTGTTCGTCTACGACTGGAACCACCAGGAGCCCGTCCGGGTGCTCGACGGGTTCACCGGACCCGCCGGTGTGGAGGTGGACGCCGAGGGCAACGTGTACGTCTCCGAGTTGACCGAGGGTGCGCCGGCGGACCCGAGCGCGCCGCCGCCCGGCTTCGATCCGGCCACGGTCGGCCAGATCGTCAAGGTGGCTCCGGACGGCACCCGCACCTACGCCCAGGTGCCGCTGCCCGCCGGGCTGCTCATCCACAAGGGTGAGTTGTACGCCTCCGCCTGGGCGCTCGGCGCCGAGCTGGGCCTGCCCGACGCCGGTCAGATCGTCCGGGTCGACGACAGGGCGTTCCAGCCCGCCGCGGAGCCTGCCACCTGACCGACCCTGTCCACCGCCGGCGGGTGCGACCGGTGCGGTCGCACCCGCCGGGGCCGGACCTCGGTCAGCCCCCGCGGCCGACGACACCCGGCTCCGGCACCGGTCTCCGCCGCGGGTGCCCGGGGCGACGGCCGCCGTCGGATCAGCTGCCGGTGTAGTACCGGTCGGCGACCGCGAGGGTCTCGTCCAGGATGGCCAGACCTTCTTCCACCTCGGCGTCGGTCACCGTGCAGGGCGGCACCACGTGTGTGCGGTTGAAGTGGGTGAACGGCCAGAGCCCGTGCGCCTTGCAGGCTTTCACGAACTCCGTCATCGGGGCGGCGTCCGGGCCGCTGGCGTTGAACGGCACCAGCGGCTCCCGGGTCGCCCGGTCCCGGACCAGCTCCACCGCCCAGAAGACACCCAGGCCGCGGACCTCGCCGATCGACGGGTGCTTCTCGGCCAGCGCGCGCAGCCCGGGGCCGATGACGTCCTCGCCGATCCGGCGGGCGTTCTCCACGATGCCCTCCTCGCGGAAGATGCCGATCGAGGCGACCGCGGACGCGCAGGCCAGCGGATGGCCGGCGTAGGTGAGACCGCCGGGATAGACGCGGTTGTCGAAAGTGGCCGCGATCGCGTCGCTCATGATGACGCCACCCAGCGGCACGTATCCGGAGTTGACGCCCTTGGCGAAGCAGACGAGGTCGGGGGTGACGTCCCAGTGGTTCACCGCGAGCCACTCGCCGCAGCGGCCGAAGCCGGCCATCACCTCGTCGGCGATGTAGACGATGCCGAACTCGTCGCACAGCGCGCGGACGCCGGCCAGGTAGCCGTCCGGTGGTACGAGGATGCCGTTGGTCCCGACGACGGATTCCATGATCACGGCCGCCACCGTGTGGGCGCCCTCCATGATGATCTGGTCGCGCAGGTGCTGCAGGGCCCGGGTGCACTCCTCCTCGGGCGTGGTCGCGTAGAACACCGACCGGTACAGGTACGGACCCCAGAAGTGCACCACCCCGGGGATTCCCGGCTCCGACGCCCACCGCCGCGGTTCGCCGGTCAACGTCACCGCGCCCGACGTGCCGCCGTGGTAGCTGCGGTACGCGGCGAAGATCTTGTTCCGGCCGGTGTGGATTCGGGCCATCCGGATGGCGTTCTCGACGGACTCGGCGCCACCGGTGGTGAAGTAGACCTTGTTCAGGTGGCCGGGGGCGATCTCGGCGATGAGCCGGGCCGCCTCGCTGCGGACGTCGTTGGCGACCACCGGGCCGATCGTGCACAGCCGGCCGGCCTGCTCCTGGATGGCGGCGACCAGCTTCGGGTGCTGATGTCCGATGTTGACGTTGACCAGCTGGGACGAGAAGTCCAGGTAGCGCTTGCCGGTGTAGTCCCACATGTACGAGCCGAGGGCCCGCTCGATGGGCAGCGGGTCGAGCACGCCCTGGGCGGCCCACGGGTAGAAGACGTGCGCGCGGTCGGCGGTCCGGACCTCCTCGCTCGTCACCGTCTCGGTCGCCGCCTGATGGTCCTCCGCCGGCGGGGCGTCGGCGCTGGAGACGGCCGGTTCGTCGGTGAGATCGGCACCGGTGGGATCTGCGAGGTTGGTCGACATGCACCCGACCCTACGACGGCGGATGCACCCGCGACACGGGGGCGGGCGGACGTTTTCGTGCCGTCGATTTCGTCCAGCGGACGCCAACCGGTGGGCGCGGGTGCCGTCCCCGGCACGCTGCGTAGACGGTGCAGGGTTGACGGCGTCCGGCGGTCATCCGCCGGAAACATTCGGGGTCCGGTGTTTATAGTCAGGCAATCTTGATCCCTCACGATCACTGTCTCCCGCCGCTCGATCCGGTCGGACCGGTGGCCGGGAGACGCGAGGGACCGAGGTGCGCGCGTCGAGGCAGTGCCGTCACCCGTGAGTGCCACCGTGGTTCCCCCGTACCGCAGTGCGTCCGATGAAGGAGTTCCGATGACCGTCGTACGAGCCGCCATCACCCAGGTCGCCTGGACCGGTGACAAGGAATCGATGATCGACCGACACGAGCAGCTGGCCCGCGACGCCGCCGCGCAGGGCGTGCAGATCATCGGATTCCAGGAATTGTTCTACGGTCCCTACTTCGGCATCCGGACCGACCAGAAGTACTACGCCTACACCGAGCCGGTCGACGGTCCCACCGTCCAGCGGTTCGCCGCCCTCGCGAAGGAACTGCACCTCGTCATCGTGCTGCCCATCTACGAGGTGGCCAACGAGGGGGAGTACTACAACACCGCGGTGGTCATCGACGCCGACGGCACCGTGCTCGGCTCCTACCGCAAGCACCACATCCCCAACCTGCCGCAGTTCTGGGAGAAGTTCTACTTCCGCCCGGGGAACCTGGGCTACCCGGTGTTCCCGACCGCGGTCGGCCGGGTCGGCGTCTACATCTGCTACGACCGGCACTTCCCGGAGGGCTGGCGTGAGCTCGGCCTGAACAACGCGCAGATCGTGTTCAACCCGTCGGCGACGAAACCGGGCCTGTCCAACCGGCTCTGGGAGATCGAGCAGCCGGCCGCCGCCGCCAACAACCAGTACTTCATCGCCGCCAACAACCGCATCGGCACCGAGACCGAGGAGTTCGGCGACGACGCCGTCACCTTCTACGGCTCGTCCTACTTCGTCGGGCCACGCGGGGTGTACGTCGGGGAGGTGGCCTCGCAGGACCGGGAGGAGATCGTCATCCGCGACCTCGACCTGGACGAGATCACCCAGGCCCGCAACGACTGGCAGTTCTACCGCGACCGCCGCCCCGAGTCGTACACGAAGACCACCACCCCCTGACCGCGCTCCACCCCGACCGAGCCCTCCCCAGCCGGATCCCGGCGCGTGCCTCCCGCCGTCCGGGAGGAACCGCCAGGACCCGGCGTCCCCGAGATGGAGTGAGTGAGTCATGACCACCCTGATCACCAACGGCACCGTCGTGAGTGCCACCGGCTCGGTGCGTGCCGACGTGCTGGTCGACGGCGAGACCATCGCCGCCGTGCTGGCGCCGGGCACGTCCGCCCTGGGCCCGATCACCGCGGACACCGTCATCGACGCGGCCGGGAAGTACGTCATCCCCGGTGGCATCGACGCCCACACCCACATGCAGATGCCGTTCGGCGGGACCGAGGCCTCCGACACCTTCGAGACCGGCACCCGCGCCGCGGCGTGGGGTGGTACCACCACCATCGTCGACTTCGTCGTGCAGGCCCACGGGCAACGCGTCCAGGACCAGGTCCAGCTGTGGCACGACAAGGCCGCCGGCAACTGCGCCGTCGACTACGCCTTCCACCAGATCATCGGCGAGGTGAACGACGCCTCGCTGGCCGCGATGGACGAGCTCATCGACGAGGGCATCACCAGCTTCAAGCTGTTCATGGCCTATCCCGGGGTGTTCCTGTCGTCCGACGGGCAGATCCTGCAGGCCATGCAGAAAGCCGCCGGCAACGGCAGTCTCATCATGATGCACGCCGAGAACGGTTCGGCCATCGACGTCCTCGTCCAGCAGGCGCTCGCGCGCGGCGAGACCTCGCCCTACTACCACGGTGTCACCCGGCCGTGGCAGACCGAGCAGGAAGCCACCCACCGGGCCGTCATGCTCGCCGACATCACCGGCGCGCCACTGTATGTCGTGCACGTCTCGGCCAAGCAGGCGCTGGCCCGGATCGCCGAGGCCCGTAACGCCGGGCAGAACGTCTTCGGCGAGACGTGCCCGCAGTACCTGTACCTCTCGCTGGAGGACAACCTCGGCGCACCCGGCTTCGAGGGGGCGAAGTGGGTGTGTTCGACCCCGCTGCGCTCCCGGGCGGAGGGTCACCAGGACGACCTGTGGCGCTACATCCGGACCGGGGACGTGACCACGGTGTCCACCGACCACTGCCCGTTCTGCATGAAGGACCAGAAGGAGCTGGGGATCGGCAACTTCGCGAAGATCCCCAACGGGATCGGCTCCGTCGAGCACCGGATGGACCTGCTGTACCAGGGCGTCAAGGACGGCCGGATCAGCCTCGAGAAGTGGGTCGACGTCTGCTGCACCACCCCGGCCCGGATGTTCGGGCTCTACGGGCGCAAGGGCGTCATCGCCCCCGGGGCCGACGCCGACATCGTCGTCTACGACCCGAACGGCCACACCAGCATCGGCCTCGGCAAGACCCACCACATGAACATGGACTACTCGGCCTGGGAGGGCTACGAGATCGACGGTCACGTCGACGTGGTGCTCTCCCGCGGCACCGTTGTCAAGGACGAGACCGGCTACGTCGGCCACAAGGGCCACGGCCGGTTCGTGAAGCGCTCCCTCTCGCAGAACCTCGTCTAGGGGCCGTCAGTGCTCCTCGACCGAGATGTGTCCGTCGGCGCCGCGGCCAGCATGCGCGCCGGCTGCGCCGTCGGCACGAACACGACCGTGGATCGGCTCCTTCGCTGTTCCCCGGTCCCGCCCGTCGACCGTGGTGATCTCCGGCTCCGGCGAACGACCTCGACCGAGGAGCAACTGTGGATTTCGGAGTAGTCCTGCAGAACGACCCGCCGGCGGCGCGGATCGTCGAGTTCGCCCGTCAGGCCGAGCTTCTCGGGTTCAGCCACGTGTGGACGTTCGACTCGCACCTGCTGTGGCAGGAGCCGTACGTCGTCTACTCGCAGATCCTGGCCAACACCCGCAAGGTGACGGTCGGTCCGATGGTCACCAACCCGGCCACCCGGGACTGGACGGTCACCGCATCGCTGTTCGCCACGTTGAACGAGATGTTCGGCAACCGGACGATCTGCGGCATCGGACGCGGTGACTCCGCGGTGCGGGTGACCAACGGCCGGCCGACCACGCTGGCCACCCTGCGCGAGAGCATCGGCGTGATCCGGGGTCTGGCCAACAGTGAGGCCGTCGAGTACAACGGCAACACCCTGCAGTTCCCGTGGAGCGTCGGGTCGAAGCTGCCCGTGTGGGTCGCCGCGTACGGCCCGAAGGCGCTGCAGCTGACCGGGGAGATCGGCGACGGGTTCATCCTGCAGCTCGCCGACCTCGACATCACCGCCTGGTCGATCGCCGCCGTCCGCAGGGCGGCCGCGGACGCCGGCCGGGACCCGGCCGCGGTGAAGATCTGCGTCGCCGCACCCGCCTACGTCACCGACGGGTCCGAGGCGGGACTGCAGCACGCCCGCAACCAGTGCCGCTGGTTCGGCGGGATGGTCGGCAACCACGTCGCCGACATCGTCGCCCGCTACGGCTCGCAGGGTGCCGCGGTCCCGGCCGCGCTGAGCGACTACATCGCCGGCCGGCAGGGCTACGACTACAACTCGCACGGCAAGGCCGGCAACGACCACACGAACTTCGTCCCCGACGAGATCATCGACCGCTTCTGCCTGCTCGGGCCGGTCGAGGCCCAGGTCGACCGGCTGGCGCAGCTGTGCGAACTGGGGGTGGATCAGTTCGCGCTGTACCTGCAGCACGACGCGAAATCCGAGACCCTGGCGGCCTACGGCGACCACGTCATCCCGGCCGTCAACACGCGCAAGGCGGCCAAGACGTGATCCCCGGCCTGAGCACCGCCGTCTTCCGCGCCCGCTTCGGCGGCGCGCACCGGGACGGCCGGACCACGGCGGCGGGGTCCGGCCCGCTGGACGGCGCGACCGGAGCCTGGTCCCGGGGGGACGGCGGCCGCGCCGATGGGACCGGCCCGGGTGCGGAGACGGTGGCCCCGGTCGACCGTGGCCCGCTCCTCGGCGGCCCGTTGTGGTCGGCTCCACGACCGGCCCGGGCGCCCGGCCGATGACCGCGCTGCGGTACGCCCGCAAGGCGGTGCTGGCGCTCGTGGGCCTGGCCGTCCTGATCGGCCTCTGGGAGCTCTACAAGTCCCTCGGCCCGGCCCGGGGAGGAACGCTGTTCGGGGTGCCCATCTGGGCGCGCGCCGGCAATGCCGCGATGCCGCACGTCACCTCGGTGATCGACGCGTTCGGCGCCCAGGAGGTCGGCGGCGCGACCATCGTCCGCGGCAGCACGGCGCCGACGGTGTTCGAGTCGGTACTGTCGGCGGCCGGCAACTCGCTGCTCTGGGCCGGGGTCGGCTTCGCCATCGGGGTCGTCGTCGGGCTCGGGCTCGCACTGGTGATGGACCGGCTGCAGGTGCTCGAACGGGCGCTGCTGCCGTGGATCGTGCTCAGCCAGACCGTCCCGCTGATCGCCCTGGCCCCACTCGTCACCGGGTGGGGCAACGGCCTGTCGATCGGGCCGTTGGAGTGGCAGCGCTGGATGTCGGTGTCGCTGATCGCCGGCTACCTCGCCTTCTTCCCGGTCGCCGTCGGCATGGCCCGCGGCCTCAAGTCCCCGGGTGCCGTGCCGACCGAGTACTTCCGCTCGGTCAACGCCGGCTGGTGGCAGACGCTGACGCGGCTGAAGCTGCCGGCCTCGGTGCCGTTCCTGGTGCCGGCACTGCGGTTGGCGGCGGCCGGTGCGGTCGTCGGCACCGTCGTCGGGGAGATCTCCATCGGCCTCGAAGGCGGCATCGGCCGCCTCATCATCAGCTACTCGCAGGGCGCCACCGGCGACCCGTCGCGGGTGTACACCGCGGTGATCGGGGCGGCCGCGCTCGGCCTCGTCACCGCCGCCATCGTCACACTGTTCGACCTGGCCCTGCGCCGCTACCAACGGACGGGGAACGCCTCATGAGCACACCTTTCGGAGCGGTACCGCAGACGGTCGCCGCCGCCGCCGTCGAGGTCAGCGGGGTCACCAAGACCTTCGGCAAGGGCCGGAACCAGGTCGTCGCGCTGACCGACATCGACCTGACCATCCCCGCCGGCGAGTTCATCTCGCTGATCGGCCCGTCCGGTTGCGGCAAGTCGACGCTGCTGCGGATCATCGCGGATCTGCTGCCGGCCACCACCGGCACCGTCCGGGTCAGCGGCGAGACGGCCCGCGAGGCCCGGCTGGGCCGCAAGTACGGCTTCGCCTTCCAGCAGGCGGGCCTGCTCGACTGGCGCACCGTGCTGGCCAACGTCGAGCTGCCGCTGGAGCTGCACGGCGTCGGGTCCCGGGAGCGCCGCGCCCGCGGCCTGGAGCTGCTGGAGATGGTCGGACTGGCCGACTTCGCCAAGCACCGCCCGCCCCAGCTGTCCGGCGGCATGCAGCAGCGCGTCGCGATCGCCCGCGCGTTGGCGGAGCGTCCCGGCCTGCTGCTGATGGACGAGCCGTTCGGGGCGCTGGACGAGATGACCCGCGAGCGCATGCAGGACGAGCTGGTCCGGATCGCCGCCGAGACGTCGGCCGCGGTCGTGTTCGTCACCCACTCCATCCCGGAGGCCGTGTTCCTGTCCGACCGGGTCGTGGTGATGTCCCCGCGACCGGGCCGGATCGCCACCGTCGTGCCGGTGGGGCTGCGACAGCACGCCGACGGCTCGATGGCCAGCGGCACCCAGGTGCGCGAGTCGCCGGCCTTCTTCACCGCGATCACCCAGGTCCGGGAGGCGCTGCGCGGACGCGAGATGTCCGACGGCGCGCACCCCGGTGCCGCGGGAGCGTTGTAGATGCTGCGCTCCGCGACCCGGTCGATCGCGCCACCGGTCGTCTTCGGCGTGCTGTTCCTGCTCGCCTGGCAGGCCCTGGTGCAGGTCGGGAACATCCAGGCCTACGTGCTGCCGTCGCCGGGCGCGATCTGGACGGCCTTCGTCAACGACGCCCCGCGGATCGCCACGGCCGCCCGCAACACCGGGCTCAACGCCCTCGTCGGCCTGGTCGGCGGGACCCTCGCGGCGCTGCTGTTCGCCGCGGTTGTGGTGCGCCTGCGGGTGCTCGACGAGATGTTCACCCCGCTGGTCGCCGCGCTGGCCACCATCCCGATCGTCGCGCTGGCGCCGCTGCTGAACATCCTCTACCCGTCGACCTCGGCGCTGCCCCGGCAGCTCGTCGTCGGCATCAGCGCCTTCGTGCCGGTCTTCATGAACGTCGTCCGCGGTCTGAAACGGATCAGTCCGGTGCACGCCGAACTGATGGCCAGCTACGCCGCGTCCGGCTGGGCCGTCCTGCGCACGGTCCGGATCCCCGGCGCCCTGCCGTACTTCTTCACCGGGCTGCGGATCGCGGCGTCGCTGTCGGTCATCGCCGCCGTCGTCACCGAGTACTTCGGTGGCCTGCAGAACGGGCTCGGTGCGCGGATCACGTCCGCCGTCGCCGCCACCAACTACCCGCGCGCATGGGCGTCGGTGCTCGGCGCCGTCCTGCTCGGGCTGCTGTTCTACGTCGTCGCGCTGCTCGTCGAGCGGCTCGCCACCCGCGGCCGGGTCGACGTCCGCTGACCCGCCCCCGGCACCCCCCGCACCGCCCCGCACCGCCGCACCGCCCGTCACACCCCGCACCGTCCCTCGCCCCCACCCGTCAGGAGATACCGATGCACCGCCTCGGAAAGACGATCGGCGCCGCCACCGCCGCCGCCGGTCTGTTCGTACTCGCCGCCTGTGGCAGCAGCGATCCGGCCGGTACCCCGGCCGCCACCGCGACCAGCACCAGCCCCGCCGTCTCGGGGACGATGAACGCCTCCGGGCAGACCAGCGCCCCGGACACCGCCGGCGGCGGCTCCGGCGCCACGACCGACGTCAAGCTGCAGCTGCAGTGGTTCACCCAGGCCCAGTTCGCCGGGTACATCGCCGCCCTCGACCAGGGCTTCTACGAGGCGCAGGGCCTGAACGTGGAGATCCTGCAGGGTGGCGCGGACATCGTCCCGCAGACCGTGCTCGCCGGTGGCCAGGCCGACTACGCCATCGCCTGGGTGCCCAAGGCGCTGCAGTCCCGGGAGCAGGGTGCGGCCATCACCGACGTCGGTCAGGTGTTCCAGAAGTCGGGTACCCGCCAGGTGTCCTTCAAGGACAAGAACATCACCGGCGCGGCCGACCTGCGCGACAAGGTGGTCGGGAACTGGGGCTACGGCAACGAGTTCGAGCTGTTCGCCGGGATGACCAAGGCGGGCCTCGACCCGGCCGCCGACGTCCAGCTGACCCAGCAGCAGTTCGACATGAACGGGCTGCTCAGCGGCGACATCGACGCCGCCCAGGCGATGATCTACAACGAGTACGCACAGGTGCTCGAGGCCGAGAACCCCGACACCGGTGAGCTGTACACCGCCGACGACTTCAACGTCATCGACTGGAACACCGAGGGCACCGCGATGCTCCAGGACGCGATCTGGGCCGACACCGCGCGGCTCGCCGACGACGCGGCCTACCAGGAGACGACGGTCAAGTTCCTGACCGCCAGCTACCAGGGTTGGATCTTCTGCGCCGAGAACCCGGAGGAGTGCCGCGACATCGTGGTCGCCGCCGGGTCGAAGCTGGGGGCGTCGCACCAGCTGTGGCAGATGAACGAGGTCAACCAGCTCATCTGGCCGTCCACCGACGGCATCGGGATGGTCGACGAGGAGGCCTGGAAGCAGACCGTCGAGGTCGCGCAGGGCACCAAGAACGCCGACGGCGACACCGTGCTGACCAAGGCGCCCGACGCGGAGGCCTACACGAACGAGTACACCGAGAAGGCGCTGGCGGCGCTGGAGGAGATGGGCCTGGACACCACGGGCGAGAACTTCGCGCCGATCGAGGTGACGCTCAACGCCGGCGGCAACTGAGCCGAGCCGCACCGGAGGCCGGTCCCCGAGGGGGCCGGCCTCCGGTCCGTTCGGGGGCCCCGGCATCGGGTCCGGCAACCTGCGGCCGGAGCGGTCGGTGCCCGGTCGTAGGGTGGCCGGAGTGGTTCGAGAGAGAAGGTGTGCGGTGCCGATCCGTCTGGGATACAAAGCTTCTGCCGAGCAGTTCGGGCCGTCGGAGCTGTTGGGGTACGGCGTTCTGGCCGAGGAGCAGGGCTTCGATTCGGTGTTCGTGTCCGATCATCTGCAGCCGTGGCGGCACGACGGTGGGCATGCGCCGGCGGCGTTGCCGTGGCTGGGTGCCTTGGGGGCCCGGACGGAACGCATCGTGATCGGGACCTCGGTGCTGACCCCGACGTTCCGCTACCACCCGGCGGTGATCGCCCAGGCGTTCGCGACGTTGGGGATGCTTTACCCGGGCCGGGTCATCCTGGGAGTGGGGTCGGGGGAGTCGCTCAACGAGGTGCCGTTGGGTCTCGAGTGGCCGGACGGCAAGGAGCGGTTCGCCCGGATGAAGGAGGCCATCACGCTGATCAAGGCGTTGTGGGCCGACGAGCGGGTCGACTTCGAGGGCACGTTCTACTCGACGGACAAGGCGACCATCTACGACCGCCCGGAGACGCCGGTGCCGCTGTACGTCGGTGCGTCCGGTCCGGCGGCGACCCGGCTGGCCGGCCGCGTGGCGGACGGGTTCATCACCACGTCGGGCAAGGCGGACTCGCTCTACCGCGACACCCTGCTGCCGGCGTTGGCGGAGGGGGCGGCGAAGGTCGACCGGACCCTGGACGACATGGACCTGCTGATGGAGATGAAGGTCAGCTTCGACCACGACCGCGACGCCGCACTGAACGACACCACGTACTGGGGTGCGCTGGCGTTGTCGCCGGAGGAGAAGACCGGCGTGGAGGATCCGATCGAGATGCAGCGGCTGGCCGACGCGTTGCCGGTGGAGCGGGCCGCGTCCCGCTGGATCGTGTCCACCGACCCGGACGAGCACGTCGAGAAGATCCGGCACTACCTCGATCTCGGGTTCAAGCACCTGGTGTTCCACGCCCCCGGGCCGGACCAGGCGAAGTTCCTGAAGCTGTACGGCGCCGAGGTGCTGCCCCGACTGCGGAACCTGGGCTACTGATGACCGATCTCGATCTGGGTCTGGACCCGAGGTACGGCCCGGTCCGGCTGGGCGACGCCCCGGCCGCGTCGCCGTCGTCGCTGCGGCGCGCGCTGCGCCGGGCCGCCGACGGCGCCACCCTCGACCAGACCGAGGCGTCGATCCTGCTGCAGGCCCGCGGCTCGGACCTGGACGCACTCTCTGCCTCGGCCGCGCGGGTGCGTGACTCCGGGCTGCTGGCCGCCGGCCGCCCGGGGGTGATCACCTACTCGAAGAAGGTGTTCATCCCGCTGACGCGGCTGTGCCGGGACCGCTGCCACTACTGCACGTTCGTGACCACCCCCGGTCGGGTGCCGGCGCCGTTCCTGTCGCCGGACGAGGTGGTGGCGATCGCCGAGGCCGGCCGGGCGATGGGCTGCAAGGAGGTGCTGTTCACCCTCGGGGACCGGCCGGAGGAGCGGTGGACGGCGGCGGCGGACTGGCTGGAGGAGGCCGGGTACGCCACCACCCTGGACTACGTCCGGGCCATGTCGATCCGGGTGCTGGAGGCCACCGGCATGCTGCCGCACCTCAACCCGGGGGTGATGAGCTGGCAGGAGCTGGCCCGGTTGAAGCCGGTCGCCCCGTCGATGGGGATGATGCTGGAGACCACGTCCCGTGCCCTGTTCACCGAGAAGTCCGGCGCCCACTACGGTTCGCCGGACAAGGACCCGGCGGTGCGGCTGCGGGTGCTGGAGGACGCGGGCCGCTCGTCGGTGCCGTTCACCACCGGCATCCTCATCGGGATCGGTGAGACGCTGTCGGACCGGGTCGAGTCGATCTTTGCGATCCGGCAGGTCGCCCGCGCCTACCGGGGCGTCCAGGAGGTCATCGTCCAGAACTTCCGGGCCAAGCCCGACACCGCGATGGCCCGGATGCCCGACGCCGAGATCGACGAGCTGATCGCCACTGTCGCGGTGGCTCGGCTGGTGCTCGGTCCGTCGGTGCGGATCCAGGCACCGCCGAACCTCATCGGCGAGGGCGACGAGGTCTTCACCCGGGTGATCGGAGCGGGCATCGACGACTGGGGTGGGGTGTCGCCGCTGACCCCGGACCACGTGAACCCGGAGCGGCCGTGGCCACAGATCGACGATCTGGCGGCGCGTACCGCGGCCGCCGGTTTCGAGTTGAAGGAACGGCTGACGATCTACCCCGAGTACGTGACCGCGGGGGAGCCGTGGCTGGATCCGCGGTTGCGAGCGCACGTGGACGCGCTCGCCGACCCCGAGACCGGGCTGGCCCGCGCCGATGTCATTCCGCAGGGCCTGCCGTGGCAGGAGCCGGAGTCGGGCATCGAGTCCAGCGGCCGCACCGACCTGCACACCGACATCGACCACACCGGGCGTTCCGAGGACCGCCGGTCGGACTTCTCCGACGTGTACGGCGACTGGGACGCGCTGCGGGAACGGTTGGCCGCCAGTGACTCGTCGATGCCGGAGCGGCTGGGCTCGGAGGTGGCCGCCGCCCTCCGGGTGGCCGCGGACAACCCCTCCCGGCTCTCCGATTCGCAGGCGCTGGCGCTGATCACCGCCACCGGCGCCGACCTGGACGCGGTGTGCGCGCTGGCCGACGCCGTCCGGGCCGACGTCAACGGCCCCGACGTCAGCTACGTGGTGAACCGGAACATCAACTTCACCAACGTCTGTTACACCGGCTGCCGGTTCTGTGCCTTCGCGCAGCGCCGCGGGGACGCCGACGCCTACACCCTGTCGGTGGACGAGGTGGCCCAGCGGGCCGCGGTCGCCTGGGACCTCGGGGCGACCGAGGTGTGCATGCAGGGCGGTATCCACCCGGACCTGCCCGGCACCGCCTACTTCGACCTGCTGCGGGCGATCCGTGCGCGGGTCCCGGACATGCACGTGCACGCGTTCTCGCCGATGGAGGTGGTCAACGGGGCGACCCGCGCCGACCTGTCCATCCGGGAGTGGCTGGCCGAGGCGAAGGCCTCCGGGCTGGGGTCGATCCCGGGTACGGCGGCGGAGATCCTCGACGACGAGGTGCGGTGGGTGCTGACCAAGGGCAAGCTGCCGACCGCGGCCTGGATCGAGGTCGTCACCACCGCGCACGAGCTCGGTATCCGCAGCTCGTCGACGATGATGTACGGGCACGTGGACACCCCGCGGCACTGGGTGGCCCACCTCGCGCTGCTGCGGGAGATCCAGTCCCGGACCGGCGGTTTCACCGAGTTCGTGCCGTTGCCGTTCATCCACACCAACGCGCCGATCTACCTCGCCGGGCTGGCCCGGGCCGGGGCGACGTTCGACCAGAGCCGCGCGGTGCACGCCGTGGCCCGGCTGATGCTGCACGGCTCGATCGACAACATCCAGACGTCGTGGGTCAAGCTCGGCCCCGAGGGCACCCGGGTGATGCTGCAGGGCGGCGTCAACGACCTGGGCGGCACCCTGATGGAGGAGACCATCTCGCGGATGGCCGGTTCCCAGTTCGGCTCGTACCTGACCGTGCCGCAACTCGAGGACATCTGCGCCCCGATCGGCCGGCCCGCCGTCCAACGCACCACCACCTACGGCCGCGCCGACCCCGAACGGGCCGCGCTGGCCCGGTCGTTCGCCGGGCTGGAGAACGCCCCGGCCACCGCGGGCTGCGGCACCGGCGGCGCCGCCCCCGCCGGACCCACCCCGCTCACCCTCGGGCGGCGGCCGGACCCGGTGACGGTCGGCTGACGCGGACGGGGCGCCGGCACGTTCGAGGCGCCCCGCTCGGCCGGCCGGCACGGTCGTCCGGATCGGTCGCGGTGCGGACCTGACCGGGGCCGTCGGGGTCGGTCCGGGCGCCCGGTGTCCGACTTCTCGCTCCGGGCGCCGGTCCTGGCCGCCCGGGGTCCGTCCGGGAGCCCGGTGTCCGACTCCCCGCTCCGGGCGCCGGTCCTGGTCGCCCGGGGGGCCGTCCGGACGTACGGTGTCCGACCGGGTCGGTCAGCGGCCGACCGCTCGGTCGTAGATCTCCTCGAGGCGCAGCGTGCGCCGCTCGATGTCGAACTCCTCGAGCACCCGCCGGCGACCCGCGGCGCCCATCGCCGCGGCGGCGTCGGCGTCGACCAGCAGCCGGGTGAGGCAGGCGGTGAGGGCCGCGACGTCGCCCTCCGGTACCAACAGCCCGGTCTCGCCGTCGGCCACGGCCTCCGGAACCCCGCCGTGCCGGTAGGCCACGACCGGGACGGCCTGCAGCGCCGCCTCCAGGTAGACCATCCCGAAACCCTCGGAATCGCCGTTGGCGGCCGTGCGGGACGGCCCGCAGAAGATCCGGCTGCGGGCGAGCGTGTCGGCGATGAACGCGGGGTCCCGCTTGCCGAGGAACTCCACCGGCAGGCCGGCCCGGCGGGCCCGGTCGCGCAGCGCGGTCTCGTCGGGCCCGTACCCGATGACCCGGATCGGCTGCCCGTCGAGCAGCTCGCGGGGCACCCCGGCCAGTCCGTCGATCAGGTCCGACACGCCCTTCTTCGGCACGAGCCGCCCGACGAAACTGACGCCGCACCGTGCCTGGTCGTCGTGGGTCCCGGGCTGCACCGGGATGCCGATGGGGGCGACCACGATCTTGTGGGACGGCGCGCCGAGGTCGCGCAGCCGCCCGGCGATGAAGCGCGAGACGGCGATGAGGGTGTCGGCGTAGTCGAACACCTCGCGCAGCCGGTCGACGTACCGGCGGCCCGCGCCACCGGTCTCCGCGGGAGCGCTGGTCACGTCGAAGCCGTGGAAGGTGACGACCAGCGGAAGTCCGAGGCGACGAGCCAGCGGCAGCACCGTGACGGCGTCCGGGCCGAAGTGCGCGTGCACGACCTGCACCGGCTCCCGGCGCAGCACGCTGTCGTAGAACAACCGCAGGGCCAGTTCCGCGTCGATCTGGTGGGCGATCCGGGCCGAGATGCGGTCACCCAGGACGCGGGCCGGTCGCAGGGGCAGCCCGTCCGGGATCACGCGCAGGCCGGCGGGCACCGGCTTCCAGCGGTGGGTCGCGCCGATCTGGTTGGCGATGAACGTCTCCGACGTCGCCAGCCACTCGTCCCGCCACACCGCCACCCGCGGTGGACCCAGGGGAGGCGGCCCGCCCACCGAACCCGGGAAGGCCCGGCGCGGCGCCTGGCCGTCCCCACCCGGCGGCTCCGGGGACGGTGCGGGGTCGGCACCAGACGTCACGGGTTCTCCGGGGGTTCGTGCTCGAGGGGAGATGTCGCACCGGGAGCTGCTCGTCGGTACTGACGCCGCGTCACGCTACCGCACGGTGTGGCGGTCCCACCCTGGCCGCACCGGCGCGGCGAGCGGGTCCGCGGCCCGCCGACCGGACGCCGATCCGGTGTCCCGGTCCGCCGCCGGCGGACCGCTCCGGTGGGCTCCGTCGCGGTCCGGCGGGCGACGGAAACGCCCGGGTGGTCGGCCGGTGAACAGTGCGCGTCCCGGCGGGTGCGCCGGGAAGCGGTGGCTAGGCTGTCCCGGGGCTCGGCGCGGTGCCCGCCGGACCCGGCCTCGGCCGGACCCGTGCCGCTCGCGCCGCTCCGCGAGCCCGCTGCCGTCGTCCGTGAAAAGCTGACCTGAGAACCATCAACCGTCTTACGAAGGGATCGCCGTGGCGGCCATCGAACTGATCGAAGCACGCGAAATTCTGGACTCCCGGGGCAACCCGACCGTCGAGGTCGAGGTGGAGCTGGAAGACGGCACCCTGGCCCGCGCGGCCGTTCCGTCCGGCGCCTCCACCGGTGAGCACGAGGCCGTGGAGCTGCGCGACGGCGACGCCAAGCGCTACCTGGGCAAGGGCGTGCAGAAGGCCGTCGACGGCATCATCGACGAGATCGGCCCCGAGCTCATCGGCATGGACGCCGTGGAGCAGCGCAACATCGACCAGAAGCTGATCGACCTGGACGGCACCCCCGACAAGTCCCGCCTCGGCGCAAACGCGCTGCTGGGTGTGTCGCTCGCGGTGGCCAAGGCCGCCGCCGACTCCGCCGACCTGGAGCTGTTCCGCTACATCGGCGGACCGAACGCGCACATCCTGCCGGTGCCGATGATGAACATCATCAACGGTGGCGCGCACGCCGACTCCGGCGTCGACTGCCAGGAGTTCATGATCGCCCCGATCGGCGCGGAGACCTTCAAGGAGTCGCTGCGCTGGGGTGCGGAGGTCTACCACACCCTCAAGTCGGTGCTGAAGAAGCAGGGCTTCTCCACCGGGCTCGGCGACGAGGGCGGCTTCGCGCCGGCACTGGCCTCCAGCCGCGCCGCGCTGGACCTCATCCTCGAGGCGATCAGCCAGGCCGGGTTCACCCCGGGCAAGGACATCGCCGTCGCGCTGGACGTCGCCGCCACCGAGTTCCACTCCGAGGGCAGCTACCAGTTCGAGGGCAAGGCCCACAGCTCCGCCGAGATGATCGCGTTCTACGCCGCGCTCGTCGCCGATTACCCGATCGTGTCCATCGAGGACCCGCTGTCGGAGGACGACTGGGACGGCTGGGTCGAGATGACCGCGCAGCTGGGCAGCAAGATCCAGATCGTCGGCGACGACCTGTTCGTCACCAACCCGGAGCGCCTCGAGCGCGGCATCGGCCTCCGCGCCGCCAACGCCCTGCTGGTCAAGGTCAACCAGATCGGCACGCTGACCGAGACGCTGGACGCCGTCTCGCTGGCCCAGACCAACGGCTACCGCTGCATGATGAGCCACCGCTCCGGCGAGACCGAGGACACCACCATCGCCGACCTGGCCGTGGCGACCTCGTCCGGCCAGATCAAGACCGGCGCCCCGGCCCGGTCCGAGCGGGTCGCCAAGTACAACCAGCTGCTGCGCATCGAGGACAACCTCAACGACGCCGCGGTCTACATGGGCGAGCTGGCCTTCCCCCGGTTCACCGCCGGCAGCTGAGCTCCACCCGCATGGCCCCGCAGTACGGAACCGGAAGCAGAACCACCGCAGCATGACGTCACCGTCGAGTCGCCGCCCGCGCCGCACCTCCCGCCCCGACCGGGCGGGGGTGCCCCGCGGGCGGCGCTCCACCCGGTCCGGTCCACCCACGACCGGCCCCGGGCGGCGCACCCGCACCACCACCGCCACGACCGGGACCGAGCCGGCCACCGCCGGCAGCCGCTTCGCCGGCTCCCGGCTGACCCGGCAGATCGCCGTCCTCGGCATGGTCCTCGCCGTCGTCGCGCTGTCGCTGGCCTACCCGCTGCGCACGTACCTCGCGCAGCGCGCCGACCTCGCCGCCGCCGTCGAACGGCAGCACGACCTCGATCAGCGCATCGCCGAACTGCAGATCCAGCAGGCCGCCCTGGCCGACCCGAACTTCATCGCGGCGGAGGCGAAGCGCCGGCTGCAGTACGTCAGACCCGGCGACACCGTCTACGTCGTGCAGGCCCCGGACCTCACGCCGGCCGACGCGACCGAGACCGCGCCGACCGCTCCCGGCGGCCCGTGGTACGCCACGCTGTGGGACACGCTGTCCCACCCGCCCGGAACCGCCGTCGATCCCGGTGTGCTGACGCCGGCCACGACCGGGCCCACCGGATGACCGGCACGTCCGTCTTCGGGCGGCAGCTCACGCCCCCCACCGACGCCGACATCGCCGCCCTGACCGCCGAACTCGGCCGGCCACCCCGTGGGTTGCGGGCCGTCGCCTACCGGTGCGCGCACGACGTCCCCGCGGTGGTGCAGACCGCCCCCCGGTTGCCCGACGGCTCGCCGTTCCCGACGCTGTACTACCTGTGCTGCTCGGTGCTCAACTCCACCGTCGGCCGGATGGAGGGCGAGGGCGTGATGGCCGGCATGACCGACCGGCTCGCCGACGACCCGGAGCTGGCCGTCGGGTACCGGGCCGCGCACGACGCCTACCTGGCCGAACGCAACGCCCTCGAGGACCTGGGGATCGAGGTCACCGCGGGCGGGATGCCCACCCGGGTCAAGTGCCTGCACGTCCTCGTCGCGCACGCGCTCGCCGCCGGCCCGGGCGTCAACCCGCTGGGGGACGAGGCCATCGCCCTGCTGCCGCAGTACAGCCGCGGGACGCCGTGCGTCCCGGCCACCGACCCGGCGGAGCCGGCGGAGGACGCCGGGTGAGGGTCGCCGCCATCGACTGCGGCACCAACACCATCCGGCTGCTGGTGGCCGACCTGACCGCCACCCCGCGGGGAATCACCCTGGTCGACGTGCACCGGGAGATGCGCGTCGTGCGTCTGGGGGAGAGCGTGGACCGGACGGGGCTCATCCAGCCCGGGGCGCTGGACCGCACCTGGGCGGCGCTGTCGGACTACACCGCGATCCTGCGGTCGTCCGGGGCGACCCGGGTGCGGATGGCCGCCACCTCGGCGACCCGCGACGCGACCAACCGGCAGCAGTTCGTCGACCTCGTGACCTCGACCCTGGGACAGCCGCCGGAGGTCATCACCGGCGAGGAGGAGGCGGAGCTGTCGTTCCGCGGGGCCGTCGGTGACCTCGACCCCGCCGACGGTCCGTTCCTCGTCACCGACATCGGCGGCGGCTCCACCGAGATCGTCATCGGCACCGCCGACCGGCACGGCGAGGTCACCCTGGCCGGCGCGGTCAGCGTGGACCTGGGCAGCGTCCGGCTCACCGAGCGCATCCTGCACGGCGACCCGCCGACCCCGGCCGAGGTCGCGCAGGCCCGCAGGCTCATCACCGGCACCGTGTCCGACGCGCTCGACGGCCTGCCGGTGTCGCGCGTCCGGACGGCCGTCGCGGTGTCCGGGACGGCGACGACGGTGGCCGCCGCGGCGATGCGGCTGCCCGGCTACGACCCGGCGCGCATCCACCTGTCGAGGATCGGGACCGGCCAGGTGGCCGACGCGGCGTCGTTCTTCCTGGGCGCGACCACCGCACACCGCGGGGCGTTGGGCTACATGTACCCGGGCCGCGTCGACGTCATCGGTGCGGGCGCGCTGATCCTGGACGTCCTGGTCCGCCAGATCGCCCGCCGGGTGCCGCTGGAGCGGATCACCGTCTCCGAGCACGACATCCTCGACGGACTGGCGCTGTCGCTGGCGCTCTGACCGGGACGGCCTAGGCTGGACCGGCCGTGCGGCCCCCGTATCCCAATCGGCAGAGGAAGGCGACTTAAAATCGTCGCAGTGTCGGTTCGAGTCCGACCGGGGGCACCGAGCCGCGGAGCCTCAGCGCGGAGCTGTCGGCCGGTCAGCCCTTCCAGACCACCGGGTTCTCCACGTAGGGGTCGTCGGGCTCGAAGCCGCCCTCGAACTGGATGCGGTCCACGGTCTCGCCGATGTTGACCGACAGCACCACGCAGGCGTCGTAGCTCTTCCCCACGCCGAAGTCCTCGGGGGCGTAGCTGAGGGGGCACAGGGCGTTCGCGTCGTCGTCGGGGTAGGCGGTGAGGATGTAGTCGTCGTCCGCGGAGTAGGCCCACAGATCGTCCTGGAACGACGTGTAGGTGAGGTCGCCCTCCGACTTCTGGGTCAGGGTCATCCGCAGGTACCAGGGCTCCTCGCCCTGCGCATCCGAGACGTCCATCCCCAGCGTCGCCCAGTCGGCCTCACTGCCCTTGGTCACCGTCAACCCGCTGACCTCGACCACGGCCTGGGCGTCGGCGTAGGACACCGGCAGCAGCGCCGACTGACCGTAGGTCAGCGCGGTGCCCGCCGGGGTCAGCGGCAGGTTGTCCGGGTTGCCGGTGAAGGTGGTCGAGTCGGTGGGGGTGGTGGTCGACGACGTACTGGTGCCGGTCGTCGGGTCGTCGTCGTCGGAGGTCGGACCGGCGGTGGACGACGTGGACGACGAAGAACCACCCGTCGAGCTCGCGGTGGACCCCGTCGAACCCGTGGAGCCGGTGGCGTCCGTCGAGGTCGGGTCCGACGCATCGGAGGCGTCGGAGGTGTCCGACGGGTCCGTCGCGTCCGAGGGGTCACCGGTGCCGGACGTACCGGGGTCGCCGGTCCCGGTGGAAGCGGCGGAGGTCGTCGGCGCGGTCCCGCCCGCCACCGCCCGGCCGTCGATCGTCGTCGCGCAGCCCACGAGGACGACCAGTCCCACCGCCAGCGCACCTGCGGCCCACCGGGACCGGTGCCGCATCCGCCGCTGCGTCGTCTCGTCCACAGTGAACCTCCCGGTCGACGACTCCGGTCGTCACGCGTGCCCGTCGCCGCGGCACACGGGGGCGCGGCAGCTCGGCGGTAGCCTATCGGCCCCTCCCGCGGCCCGGGCCCGTGATGGCGAAACCGGTCGGCGATCCCGTGTCGCACGCCGCGCCGGGGAACTCCCCGCCCCGGCCGCGCGTTGTCCCCACAGGGAATGAGAAGCAACTTTTATGTGTTCTTTACCGAGATGGCTCGGTCGGGGACACGGTCGGTCACTACGATCGGCACCGAGAGCCACCATTCCCCACGCAGTCACACAGAACGTCCCGCACTCCCAGGAGCCAACCGTGCAGAAGCCCCGCACCAGCAGCAATCCGGCGTTCAAGAACGTCGACGCCATCGTGCAGGCCCAGCAGAACGCCGCGCCGACCGCGTCCGCGCTGCAGGACATGTACAACCAGCCGTCCTACACACCGCCGGCCACCGCCGGCCGGCGCTACCTCACGGTCGACGACGTCATCGCCAAGACGGCCACCGTCCTCGGCGTGGCGATCATCGCCGCCCTGGCCACGATCTGGCTGCAGAACTCCGGGACCGTGAACACCTACGGTCTGATGATCCCGGCGCTGCTCGTCGGTTTCGTGCTGTCGATGGTCATCATCTTCAAGCGCTCGTCCAACCCCGGGCTGATCCTGGCCTACTCGATCGCCGAAGGCATCCTGCTCGGCGCGATCACCGGCCTGTTCGAGAGCATCCCGCAGTACGAAGGCATCGGCCTGCAGGCCCTCGCCGGCACCATGAGCGTCTTCGTCGGCATGCTGGTCGTCTACAAGACCGGCGCCATCCGGGTCACCCCGAAGTTCACCAAAATGATCATCGGCGCCATGATCGGCATCGTCGGCCTGCTGCTGGTCAACCTGGTCGCGTCCCTGTTCGGCTTCGACATGGGGATCCGCAGCGGTGGCCCGCTGTCGATCGTCATCTCGCTGGTCATTATCGTGGTCGCGGCCCTGAGCTTCCTGCTCGACTTCGACCAGATCGAGCGGGCCGTCAAGGACGGTGCCCCGGCCAACACGGCCTGGTACTACGCCTTCGGCCTGATGGTCACCCTGGTCTGGCTGTACCTGGAGATCTTGCGTCTCCTGTCGTACCTGCGTCAGGACTGACCCCCGGCAGGCCGCTAGCCTGCCTGCCATGACCGATCACCGGCCGGGCCCGCTGTACTCCGCGTTCTTCGGGAGACTGCGGGCCCGGCCGTTGTCGTCCTGGTCGGTGGGGGAGCGGTCGACGGTCGCCCATCGGGCGTGCGCGGAGCTCGCCGCCCTCGGCTGGGCCGCCGAGAACCGGGGCGAGGCGCCGGTACCCACGGTGCCGGACCTCGGCCCGCACGCCCTGGCCGACCAGCTGCAGGTGCTGCTGGACGACGCGCTGGCCGCCGGTGCCGACCCCGCCGCCGTGCACGCCCTGATGGCCGAGCTGGCCACCCGGCTGTCGGTCCGGTTCGACTGACCGGGCGGGGTCAGCCCGACCGACCGCCGCCCGCGTCCGCGGACCGGTGGCCGTCCGGCAGACGGGACGCCGGGAACTCCGGCACTGCGGCGACCGCGGCCGACACGGCCGACCCGAGGCCGGTGAGGACGGCCGGGGACAGCACGGCGACCGCCCGCGCGTAGCCCTCGCCCGACGGGTGGAACAGATCCGGTGAGAACAGCTCCGGATGACCCACGAACCCGGGGCTGACCCACCGCCCGATCGGCACCGCCAGACCGCCCGCCCGGTGCACCGCCTGCTCCTGGCGGGCGGCCAACGACCGCGACCAGTACCCGGCGAGCTGCCGCAGCGGGGCCGGGATGGGGGTGATGACCCCCAGATCCGGGCAGGTGCCGACGACCACGACGACGTCGTGCGTACGGAGCCGCGCCACCGCCGCGGCCAGTGCCCGCACCGACTCCGCGGGCGCGACCCGGTCCCGCACGTCGTTCGGGCCCACGATGACCACGGCCACGTCGACGCCGTCCAGCAGCGCCGCCTCGACCTGACGGGCCAGGTCCGCCGCGCCGGTGCCGACCACCGCGTGGGTGGACAGCTGCACCGGACGGTAGAGCCGCGCGGACAGGTCGCGGGCCAGCATCACGCCCGGCAGGAAGTCCTCGTCGGCGGCCCCGAAGCCGGCACTGGACGAGTCGCCCAGCATCGCCAGCCGCAGCCGCGACAGGTTCCGCGGCACGGTGGGCAGGCGGCGGAAGCGCCCGTCCGGGAGGTAGACGCCGTCCCGGCGGGGCGGCGGCTCGGCGGCCAACCCGATCCGCTCCGCGGCCAGCCGGGCCTGGTGTTCCAGGCCCTTCCACGCCGCCGACCCGGTGCCGACCGCGACGCCGACCCCGGCGGCCAGCGTCACCGCGGTGCGGGCGGCCAGGGCCCGGGTCACCCGACCCGTCAGGGTGGCGTCCGGTGCCGACGCCGCCGCCGGTGCGACCGCCGGTCGGGTGTCCCTCGCCATGCCCCGCCCCTTCCGTGCCCGTACCGTCACCGCGACGGCACCCCCTGTCCGCATTGTGCGCCGATCCGGTGCGCGACGCCCGTCGCCCGGGGCTCAGCGACCCCGGCGGCCGCCGGGACGACGTCGCCTGCGGCCCCGCGACCGCGGCGGCCGCCCTCTCGTGGTGCCGATGCGCGTCGTCGACCGGCTGATACACCGACGGACGGCGACCCCACCACGCCCCGGACCGTTAACCTGGAACAGCGTCGTCGTGCCCGGCGAAGCGGGGTCGCCGCCGACCCCGGGTCGTCGTGACGCCGCCCGCCCCCTTCCCCTGATCCCCGAGGACCTCCCGTGCGTTACGCCAACTCCGTCGTCGAGCTCGTCGGCAACACCCCGCTGGTCCGACTGAACTCGCTCACCGAGGGCCTCAAGCCACTGGTGCTGGCCAAGGTGGAGTACGTCAATCCGGGTGGATCGGTGAAGGACCGCATCGCGGTGAAGATGATCGACGCCGCCGAGGAGGCCGGCCTGCTCAAGCCGGGGGGCACCATCGTCGAGCCCACCAGCGGCAACACCGGCGTCGGGCTCGCGCTGGTCGCGCAGCAGCGCGGCTACAAGTGCGTGTTCGTCTGCCCGGACAAGGTCAGCGAGGACAAGCGCAACGTGCTGCGCGCCTACGGTGCCGAGGTCGTCGTCTGCCCGACCGCGGTGGCCCCCGAGGACCCGAACTCGTACTACAGCGTGTCCGATCGGCTGACCCGCGAGATCCCCGGCGCCTGGAAGCCCGATCAGTACTCCAACCCGGCCAACCCGGCGTCCCACTACGCCTCCACCGGGCCGGAGATCTGGAAGGACACCGACGGGCGGATCACCCACTTCGTCACCGGAGTGGGCACCGGCGGCACCATCTCGGGCACCGGGCGCTACCTCAAGGAGGTCTCCGACGGCCGCGTCCAGGTCATCGGCGCCGATCCGGAGGGCAGCGTCTATTCCGGCGGCACCGGCCGGCCCTACCTCGTCGAGGGCGTCGGCGAGGACTTCTGGCCGAGCGCCTACGACGCCACCGTCACCGACCGCATCGTCGCGGTGAGCGACAAGGACTCGTTCGAGACCACCCGCCGGCTCGCCCGCGAGGAGGGCCTGCTGGTCGGCGGCTCGTGCGGGATGGCGGTCGCCGCGGCGCTAGTGGTGGCCCGCGACCTGACCGAGGACGACGTGCTCGTCGTGCTGCTCCCCGACGGCGGCCGCGGCTACCTGTCCAAGATCTTCTCCGACAGCTGGATGTCCTCCTACGGCTTCATGACCCGCGACACCACCGCCACCGCCGGCGACGTGCTGCGGTCCAAGGACGGCAGCCTGCCCGCCCTGGTCCACACCCACCCGAACGAGACCGTCCGCGACGCCGTGGAGATCCTCCACGAGTACGGCGTCTCGCAGATGCCGGTGGTCAACGCCGAGCCGCCGGTGATGGCCGGCGAGATCTCGGGAGCGGTGTCCGAGCGGGAGCTGCTGGACGCGCTGTTCACCGGGAAGGCGTCGATGAGCGACCCGGTCAAGGCGCACATGTCGTCGACGTTCCCGCTGGTCGGAGCGGGTGAGGACGTGGCGACCGCGCGGACCGCGCTGGAGAGCGCCGACGCGGTGATGGTCATCGAGGACGGCAAGCCCGTCGGCGTGCTCACCCGTGCCGACCTGCTCGCCTTCCTGGCGAAGTAGCCCCTTCTCGGCGGCCCGGCGGGGGCCTACGCTCGGCGTCACCGCTGGTGAGGAGACCCGATGTCGAGCTACCTGCCGGCGCCGTACGAATCGGCGCCCGACGACGACCTGGCCGCGGCGGCCGGCGCCGCCCTCGCCGGGACCACCGCGTTGCTGGTCGCGCTGACCCTGGGCCGGCAGGCCTGGGCGCAGTACCGCAGCGTCGCCGACGTGCTCACCGCCGGCCGCATCGACGGCGCCGAACCGGCCGTCCTCGTGACCACGGTCACCTGGGCGGTGTCCGCGGTCCTGATGGCGGCCGGGGCGCTGGCCCTGCTGATCCGGCGCGGCCGCGGGGCGATCGTGGTGGGGGCGCTGGTCGGACTGGCCGGCACGGCCGCCGCCCGGTGGGGTTTCGACTGGTTCACCCCAACGCATCCGCTGGACGACGCGGCCGTGTACTTCGGTGGCGTCGTCGTCCTGGTGCTGGCCCTGCTGCCACCGGTGGGGCGCTGGATCGCCGGGCGCGGTCGACGACGGCCACGGGGACTGCCGCCCGTGACGTCGGCCACAGCGCTGACCCCGACCACCGTGCAGATCGGGCAGGCCCGCTGAGACGGCACGGGAGCCGCGCCGGCACTCGTTAGCCTGGGGTACGTGACGTCTCCGAACCCTCCCGCCCCGCACCCCGCCCGCGACTCCGTCCTGCGTTCCGACGTCGGAGGCGGCTTCTCCACCCGCGCCATCCACGCCGGTCAGGACCCGGAGCGCACCACCGGTGCGGTCATCGTGCCGATCTACCAGACCTCCACCTTCGCCACCGACGAGGTCGGCACCAGCAAGGCCGGCTACGACTACAGCCGCGCCGGCAACCCGACACGCACGGCCCTCGAGGTGGCGCTGGCGTCCACCGAAGGTGCCCAGTTCGGCTTCACCTTCGCCTCGGGGATGGCCGCCGAGGACACGCTGCTGCGCGCCGCGCTGCGCCCCGGGGACCACATCATCCTGCCGACCGATGCCTACGGGGGGACGTACCGGCTGGTCAACGCCATCCTCGGGCCGTGGGGCATCGAGCACACCGCGGTGCCGCTGACCGACCTGGACGCCGTCCGGGCCGCCGTGCGGCCCCAGACGAAGATGATCATGGCGGAGACGCCGACCAACCCGCTGCTCAACATCTTCGACATCCCGGCGCTGGCCGACATCGCGCACACCGCGGGCGCCACCCTCGTCGTCGACAACACCTTCGCCACCCCGTACCTGCAGAACCCGCTGTCACTCGGTGCCGACGTCGTCGTGCACTCCACCACCAAGTACGTCGGCGGACACTCCGACGTCATCGGCGGGGCGCTGCTGCTCAACGACGGTGAGCTCGCGGCGAAGATCCAGCTGCACTCCAAGTCGATGGGCAGCGGCTCGTCGCCGTTCGACTCGTGGTTGACGCTGCGCGGGCTCAAGACGCTCGCCGTCCGGATGGAGCGGCACTGCGACAACGCCGAGAAGGTCGCGGCCATGCTGTCCGAGCACCCGCGGGTGAGCCAGGTGCTCTACCCCGGGCTCACCGACCACCCCGGCCACCACGTCGCCGCACAGCAGATGCGCCGCTTCGGCGGCATGGTGTCGTTCCGGATGGCAGGCGGCCGCGAGGACGCGATCAAGGTCTGCTCGCGGACCCGGGTGTTCCTGCTGGCCGAGTCGCTGGGCGGGGTCGAGTCGCTCATCGAGCACCCGGGCCTGATGACGCACATGAGCGTCGCCGGGTCGAAGCTCGAGGTGCCGGACGACCTGATCCGGCTGTCCGTGGGGATCGAGGACGTCGACGATCTGCTCGGGGATCTGACGGATGCGTTGAGTTAGCGGTTCTCGAAGCGGTGGTGGACGCCCTCTTCGGCGACGAGGTGAAGCAGCACCTCTTCGGGCGTCCACCACCGCTCCTCGGGCCTCAGCGGTGATCGTGCGGGTGGGGGTGGGGTAGGGCCCTCCGGGTGTGCGTGAGCGCCGTGTCCCGGATCGGCTGTGTGTCTTGTGTGTCGTGGGGGCGGCTGGCCGGTCGACGCCTCATCGGCGACGAAGAGAAGCAGCACCTCTTCGGGCGTCGACCGTTCGTCCTCCAACTGAAGTGGTCGGCGTCGGTGGGCAGGTGCGTGCCGACCGGCGGGTGGGGGTGGGGTAGGGCCCTCCGGGTGTGCGTGGGCGTCGTGTCCCGGATGGGCTGTGTGTCTTGTGTGTCGTGGGGGCGGCTGGCCGGTCGACGCCTCATCGGCGACGAAGAGAAGCAGCACGTCTTCGGGCGTCGACCGGTCGTCCTCCGGCTGGAGTGGTCGGCGTCGGTGGGCAGGTGCGTGCCGACCGGCGGGGTGGGGGTGGGGTAGGGCCCTCCGGTGCGGTCTCGAACGCCGTGTCCCGCATCGGCTGTGTGTCAGTTCGTGTGGTGGGAGCGGCCGGTCGGTCGACGCCCTCATCGGCGACGAAGAGAAGCAGCACCTCTTCGGGCGTCGACCGGCGGTCCTCCGGCTGGTTCGGGGGTCGGGGTCGGGTCGCCGATCGTGCGGGTGGGGGTGGGGTAGAGCCCTCCGGGTGTAAGTGGCGTCGTGTCCCGGATCGGCCCTTTGGCGGTGGTGTCGACAGCGGTCGTGGGGGACAGGACACGAGTGGTCGCGGGGCGGGTCGGCGGGCGGGGGTGGCGAGAGCCGGAGCAGGATGGGCGGATGAACCTGAACCTGGTCACCGTCGAGCAGATCCGGGAGGCGGCCGAGCTGCTGGCCCCGGTCGTCCGGCACACCCCGATGGAGTCGTCGCGGCCGCTCTCGGACCGGGTCGGCGGCCCCGTCTACCTCAAGTGCGAGAACCTGCAGCGCACCGGCTCCTTCAAGATCCGCGGGGCGTACACCCGCATCGCCCGGCTGACCGACGCCGAACGGGCGGCCGGCGTGGTCGCCGCGTCGGCCGGCAACCACGCGCAGGGTGTGGCGCTCGCCGCGAAGCTGCTCGGCTGCCGGGCGACCGTCTTCATGCCGGTGGGGGCGTCGATCGCCAAGCTGCAGGCCACCCGTGCCTACGGCGCGACCGTCGAACTCATCGGTGACACCCTCGACGACGCGCTCGTCGCCGCCCGCGCCTTCGAGACCGAGACGGGTGCGACCCTGGTGCACCCCTTCGACCATCCGGACATCGTGATCGGACAGGGGACCGTCGCGCTGGAGATCCTCGCCGACCTCCCCGACGTGGCCACCGTGGTGATCGCCCTCGGCGGCGGCGGGCTGGTGAGCGGCATGGCCGCGGCGATCAAGGGCCTCCGGCCGGACGTGAGGATCATCGGCGTCCAGGCGGCGCAGGCCGCGGCGTGGCCGAACTCGATCGCCTCCGGCCGGCCGGTCCGGCTGTACGAGATGAGCACCCTGGCCGACGGCATCGCCGTGGGTGAGCCGACCGCCCTGACGTTCGCGCACGTGACCTCGATGGTCGACGAGGTCGTGACGGTCAGCGAGGACCAGCTCAGCCAGGCCATGCTGCTCTGCCTGGAGCGGGCCAAGCTCGTCGTCGAGGCCTCCGGGGCCGCCACCGTCGCCGCGATCATGGCCGAACCGGAGCGGTTCGCGCCGCCCGTGTGCGCGGTGCTGTCCGGCGGCAACATCGACCCGCTGGTCCTGCTGCACGTCACGCAGCACGGCCTGGTGTCGGCGGGGCGCTTCCTCAGCATGCAGATCGACATCCCCGACCGGCCCGGGTCGCTGGCCGGGCTGCTGGCGTTCGTCGGGGAGGCGGGGGCCAACGTGGTCGACGTGTCGCACAGCCGGCTCGGGTCGACCCTGGCGCTGGGCAACGTGCTCGTCGAACTGCGGCTGGAGACCAAGGGACACGATCACGCCGCGGAGCTGGTGGAGCGACTCGCCGCCGCCGGCTTCGTCGTCCGCGCGGTGCTCTGACCGGCATCGGCCACGAGCTCCCCGCAACGCAGAACGACCCGGTGGCCGAGGCCACCGGGTCGTGTCGGACGGGAGGTCAGCCGGTGTAGGGCTTGGCCTGCACGATGACGACCTTCTGCATGTTGCCGTTGGGCAGCAGGTACTCGCGGGTCTCGCCCGCGCTGCCGCCCAGGATCGCCGAGCCGAGCGGCGACTGGGGGGAGTACACCTGCAGATCACCGTGGGCGCCCTCCTCGCGGGAGCCGACCAGGAAAGTCTCGGTGTCGTCCTCGTCGCCGTCGTAGGCCACGGTCACGACCATCCCGGGCTCGACGATGCCGTTGTCGGCGGGTGCGACACCGACCTGCGCGCTGCGCATCAGCTCCTGGAGCTGGCGGATGCGCTGCTCCTGCTTGGCCTGCTCGTCGCGGGCGGCGTGGTAGCCACCGTTCTCCTTGAGGTCGCCCTCCTCGCGGCGCTCGTTGATCTCGGCCGCGATCACCGGACGCTCGGCGACCAGCGCGTCCAGCTCAGCCTTGAGCCGGTCGTGAGCTTCCTGGGTCAGCCACACTTCAGTCATTCGGGTACTCCTTATCACGCGACGAGCCACCCGGCGGGGGTGCTCCCACGACGGGTGGACGGGACTCACCGGCCTGGGCCGGCGGGGGTTCTGCTGGAGCGGGTGGCGCCGGACGGGGAGAAGGAGGGCCGATGGCCCTGCTCGCGACCGTCGATGCCGGACGGTAGGTCCTCCACCGGCGGTCGTGCGAACCGGGAAAGGCGCCGTACCGGTAAATGCATCGACCGGCTTCCCTGATACCGGTGTCGCCACCTGTATCAGTTCGCTGGGTCCGGGCGGTCTGTTCCGCGTCCCGATCCAGGCGTGGGAAACCGGTTCGTTGTCGCCAGGATAACACGCCGACCCCCGCCGGAGACCAGTCGGTGGCCGGCAGGTGAACGATCGTCGCAGGTCGCAGGGGGTGCGCCGACGGTCGGCCGGGGACGTCCGCACCCGATGCGAGACGGCCGTTCGCCGGAGGCGAAAGCCCGTGCGCCGACACCGGTGGCCGCGGGTGGGAAGATCGACGGTGGCGCAGAATGGTGCCCGGGGGCGAAGCCGTCGTGCCCGTCCCCGACGGGCCCGACCGGGACGGCTCTCCGGCGCCGCCGGTGCAGTCCGCCGGTATTCCCGCGCCGCCGCCGACGAAAGAGGAAGTCTCCGATCGTGACCGATCGCAACGTGACCGCCGCGCAGGCCGCGCTCCGGCTGATGGCCGTCCACGCGCACCCCGACGACGAGTCCAGCAAGGGCGCCGCGACCACCGCGAAGTACGCCTCCGAGGGTGTCGGCGTCATGGTCGTGTCCTGCACGGGCGGCGAGCGCGGCGACCTGCTCAACCCGTCGTACAAGGCGATGGACATGGACATCGACGACATCGCGGCCCTCCGGCAGGTCGAGATGGCCAACGCCGCCGACATCCTGGGCGTCGCCCACGAGTGGCTCGGCTACGAGGACTCGGGCTACCACGAGGGCGACCCCGCCGAGTGGGTGCTGCCGGAGAACTCCTTCGCCGCGCACAGCCCGGAGGAGGAGATCGAGGCACTGGTCCGCATCGTCCGCCGCTTCCGTCCGCACGTCATGACCACCTACGACGAGAACGGTGGCTACCCGCACCCGGACCACATCCGCTGCCACGTCGTCTCCATCGGCGCCTACCGCGCCGCGGGCGACCCGGACCAGTTCCCGGACGCCGGCGAGCCGTGGACGGTGTCCAAGCTCTACTACAACGTCGGCTTCTCGATGAAGCGGATGACCGCGATCCACGAGGCCGTCCTGGCGACCGGCGCCGAGTCGCCGTACACGGAGTGGATCGAGCGGTTCAAGAGCATGGACCGCAAGGACTCCTTCGAGCGGGCCACCACCCACATCGAGGTCGCCGACTTCTTCCAGCAGCGCGACGACGCACTGCGCGCCCACGCCACTCAGATCGACCCGGACGCCCACTGGTTCGCCGTGCCGCACGAGCTCGAGCGGGGCGTCTGGTCGACCGAGGAGTACGAGCTGGCCGACTCCCGGGTGCCCACCGAGCTGCCGGAGCACGACCTCTTCGCCGGGCTGCGCGACGGCGCGACCCCGGACACCTCGCTGGCCGCCGCGGAGCGGCAGGCGTCGTGATGCTCGCGCTCGTCCTGCAGCTCGCCGCCGACGACCCCGCGGTGGATCCGACGAGCGGCCGCGGCCCGGAGTGGGGCAAGGCCGCCCCGGTGGCGCTGCTGATCATCCTGCTGATGGGCGTGGCGCTGTTCCTGCTGATCCGCTCGATGAACTCCCAGCTGCGCAAGGTGCCGAGCGCGTTCATGCGGGGTGACACCGCCGGACCCGCGGACGGCCCGGCCGCAGCCGGGGCGACCTCCGACGCGGCGACGCGCGTGGCCGACGAGGAGCCGGCGCCGCCGGGCGACCCCGGGACCACGCCCCGGTCGTGACCCTCGGTGCCCGACCGCTGCGCCGAGCGGGTGCCCGGCCGGGCGCCTTCTCAGGCGATGCGGTAGCCGCCCCGCGATTGCGATACTGACTCCTCGGTTCACGAACGGGGGGCGGGTCGTGCAGACGAGGTTCCGGACGATCGCGGTGACGGCGGCCTTCGTCCTCGTGGCGGCGGGATGCGCGGGGGACCCGGCCCGGCCGTCGGACACCGGGAACGCCGGAGCCGCGTCGACCGCGGCGGCCGGTGGCACCGCGGCGGACCGCACGCTCACCTCCGCGTCAGCCGCCCCGGCGCCCGGCACGCCTGCCGCTCCCGGCACGCCCGCCGCCACTGTCACGTCCGCCACCGTCAGCGCCGCTGCCACGGCCACGACCACCGAGGGCGGCGGCGGCGTGCCCGCGGGGCCGAGCATCACGCTCGCGCAACCGTCGACCGCCCTGGCCAAGGGCATCATGGTGAACACCGTCATCGGCGGTGGCGCCCCGGTGGACATGGTGGTCGACACCGGCTCCAACGGCGTTCTCGTGTCCAGGAAGTACGTCGGCGCCGCCGCCACACCCATGACCCCCGCCCGCACCTTCACCGGGTTCGGCTACTCCAGCAGCGGCAACACCTACAGCGGTGAGTGGATGACGGCGACGCTCGAGCTCGGTGCGCCCGGCGGCGGCGACCACCCCGCGCAGACGGTGCCGATGGCCATCCGGGTCGTCGAGGAGGACGACGTCGCGATGATGGGCGTCGGCTTCGCCCGCGGCGGTGGTGGCGCGGACGCCGACCTGGACGGCCCCGGGCTCAACCCGTTCCTGCACCTGACCGGTATGAGCAGCGGCGCCCAGCCGTCGGCGTACGTGGTCGGACTCGGTGGCGTCGTCCTCGGTCCCACCGCCGCGGATCTCGCCGGGTTCCAGACCGTCGCCCTGACCAGGAACGCCGCCGGCACCGACTGGGACGCCGCCCCCGCGTGCGTCGCCGTACCGACCGGCGGGGTGGCCGCGCAGTGCGGCACGCTGCTGCTCGACACGGGTCTGGGCTACGCGATCATCCAGGCGCCGGCGGGGATCGCACCGCCGACGGTGCCGGCGGCGACCAGCGGCACCCGGCCGAGCGTCGCCACCGGCCAGCAGGTGCAGATCACCGTCCCGGGAATGACCACACCGCTGTACGACTTCACCGTGGGCGGCGCCGGGGCGCCACCGACGGTGCAGTGGGGGCACGACCTCACCGCCGGAGCGCCGTTCATGAACGTGAGCCGGTACGCGCTGACCCAGCACGACTACCTGTACGACGCCGACACCGGGCATGTCGGGTTCCGGTCGGCGGCGGGCGGCTGAATCCGGCGGGACCACGGGGGTTGTGAGCTCGCCGCCCGAGCGCGGTTGGTGGACGGCGGCCGGTACGTGACTATCGGTCCCGACCTGCTGTTTGCCGCCGTCGCCGGACACGCCGGGTTCCGGTCGGCGGCGGGCGCTGACTCCGGCGGGACCACGGGGGCTGTGAGCTCGCCGCCCGAGCGCGGTTGGTGAACGGCGGCCGGTACGTGCTGGTCGGTCCCGGCCCGCTGTAGGCCGTCGGCACCGGGGTTCCGGTCGGCGGCGGGCGGCTGACTCCGGCGGGACCACGGGGGTTGTGAGCTCACCGAGCAGCGCGGTTCGTGAACGGCGGCCGGTACGTGCTCGTCGGTCCCGACCTGCTGTTTGCCGCCGTCGCCGGACACGCCGGGTTCCGGTCGGCGGCGGGCGCTGACTCCGGCGGGACCACGGGGGTTGTGAGCTCGCCGTCGGAGGGCCGTTCACGGGTGGAAGCCGGCACATCCTGACTCCCCGGCACAACGACCTCCGCCGACGCCCGCACCGGGCACGTCGGGTTGGGGTGGGCGGCCGGCGGCTTGTTCCCGCGTCTCGACGACCGTCCGCCCCGGAGCGCCGCGGCCTCGACGCCGTCGGTGCAAGATCAGGCGTGTCCCGCCGGCCCGCCGCAGGCCCCCGCCCCCCACCACGGCCGCCCGGGTCCCCAGCGTCAAATCGCGGCCCCGTCCACGACGGCCCCGGCCGTGAATCCATCCGTCACCCGTCATGCCGGGCATCCCGCTCCGCTCTGGGCAGATCCCACTGGCGCACGTCGTGAAAGCGCGTAATCATGTAATCAACGTTGCGACGACAGAAGGAGTGGACCATGAGACCACCGTTCGCCACCGGCGACTTCGGACCCGGGATGCGCGGCGGCCGCCGCGGAGGACCGGGGGAGGGCTTCGGGCCCGAGGGATTCGGCGGCCGCGGCCGCGGCCGTGGGCCGGGCCGCACACCGGCCGACGTCCCGGACGCCACCGACGCCGCCGGCTGGTTCGCCGGCCGGCTGCCCGACGGGCTCTTCGCCGGAACGCCGACCATCACCGTCGACCGCGAGGAGATCACCGTCATCGGCGACCTGCCGCCGCTGACCGAGCAGCAGGCCGACCCGGCGGCGCAGGCTGCAGCGGAGGCCGGCCGCATCGCCCGCTTCCGGGAGGAGACCCGGGAGGTGCGCATCGAGGTCGCCCGGCAGGCCGAGCACCGCTACGCGCGGCACGTCACCTGGGGTGCCCGCCTCGGCGGTACCGAGCAGGTGTTCACCGCCTTGTCGGTGCCGGTGATGACCCGCCTCGCGCAGGCCGAGCGCCAGGTCCTCGACACGCTCATCGACGCCGGGGTGGCCCGGTCCCGCTCCGAGGCGCTGGCCTGGTCGGTCCGGCTGGTCGGCGAACACGCTCAGAGCTGGCTGGGCGAGCTTCGCGACGCGATGGAGCAGGTGAACCGGGTGCGCAGCCAGGGACCCGGCTTCGACAAGGGTGAGCCGAGCAGCTGACACCGATCACGACGACGGCCGGGCCGGGACACATGGTCCCGACCCGGCCGTCGTCGTGAGGGGCGGTCCCGCCCGGATCAGCTGAAGAGCACCAGCCAGATGGCGACGCAGTGGCAGGCCGCGGCAAGCGAGACGCAGGCGTGGAAGACCTCGTGGTAGCCGAAGACGCCCGGCCACGGGTTCGGGCGGCGGGTCGCGTACATGACCGCACCGACCGTGTAGAACAGCCCACCGACGCACATCAGCACGACCGGCGCGACACCGGTGGCCGCGAGCAGCTCCGGGATGATGAAGACCGCGACCCAGCCGAGGGCGACGTAGATCGGCACGCCGAGCCAGCGCGGCGAGTTCGGCCAGCCGAGCTTGAGCACGATGCCGCCCAGCGCACCGCCCCACACCACGGCCAGCACCCAGTTGCCCGAGCTGGACGGCAGCGCCAGCAGGGCGAACGGTGTGTAGGTGCCCGCGATGAACAGGAAGATCATCGAGTGGTCGAGCCGCTTCATCCACACGCGGCTGCGGTCGGACGTCCAGGTGTGCCGGTGGTAGGTGGCGCTCACCCCGAACAGCGCGACGATGGTGACGGAGTAGACCGCACACGCGAAGGCGGCCTGCGCTCCCACCGCGGTCGCGGCCAGCGTGGTCAGGGTGATGCCGACGACCACCGCGACGATCGCGGAGTAGAAGTGGATCCAGCCCCGGGCTCTCGGTCTCGTCTTCGGTCTGTCCGGCGCCAGCATCGTCACTCCCTGAGGTTACCGGGGTGCCCTGTGCATGGACGGTGGTCGCCGGGTGACCTTGGTCCCCGAACGCACGGCGTGGACGTCGCCGCGGTGACGCGTCCGGGCCGCGGGCACCGTCGATACCCCCGGAACGCACGGTCGGCTCCCCGAACGGGCATCCCGGCACACGGGCGGGGCGGTGACCGGCGAGCGGACCACCAGCCGCGCACGGCCGGCCGGACCCCACGGCGGCGGGCGACGGTCCGGCCCGGACGCGGGCGCCACGGCGCGTAAGGTCACCCGCGTGAGGTTGCCAGCCCTGTTGTACCGGGTGTACGAGAAGCGGTTGGCCCGCGACCTCGTGGGCGCGGACCTGCCCCATCACGTCGGCGTCATGCTCGACGGCAACCGGCGCTGGGCCCGGGAGAAGGGCTTCACCGACCCGAACGAGGGTCACCGCGCAGGTGCCGCGCACATCGACCAGCTGCTCGAGTGGTGCACCGAGTCGGGCATCCGGGTCGTCACGCTGTGGCTGCTGTCCACCGACAACCTGCGCCGTCCGCTCGCCGAGCTGGATCCGCTGCTGCAGATCATCACCGATGTCGTCGACGAACTCGCCGCGCCCGGTCAGCCGTGGAAGCTGCGGATGGTGGGTGCGCTGGACCGGCTCCCGGCCCCGATGCAGGCCCGGTTGTCCGGCGCTGAGCAACGGACCGCCGGCCGCGAGGGCGCGGAGGTCAACATCGCCGTCGGCTACGGCGGTCGCCAGGAGATCGTCGACGCGGTCAAGTCGCTGCTGCGCGACCACGTCGCGCAGGGCCAGACCCTGGAGGAGGTGATCGACGGCCTCAACGTCGAGGCCATCGGCGAACACCTCTACACCTCCGGCCAGCGCGACCCCGATCTCGTCATCCGCACGTCCGGGGAGCAGCGCATCGGTGGCTTCATGATGTGGCAGAGCGTGCACACCGAGTTCTGGTTCTGCGACGCCTACTGGCCGGACTTCCGGCGGGTGGACTTCCTCCGGGCGCTGCGCGACTACGCCGCCCGGCACCGGCGTTTCGGGAACTGACCGGCGGCCCCGCCCGCCAGGAGCGGGGGCCCGGACCCGCAGCGGGTGACGCCGCCCGGGTGGTGACCGGCGAGCGCATAGGGTGCCCGGCATGGATCTCGTGCAGGAATACCTCAAGCTGGGGCTGCGGTTCGACCGCGTCGTGGAGGGCTATGTCGATGCCTACATCGGCCCGGCGGAGCTGCGCGCCCAGGTCGCCGACGAGCCGCAGCCCGATCCGGCCGAGCTGTCCCGGCAGGCCGCCGCGCTGTCGCGTGAGGTGGCCGCGTCCGATCTCGCCCCGGCCCGGATCGGTTTCCTCACCGCCCACCTGGACGCGCTGACGGTCGGCGGCCGCCGGCTGGCCGGCGAGGAGATGAGCTTCGTCGACGAGGTCCGCAGCTACTTCCAGGTCGACATCGCGCCGATCCCCACCGACGTCTTCGCCGCCGCCCACGACGAGATCTCGGCGTTGCTGGGCGGCTCCGGTCCGCTGATCGACCGCTGGTCGGCGTTCCGCGAGGCCGACACCTGTCCGGTGCCGCAGGTGGAGACCGCGGTGCGGACGCTGGCCGCGGCGCTGCGCGAGCGGGTGGCCGGGCCGACGGGGCTGCCCGCCGACGAGCACATCGACTTCGAGATCGCCGCCGACGCCGCCTGGAGCGGCTTCAACTACTACCTGGGCGGCTACCGGTCACGCGTCGCGGTCAACGCCGGGGTCGGGCACCGGATCAGCCAGCTGCCGGTGCTCACCGCCCACGAGTGCTACCCCGGGCACCACACCGAGCACTGCCGCAAGGAGGACCTGCTCATCGGGCGCGGCGGCGAGCTGGAGCACTGCGTGTTCCTGGTCAACACGCCCCAGTGCGTGATGGCCGAGGGCCTGGGCGACCTGGCGCTGGCCGCCGCCGTCGGTCCCGGGTGGGGCGCCTGGTCGCGGCAGGTCCTCGACGGCATCGGCCCGTCGTTCGACCCGGACCTGGTCGAGGCGCTGGAGATCGCCTCCCGCCCGCTCAACTCGGTCCGGCAGAACGCCGCGATCATGCTGCACGACCAGGGCGCCGACGAGGCCGAGGTGCTGGATTACCTGCAGCGCTGGTGGCTGGTCAGCGAGCAGCGGGCCCGGCACATGCTGCGCTTCATGAGCGATCCGCTGTGGCGCGCCTACACCTCCACCTACGTGGAGGGGGAGCGGCTGCTGCGCCCGTGGCTGGAGGCCCGACCGGCCGGGCAGCCGGCGATGCAGCGCTTCCAGCGGCTGCTCGACGAGCCACTGACCCCGGCGATGATCCAGGCCGAGCTGGTCTGACCCGACCGGGTGCATCGCGGAGCGTCCCATCGGTTTCCCATCCGCCACCGATGCCCCCCACGCCGTGGTCTGATGTTCTCCTCCGTGGTGTCCGGCCGTCCGCTGCGGCACCGACCGATCGTCCGGGCCCGCCCGGACCTCCTGACGAAGGTGACGCGATGACAGGCACGACCCGACTCCTGGTCGTCGACGACGAGCCCTCGCTGCAGGACATCGTCGCCACGTCGATGCGCTTCCTGGGCTACCAGGTGAGCACCGCCTCGACCGGTCGTGAGGCGGTCAAGGCCGCCATCGCCGACCATCCGGACCTGCTGATCCTGGACGTGATGCTGCCGGACTTCGACGGCATCGAGGTGATGAAGCGGATCCGGGACGCCGGCCTGGACTCCGGGGTGGTGTTCCTGTCCGCCCGGGACACCCCGGCCGACAAGATCGCCGGCCTCACCGCCGGCGGCGACGACTACGTGACCAAGCCCTTCGGCCTGGAGGAGCTCGCCGCCCGGGTGTCGGCGGTGCTGCGGCGGGTGCGCCCGGAGAGCGGCTCCGGCTCGGTGATCCGGGTCTCGGACCTGGAGCTGGACGAGGAGACCTACGAGGTCCGCCGCGCCGGGCAGCTCATCGAGCTGGCGCCCACCGAGTACAAGCTGCTGCGCCACCTGATGGTCAACGCCAACGTCGTACTGTCCCGGGCCCAGTTGCTCGACGCGGTCTGGGGCACCGACTTCTACGGCGACGACTCGGTGGTCGCCACCTACATCTCCTACCTGCGGCGCAAGATCGACGCGGGGTCGGCCGAGCCGCTGCTGTACACCCACCGCGGGTTCGGCTACGTCCTGCGCGGCATCCGGCAGTGAGCTTCCCGGCCGGCGAGGCACCGCTGCCGCCCCGGCCGCGCTGGTCGCTGCGGGCCCGGTTGATCGGCCTCGTCCTGCTGGTAACGACGCTGGCCCTGGTGGTGGTCGACATCGTGCTGCCCACCCTGGTCAGGGGAGCGCTGAACACCACCCGCGACCAGTCGCTGAACGTGGTCGTCACCGCCCTTCCCGGCCGGATCGGTCCGGACAACCTGGAGCGACTCACCGCCACCAGCACGTTGCGCGGTGGCATCGGCTGGAGCCTCGTCTACCCGGACGGGAAAGTGAAGAGCCTGGTCGGGCCGGCCGACGACGATCCCGGTCCGCTCCTCGCCGGTGACCTGGGCACTCAGCTGCGCACCGTGGGCGGTCTGCAGACCGGCGACCACTACCGGATCCTGCCGACGCAGGTCGCAGCCGATGGGGAGACCGCCACGCTCGTCGCCTGGACCAACGTCGAGGACGACGCCGAGCTGCTCGAGCGGTTGATCGTCACCGAGCTGGTCATCTCCGCCGGACTGCTGCTGCTCCTGGGGTCCGCCGCGTCGCTGCTCATCCGGCGGGAACTCAAGCCCCTCGAGCAGATGGCCGACACCGCCGACTCCATCGCCGCCGGTGACCTCAGCCGCCGGGTCGCCGTCGGTGAGTCCGGTGTCGAGGTCGACCGTCTCGGGGTGGCGTTCAACGGGATGCTGGACGGGATCAACACGCTGCTCGCCGAGCGCGAGGCCGCCGAACACCGGCTGCGCCAGTTCGTCGCAGACGCCTCCCACGAGCTGCGCACCCCGGTCGCCGCGGTCCGCGGCTACTCCGACCTCTACGCCGCCGGGGCGCTGCCGGAGGCGCCGGCGGTGGCTCGGGCGATGGAGCGGATGGGCTTCGAGGCCCGCCGGATGGGGTCGCTGGTGGAGGACCTGCTGACGCTGGCGCAGGCCGACGCGCCCGACTCGTTGGTGGCCGACCGGGTGGAGCTCACCGACCTGCTGGCCGGCGCGGTCGAGGACGCCGCGGCGATCGACCCGTCCCGGCAGTGGGTGATGGTGCCGCGGCCCGACGACCTGCCGCCCATCGTGGTGTTCGGCGACCACAACCGGCTGCACCAGCTGTTCGCCAATCTGCTCGGCAACATCCGCACCCACACCGAGCCGGGCACCACCGCCACCGTCTCGGTCGAGCCCGACCCGGACCCCAGGTTCGTCGTGGTGACCGTCGCCGACGACGGGCGTGGGGTGGACGCCGCGGCGCTGCCGTTCCTGTTCGACCGGTTCTACCGCGCCGACCCGTCCCGCAGTCGGGAGCACGGCGGATCGGGACTCGGACTGGCCATCGTGGCGGCCATCGCGACCGCCCACGGGGGCGCCGTGTCGGCGACGCGGGCCGCCGCCGGAGGGCTCGCGGTCCGCGTCCGGCTCCCGCAGGCCCGGCCCGGTGACGGCCGCCCCGCCACGGTTGCCACGGCCTGACGGCCTCCTGCGGCCCGGGAGTCCTCGGACGGCGCAGTCCGGGTGCCGGTGTGAACGCCGTGTTTCGTCCGGATGGACGAGAACCCCGTTCGACGCGAACGGCGGGGATCCCGCGTCGGATCACGCGTGTCCGGCGTCCGGCCGGCCGCGGATCCGCGTACTTTCGCACCTACGGGCCGTGGGGAAGCGGTCCCGTTCGGGAGGTCTCGATTCGTGCCAGTGCCACAGCACCGAGCGCGGAGGAGGCCGGCATCCGGTCTCCGCGACCCGCTGACGCGGTCCGTCAGCGACGTGAGGAGACCGACCGGCCACTTCGCCGATCCAGGGGGCGTGTGATGCCACGCCCAGGGGAGCACCCGATGGCCATCAGCAGCCGTGCCGCCACATCCGACCCCGCTCCGATCCCCGGTTCCTCGGCTGCCGCCGACCCCGCCGCCGCCGGGCGTGCACCGGACCTGCGGGCCCCGGACGTGCAGACCTACGTCATCGACACCTCCGTGCTGCTGTCCGACCCGGGCGCGTTCACCCGCTTCGCCGAGCACGAGGTGGTCCTCCCTCTGGTGGTGATCAGCGAGCTGGAGGCCAAGCGCCACCACCCCGAACTCGGGTACTTCGCCCGCCAGTCGCTGCGCTTCCTCGACGACCTGCGCATCGCCCACGGCCGCCTGGACACCGCGGTACCGGTCGGCACCGAGGGGGGCACCCTGCGGGTCGAGCTCAACCACACCGACCCGTCGGTCCTGCCGCTGGGGTTCCGCACCGACGGCAACGACAGCCGCATCCTGGCCTGCGCGCTGAACCTCGCCGCGGAACGAGTCAGAGGCACGGTCGTTCTTGTCAGCAAGGACATGCCGCTGCGGGTGAAGGCCTCGGCGGTGGGTCTGCGGGCCGACGAGTACCGCGCGATCGACGTGGTGCCGTCCGGGTGGACCGGCACCGCCGAGGTCGCCGTCGCCCAGGAGACCGTCGACGCGCTCTACGCCACCGGTGTGGTCGACGTCGACGAGGCGCGGGAGATGCCCTGCCACACCGGTCTGAAGCTGGTCGGTTCCGGCGGGTCCGCGCTCGGCCGGGTCACCGCCGGCAAGCAGGTCCGGCTGGTCCGCGGCGAGCGGGAGGCGTTCGGTCTGCGCGGACGGTCCGCCGAGCAGCGGCTGGCCCTGGATCTGCTGATGGACGACGAGGTGGGGATCGTGTCCCTCGGCGGGCGGGCCGGCACCGGCAAGTCCGCGCTGGCGCTCTGCGCCGGGCTCGAGCTGGTGATGGAGCGCCGCGCGCACCGCAAGGTCGTGGTGTTCCGCCCGCTGTACGCGGTCGGCGGGCAGGAGCTGGGGTACCTGCCGGGCAGCGAGGGCGAGAAGATGGGCCCCTGGGCGCAGGCGGTCTTCGACACCCTCGGTGCCGTGGTGTCACCGGCCGTGGTCGAGGAGGTGGTGGCCCGCGGCATGCTCGAGGTACTGCCGCTGACCCACATCCGCGGCCGGTCGCTGCACGACTCGTTCGTCATCGTCGACGAGGCCCAGTCGCTGGAGCGCAACGTCCTGCTCACCGTGCTGTCCCGCATGGGCGCCAACTCGCGTGTCGTGCTCACCCACGACGTCGCGCAACGGGACAACCTGCGGGTCGGCCGGCACGACGGCATCGCCGCCGTGGTGGAGGCGCTCAAGGGACACCCGCTGTTCGCCCACATCACCCTCAGCCGCTCGGAGCGGTCACCGATCGCGGCGCTGGTCACCGAGATGCTGGAGTTCCCCGAGCTGTCCTGACGTGGACGCCCACGACGGCCGGGCCCGGCACGACCGGGCCCGGCCGTCGTCGTGTCCGTGCAGCTCAGTGCCGGCGCCCCGGTCGCTCGACCGGGCTCCGCCGAGGCGATGCTCTACCGTGGCCGTGTCCCGCCGCTCGCGGCGCACCGACGAGAAGGAGCCCGCCGTATGCCCCGACGCCGTAGGTCCGCGGGCCTGACCGCAGGCCTGACCGCCGTGCTCGTGCTGGGCGTTCCGCTCGCGCTGGGCACCGTGGCGGCCGCGGAGCCGGCCACCCAGAAACAGGGCGCGCGCACCGTCGCGGTCAGCGAGTCCCAACTGCCGGACACCGACGCCACCTTCACCGTCACCGGCAGCGGCTTCGACCCGGCGGTGGACACCTACCTGGCCGTGTGCCGTGCCGACATCACCGCCACCGACCCGCTGACCACCTGCGTCGGCGGTCCGGTGCCGGACGACAACGACACCGCCGGTTGGGCGGAGGTCACCAGCGAGCCCGAGGGCAAGCGCAACTCCGCGGTGTACGGCGACGGCGGCACGTTCAGCGTCGACCTGACGCTGACGTCGGCGTCCGACGCCGGCGTGGACTGCGTCGCCGAGGGCTGTGTGCTGATCGTCCGCAGCGCCGGCGAGGAGGCCGACCGGCCGCAGGACATCACCGTCGGACTCGGCTTCGCCGCCGCCCCCAGCTCGTCGGCGTCGTCGGAGAGCAGCACCACCGCCAGCGAAGCCCCCGCGACCGTCGGGCCGGACACGGTGGCCCTGCCCGAGGCCTACCTCGGGCAGCAGCAGACCGTCGTCTTCACCGGCTTCGCCCCGGACGAGGAGGTCGGCGTCACGGTGTTCTCCGAGCCGGTGAACGTCGACGGCGTCGTCGCGAGCCCGGCGGGGGTCGTCGCCATCACCTTCCCGGTCAGCGAGGCGCTGGTTCCCGGGACGCACACCGTCCAGGCCATCGGCCGTCAGTCCGGGGTGATCGGGATCGCCAGCTTCGCCGTCGTCGCGCCCCCCGTGACCAGCTCCGCTTCGGTGGAGACCAGCACCAGCGCGCCGACCACCGAGGCGAGCAGCGCGCCGGTCACCACCGCGGCGCCGACGACCACCGAGAGCAGCACCGGTGCCGCCGTCACCACCGGGGAGGCGACGACGACCGGGTCGGCGGCACCGGCCGAGCCGGTCGACCCCGGACGCAACCTGTGGTGGGTGTGGGTGACCCTCGCCCTGCTGGTCGTCGCCGCGGCGGTCGCGGTGGCCGTGACCGCTTCCCGGCGCCGGGCCCAGCAGCTCGAGCAGGAGCAGCTGGACCGCGAGGCCGAGCTGGCCGCGATGGCCGACACCCACCCGCCGACCTGGGCGGGCGGCACCGGGGCGCCCTACACCTCGCCGCCCCCGCGACCGGGGTACGAGCCGTACGACCCGGGTCAGTCCTACGGGCTGCTGTCGGGACGCGACGGGGACGGGCCGGCGTTGTACTCCGGCCAGGGTCTCGGCGGCCAGGCTTCCCGCGACGACGAACCGCCGACCCGGTGGATCGACCCCGACGACCGCTCCGCGGACCTGCCGACCACGGCGATCCGACCCGAGCGTCCCGACGCCGGCAGCACCCCGGCCGCGCCGTCGACGCCGCCGGCGACGGAGCGCGCCGCCCCGGACGGGGACGACCCGGACGCCCCACGCACCCAGCAGTGGTCGCCGTTCGGCGACGAGGACGAGGGCGGCGGGGAGCCACCCCGGCGCCGCTGAGCCGGTGGCCGGGCCGGGCGGCAGCCGTGCCGCCGCGCGTCGTCGTACCGAGGCGCCGCTGAGCCGGTGGCCGGGCCGGGCGGCAGCCGTGCCGCCGCGCGACGTCGCACCGCTGAGCCGGTGGCCCGGCGGCCGGGAACGGGTGGACGGGCCGCCGTGCCGACGACCACCGTCGCACCGCGGAGCCGGCGGCCGGGTCTCGCTGACGGGCGGCCGTGCCGCCGCGCGCCGTCCACCCGGCGCCGCTGAACCCGGGGGCCTGGCCGGGCTGACGGGCTGCCGCGCCCGTCACGCCCGGGCGCCGCTGAGTCGGCGGCCGAGCCGCGCGGACGTGCCGCCGTCCCACCGCCGCGCCGCGGCTCGTCGTGCCACGCGAAGGGGCCCGTCCGGTCGGACGTGCCGCCGTCTCACCGGGCGCCGTCCCACCGCGCGCCGCGGCTCGTCCTGACATGCGAAGGGGCCCCGTCCGGTCGGACGGGGCCCCTTTGCATCGCTGCGGGTTACGGGTGCGTCATCGACAGCACGTCCAGCGCCGCGTCGAGCTGCTCGGCGGTGAGCTTGCCGCCCTCGACGTGGCCGCGTTCGAGCACCACCGACTTGATGGTCTTGTTCTCCTTGAGTGCCTGCTTGGCGATGGAGGCCGCTTCCTCGTACCCGATGTACTTGTTCAGCGGGGTGACGATCGACGGCGACGACTCGGCGAAGGCCAGGCAACGGTCGACGTCGGCCTCGATGCCGTCGATGCACCGGTCGGCGAACAGCCGCGACACGTTGGCGATCAGCCGGATCGACTCCAGCAGGTTGCGGGCCATCACCGGCAGCATCACGTTGAGCTCGAAGTTGCCCTGCGATCCGGCGAACGCGACGGTGGCGTCATTGCCGATGACCTGCGCGGCGACCTGCAGGGTGGCCTCGGGCAGCACCGGGTTGACCTTGCCGGGCATGATCGACGACCCCGGCTGCAGGTCGGGCAGGTGGATCTCGGCCAGGCCGGCACGGGGGCCGGAACCCATCCAGCGGATGTCGTTGCTGATCTTGGTCAGACCCACGGCGATCGTGCGCAGCTGACCGGAGGTCTCCACCAGGCCGTCGCGGGCGCTCTGCGCCTCGAAGTGGTTGCGGGCCTCGGTGAACGGCAGACCGGTGGTGCTCGCCAGCTCCGCGATCACCGCGGCCGAGAACCCGGGCGGGGTGTTGATGCCGGTGCCGACCGCGGTCCCGCCGAGGGGCAGCTCGGCGAGGCGGGGGAGCGAGGCGTGCAGCCGCTCCACGCCGTAACGGACCTGCGCGGCGTACCCGCCGAACTCCTGGCCCAGGGTGACCGGGGTGGCGTCCATCAGGTGGGTGCGCCCGGACTTGACCACGGTCGCCCACTGCTCGGCCTTGCGCTCCAGCGACGCGGCGAGGTGCTCCAGCGCCGGTACCAGCTCGTTGACCACGGCCTCGGTGGCGGCCACGTGGATGGACGTCGGGAACACGTCGTTGCTGGACTGCGAGGCGTTGACGTGGTCGTTCGGGTGGATCTTCGTCCCGCCTCCGGCCGGGGTGAAGCCCTCGTTGGCCAGGGTGGCGAGCACCTCGTTGGTGTTCATGTTGGAGCTGGTGCCCGAGCCGGTCTGGAAGACGTCGATGGGGTACTCGCCGTCGTGCACACCGGTGGCGACCTCGGCGGCGGCCCGCTGGATCGCGTCGGCCACCTCACCGGGGATCACGCCGAGCGAGGCGTTGACCTTGGCGGCGGCGCCCTTGATGAGAGCCAGCGCGCGGATCTGCGCGGGATCGATGCCGCGGAAGGAGATGGGGAAGTTCTCGACCGCACGCTGGGTCTGCGCCTGGTACTTCGCGTGCTTCGGGACGAGGACGTCGCCCATGGTGTCGTGCTCGACGCGGAACTCGCCGCTGTCGGGACCGCCCGGATTCATCACTTCGTTGTGCTCAGCCATTCCGAAGACGCTAGTGGCCGGGCGGGGGGTGGTCATCCGGGAGCGGGATGGTCTTCGTCTCACCGCCACCCCGCAGCGCCGGGGGGCGCCGGCCTGAGGTGGCACGATGGGCGACATGGTGGATCGCCGCAGTCTCACGATGAAGGACATGTGGGGCGCCGTCGCGGTCCTGGCCGTCGCGCTCGTCGTCGTCCTCGGACTGATGGGCAACATCGGCTTCGGCAACGACACCGACGACGGACAGACCCCGACCGCCGACGTCGTCGGCGGGTTCCAGCGTTCCGCCGCGGCGCTGCAGCTGCCGCTCGCGGTGCCGCGGGGTCTGCCCGCGGAGTGGCAGCCGAACTCCTTCTACCAGACCGACCCGGCCACCACCGGGGGAACCGCCTCCCGGATCGGCGGCGGCTGGCTGACCGCCGAGGGCAGGTTCGTCACGCTGATCCAGAGCACCGCGACGCCCGACGTCCTCGCTGCGGAGGTCTTCGGCGGCGGCCGGACGAGCACCGCGGTGGTGCAGGCCGGGGGTACGGAGTGGAGCTCCTACCCGGGCGCCCGCGAGGAGGTCGCCTGGGTGCGCACCGCCGGCCCGGTCACGCTGCTGATCACCGGGTCCGCGTCGGAGGCGGACTTCCGGATCCTGGCCGACAGCATCGCCTGAGACCTGTCGGCGGCCCGGTCAGTCCTGTTCGTCGGCCCGGGCGAGTGCGGCGTCGACCCGCTCCCGGGCCCCTTCGAGGAACCGCTCGCAAATCCGGGCCAGCTCCTCGCCGCGCTCCCACAGCGTGAGCGAGTCGTCCAGGCCCAATCCGCCCGACTCCAGCTTCTGCACCACCCGGGCCAGTTCGTCCCGCGCGTCCTCGTAGGACAGCGTCGGCGCCGTGGTCGTGTCCTGCGGTGCCCCCGACTTCTCGGCCGTCATGGCGCCACCCCCTCTCGTTCGGGGAGCCGCGCCCCCCGCTGGTCCGTACCCTCATCCGCCGGTCGCCTCCGGTCCCCGGGTTCGGCGCCCCGGCTGGTGGCGAGCACCGCACCGTCGGCGACCCGGATCCGCAGGGCGGTGCCCGCGGGGGCCTGCGCGGTGTCCCGCAGCACCGCACCCGCCGCCTGCACCACCGCGTAGCCGCGCTGCAGGGTGGCGGCCGGACCGAGCGCCGACAGCTGCGAGCGGCGGTGCGCCACCGCCGCGGTCTCGGTGTCCAGGCGGCGCCTGACCAGGTCGCGGGCGCGGGAGCGGGCGCGCTCCACGTCCTGCTCGCGGGCCAGGATCGGCGTGTGCGGGTCGGCCAGGACGGCGCGGGAGCGCATCCCGGCCAGCCGGGCCTGCTCGTGGGCGACCCAGTTCTGCAGGCTGCGCCGGGCCCGGGCGTGCAACTGCTCGACGATCCGCCGCTCGGCCTGGACGTCCGGCACGATCCGCTTGCCCGCGTCGGTCGGGGTGGAGCAGCGCAGATCGGCGACGTCGTCGACGATGGGGTGGTCGGGCTCGTGGCCGATGGCCGACACCACCGGCGTCCGGCAGGACGCCACCGCGCGGCACAACGTCTCGTCGCTGAACGGCAGCAGGTCCTCCACCGAGCCGCCGCCGCGGGCCAGCACGATGACGTCGACCCGCGGGTCGGCGTCCAGCTGCCGCAGGGCCAGCACGATCTGCTGGACGGCGTTGACGCCCTGCACGGCGACGTTCTCGATGTGGAACTCCACGGCCGGCCAGCGCGCCCGGGCGTTGGCCAGCACGTCGGACTCGGCGGCGCTGGCCCGGCCGGTGATCAGGCCGATGGCCCGGGGCAGGAACGGCAACGTCTTCTTGCGGCCGGCCGCGGTCAGCCCTTCGGCGGCCAGCAGCTCACGGATCCGCTGCAGACGCGCCAGCAGTTCGCCGAGGCCCACCGGGTGCAGCTCGGTGACCCGCAGCGACAGTGATCCGCGCGCGGGGTAGAACTCGAACTTGCCGTAGACGACGACCCGGTCGCCCTCCCGCAGCGGCTGCGCGAGCCCGGTCAGGATCGCTCTGCTGCAGCTCACCGAGAGCGACATGTCGGCGGCGGGGTCGCGCAACGTCAGGAAGGCGGTCGCCGCGCCGGGCCGGACCGAGAGCTGGGCGAGCTGCCCCTCGATCCAGGCGGCCGGCGACCTTGCGATGTACTCGGCCATCCGCCGGGACAGCGCGCGCACCGGCCAGGGGTTCTCCCGGGTGGTCTCACCGGCCCGTTCGGCCATCGGCGGCCGCTGTGCGGGGGTGGTCATCGGCGCACCGGCTCAGGCACCGCCGCGGGCCAGCGTCGACAGCCGGTTGGTCAGGACGGTGAGGAACGCCGGGCGGGCCTTCTCCCGCTGTTCCTGCTCCAGCGCCGCGCGGACCTGCTCGGACCCCCAGCTGCGGACGCGGCTGCGGAGCTGCCCGATGGTCATGGCGCTGATGTCGGTGGGCGGGTGGTCCTCGGCCGACGGCAGGCCGACGAGCGGCGCCGGACGGTCGACCTCGAGCTCGTGGATGTCCCCGAGCAGCGAGGTGGCGGCCGGGACGTCGGTGCGCTCCGGGTGCGTGGTGGGGGAGGTGCCGGCACCGACGACGGCGCCGGCGGAGTCGCCGGCCGCGCCGACCAGGGTGCCGGCGGCGTCGGCGCGACCGCCGGTCCGGGGTCGGCGGACGGACGGCGTGCGGGGGGCGGGACGGCCGGTCCCGGTCGCGCCGGTGGTGGCCCGGGGCGGGACGGGGGCGTCCTCGTCGCGTACCAGCCGCGGCGACGCGGACGGCACGGGTGGTTCGTCGTCCAGGACGAGACCGGGGGCGCCGGTACCGGGCGCCGTCGACCCGGGGTCGGCGGCGGTGGTGGGGGCGGCCGTGGTGTCGGGCGCGGCGGTGTCGGGAGTGCTGGTGTCCCAGGTGGCCGCGGCCTGCGGGTCCTTCGCCGCGACCTCGTCCTCGTCGTCGATGGTCGACCAGGCGGTCCGCTGCGGCGGCTCGTCACCGCCGTGCAGACCGGCCAGCAACCGGTCGCCCTCGGTGGCGAGCTCGGCCAGCTGCTGGTTCAGCTCGAAGGAGAACTTCGCGACCTGGCCGATCACCGACACCGGCAGCGTGGTCAGGTCGGCGGGCAGCCGGCGGGCGCGGCCGACGGCTTCGGACAACAGCCCGGCAGCGACCCGGACCGCGAAGGGCAGCGACGATTCCATGGGTCCAGACTGCCTCATCCGGAGCCGGTACGCCGTCGCGGGAGGGGCGGGGCCGGCGGTCGCCGGCGGCCGGCGGGAGGTGATCCCGCCCACGGTGGCGCCCCGGACGGGCGTCGGGAGCGCCGGGACCCGGTCGGGCCCCGGGCCGGCGACCTACCATGGGGAGCGTGACTGCTCCCATCCGCCGTGTCCTGCTCGCCGCCCCCCGGGGCTACTGCGCCGGCGTCGACCGCGCGGTCGTGACCGTCGAGAAGGCGCTGGAGCAGTACGGCGCCCCGGTCTACGTCCGCAAGGAGATCGTCCACAACAAGCACGTGGTGGCCACCTTGCAGAAGCGCGGGGCGATCTTCGTCGACCAGACCGACGAGGTGCCCGAGGGCGCGCTGGTGGTGTTCTCCGCGCACGGCGTGTCGCCCGCGGTGCACGCCGAGGCCGCCGACCGCGACCTGCGGGTCATCGACGCGACCTGCCCGCTGGTGACCAAGGTGCACAAGGAAGCGGTGCGCTTCGCCAACGAGGGCTACGACATCGTCCTGATCGGCCACAAGGGGCACGAGGAGGTCGAGGGCACCTACGGGGAGGCGCCGGACGCCATCCAGATCGTCGACACGCCGGCCGACGTCGAGGCCGTCCAGGTCGCCGACCCGGAGAAGGTGATCTGGCTGTCCCAGACCACGCTGAGCGTCGACGAGACGCTGAGCACCGTGGGGCTGCTGCAGAAGCGGTTCCCGCTGATGACGAGCCCGCCGTCGGACGACATCTGCTACGCCACGCAGAACCGGCAGGAGGTCGTCAAGCAGATCGCCCCGGACTGCGACCTGGTCCTGGTCGTCGGGTCGCGCAATTCGTCGAACTCGGTGCGGCTGGTGGAGGTGGCGCTGCAGGCCGGCGCCCGCACCTCGTACCTGGTCGACTTCGCCCACGAGGTGGACGAGGCCTGGCTCGACGGCGTGTCGACCATCGGGGTGACCTCCGGCGCCTCGGTGCCGGAGGAGCTCGTCGAAGGCCTGCTCGACTGGCTGGCCGAGCGCGGATTCGGTGACGTCGAGGTGTTCACCGCCGCCAAGGAGACGCTCACCTTCTCACTGCCCAAGGAGCTGCGCCGCGACCTGCGGGCCGAGGTGCCGGCCGCCCGCTGACCGGATGCCCCGACGGTGGTCCGCACCACCGTCTGGAGTGCGCAGGGCTCAGAGGTGCGACGGGGAGCCAGTGGTGCGCCGCGGCGACACGGTGCGCAGGGGCTGGGCGACCAGCCGGACCACGCCGAGGATCGCCGCGACCGCGGTGGCCACGAGCATCAGCGGGAACGTGCCGACCAGCTTCAGACCGAGGTTGAGCACCCCGCCGGTGATGCCGCCGGTGAGGGTGGCGATCACGTAGCCGATGACCAGCGCGGCGAGCACCACCAGCGGCGGCTGCACCATCACGGTGAACAGGGCGTGCCGGCGGACGGCCAGCGCGGCCAGCGTCACCCCGAGCAGGGTGAGCACCCACGCGATGACCCCGATGTCGTTGTTGACCGACAGGTCGACGACGACACCGATGACGGTGGGCACGAACGCGATCAGCACCGCCACCCACCAGGCCACTCCGGGCCGGGCCGCCAGCATCGAGGCGTAGCCGCGAGGGTCCGGGTCGCGATGGTGAGTGCTCATGGGGTCACGGTAACCGGCGGACCGGGCCGGGACGGCGCACCGCCGTGCCCGCGCCACCGATGTCCCCGCCGGCGTCCCGGACCGCGCGCCGCCCGGCTGTCGCCGACCGGGTGTGCTCCGGGTCGGTGACCCGGATCAGCCCGCGGCGTGGCCCCGTGTGCCGCGTGCCGTCGGCCGGGGTGGCGCCGCGGCCGCCCGCAGGACCTCGTCGGGATCGCGCGCGGCCAGCACGTCCTCGGGCCGCCGCGCGTCGAGCAGCTCGGGCGCCTGCACCCGGCGGGGCGTGTGGTCGATCTGCGCCGGCGCGTCCAGGGCCGGCCCGGACTGCAGGTCGGTGAACTTGCGCGCCGTGACCAGGACCCGCGACTCCAGCGACGCCACCGCCGCGTTGTAGTGCTCCACCGCACGGCCCAGTCCGGTTCCCAGCCGGTCCACGTGCTCCCCGAGCGTCCCCAGCCGGACGTGCAACTCGCGGCCGAGCGCATGGATCTCGGCGGCCTGGGCGCCCAGCTTCTCCTGTCGCCAGCTGAACGCCACCGTCCGCAACAGCGTGATCAACGTGGTCGGCGTGGCCAGCACCACGTTGCGGGTGAAGGCGTAGTCGGCGAGCCCGGGATCGCGCACCAGCGCGGCGTCCAGCAGCGGCTCGCCGGGGATGAACATGACCACGAACTCCGGCGCCGGCTGGAAGTGCCGCCAGTACGCCTTGGCGGCGAGCACGTCCACGTGGGCCCGGACCGCCCGGGCGTGCGCGGCCAGCAGCCGGTCGGACTCCCGTCCCTCACCACCGTCCATCGCCTCCAGCCACGCCGCGAACGGCACCTTGGCGTCGACCGGGATCGTGCGGCCGCCGGACAGCCGCACCACCAGATCGGGGCGCGCGGTCACCGGACCGCCGGGGGATTCGCTGACGCTCACCTGGGTGGAGAAGTCACAGTGTTCGGTCATCCCGGCCAGCTCGACGATCCGCTCCAGCTGGATCTCCCCCCAGCGACCGCGGACCTGCGGGCTGCGCAGCGCTCCCGCGAGCGTGCGGGTCTGTGTGCCGAGCTCCGACGACGTCCGGTGCAGCGCCGCCACCTGTTCCTGCAGGGCGCTGTAGGCGCCGACCCGGTCCCGCTCGATCTCCCGGAGCTGCGTCTCCACCCGCTCCAGTGCGTGCCCGGCGGTGCCCAGCAGCGCACCCACCGCGGTGGCCTCGTCGGTCGATCCCGCCGGAGGAGCGGAGCGGCCGATCCGCCAGCCGAGCGCGAGCCCGAGCAGCAGCAGCCCGACGGCGACGAGCACGGTGGTGAGGTCCATGGGCCGAGCATGCCGGGCGGCACCGACAGTGCCCGTCCCGGCCGCGGCGCAGGCACGCCGTGCCGCGGGTCGCACCCGCTCGAAGCGGTGAAATGCGCAGGTCCGGACCGGCGCACGCACCCGGCGGGCCGGACGTCAAGACCCTCCGCCGTGAAGTTCTCGGCCCCTCCGGCGGGGTTCCGGGGCCGGGAACCGCGGTTATGCTGTGCGGCGTGTATGACGAAGGTGCCCTTTTGGTGACGCGACCCGAGATCGATCTCGTGCGCGTCGCCGCCGGCATGTGTCGCACCGTCTAGAAGCCTCCTCGACCGCCGCCTAGTACCGCCGCTGTCGGGACGTCCTTCGAAGGTCCCCCGGTCGGCAGGCACGCCTGTGGCACGGCGGGCTCGCGCGGGTGTTCCGGACCGGCCCGAAGGATCGCCGTGCCCGCAGTGCCGCCCGCCACCGCCGTTCCCCCCGCCGACGTCCTCGACACCGCCACTGTCGACACCACCGGCGCCTCGCCCGGTCCCGCCGACCGGTCCGTCGCCGACCGCCCGGCCCGGCCCGAGCGTCCGGCCCGGCCCGAGCGTCCGGCCCGCCCCGAGCGACCCGCCGCCGCGGCGGCGCCCGGGGCGCACCGCAACCGCCCCGACGCGAAGGGCCGCGAGCGCGGCCAGGGTCAGTGGGCGCTGGGCTACCGCGAGCCGCTCAACCCCAACGAGCGGATGAAGAAGGACGACGACGGCCTGCACTGCCGCGAGCGCATCGAGAACGTCTACCGCTACACCGGCTTCGACTCCATCGACCCGGGTGACCTGCGTGGCCGTTTCCGCTGGTGGGGCCTGTACACCCAGCGTGCGCAGGGCATCGAGGGCGGCAAGACGGCGATCCTGGAGCCCGAGGAGCTCGAGGACAAGTTCTTCATGATGCGGGTCCGCATCGACGGCGGGCTGCTCACCACGGCGGCGTTGCGCACGGTCGGTCAGATCTCCACCCGCTACGGCCGCGACACCGCCGACCTCACCGACCGGCAGAACGTCCAGTACCACTGGATCCGCATCGAGGACGTCGCCGACATCTGGGAGCAGCTGGAAGCGGTCGGCCTGTCCACCACCGAGGCCTGCGGCGACGTGCCGCGCATCATCCTGGGTTCGCCGCTGGCCGGGATCGCGGCCGACGAGATCATCGACGGCACCCCGGCCGTCGAGGCGATCCTCGAGCGCTACATCGGCAAGGAGGAGTTCTCCAACCTGCCGCGGAAGTTCAAGACGGCCATCTCCGGCTCGCCCCGTCAGGACGTCGCCCACGAGATCAACGACGTCGCCTTCATCGGCGCCGTGCACCCCGAGCGCGGCCCCGGCTTCGACGTCTGGGTCGGCGGCGGACTGTCCACCAACCCGATGCTCGGCCAGCGACTGGGCACCTGGGTGTCGCTCGACGAGGTCCCCGAGGTCTGGGCCGGCGTCGTCGGCATCTTCCGCGACTACGGCTACCGCCGGCTGCGCACCCGGGCCCGGCTGAAGTTCCTGGTCGCCGACTGGGGCGTGCAGAAGTTCCGCGAGGTCCTCGAGCAGGAGTACCTCCACCGCACCCTCACCGATGGCGACGCCCCGCCGGTGTACGACGGCCCCCGCGACCACATCGGCGTGCACCCGCAGAACGACGGACTGTTCTACGTCGGCGTCAAGCCGACCGTCGGCCGGGTCAACGGCACCCTGCTCGCCCGGCTCGCCGACCTGGTGGAGGCCCACGGCTCGCGCCGGGTCCGCACCACCACCGACCAGGGCCTGGTGATCCTCGACATCGCCGCCGACCAGGTCGACTCGCTGACCGAGGGGCTGCACGCGCTGGGCCTGTCGACCACCCCGTCGACGTTCCGCCGCAACCTGATGGCGTGCACCGGGCTCGAATTCTGCAAGCTCGCGATCGTGGAGACCAAGGCGCGCGCGATGGTCATCGCCGACGACCTGGAGGCCCGCCTGGGCGACCTGGACGTGCCGCTGACCATCAACGTCAACGGCTGCCCGAACGCCTGCGCCCGCACCCAGGTGGCCGACATCGGCCTCAAGGGGATGCTCGTCACCGACGCCGACGGCAACCAGGTCGAGGGTTTCCAGGTGCACCTCGGTGGTGGGTTGGGGCTCGACGCCGGGTTCGGCAAGAAGCTCCGCGGCCACAAGATCACCAGCGCCGAGGCGAGCGACTTCATCGAGCGCGTCGTGAACTCGTTCACCGCCCAGCGCACCGAGGGTGAGCGGTTCGCGCAGTGGGTGGCCCGCGCGGACGAGGCGGCGCTGCGGTGAGCGCCCCCGAACGCTCACCCGCGCAGTACTGCGCGTACTGCGGCGAGACGAACCTGTGGCCGCACGAGGCGGGCCACGGCGCCTGGGAATGCCGCGACTGCGGCCGGGTGTTCTCCGTGAAGTACCTGGGCCTGTCCGGTCAGGTGCGCCTCACCCGTGCCGAGACCCCCGGTGGTGCCGCATGACCAGCGTCCTCGTCCGTCCGCCCGCCGAACTCGAGGCGATCGCGCTGCGCGGCGCCGCCGAACTCGCCGGCGCCACCGCCGCGGAGATCCTCACCTGGGGGGTCGCCGAATTCGGCCGCGGCCTCGCGGTCAGCGCGTCCATGCAGGACACCGTGCTGGCGCACCTGGCGTCCACGGTCAGCCCCGGCATCGACGTGATCTTCCTCGACACCGGCTACCACTTCGTCGAGACCATCGGCACCGCGGACGCGGTGGAGGCCGTCTACGACGTGACGCTGCGGCGCATCCTGCCGGAGCTGACCGTCGCCGAGCAGGACGCGCGGTACGGCGCGAAGCTGCACGACCGGGATCCCGACGCCTGCTGCGCGATGCGCAAGGTCGCCCCGCTGAACGAGGCCCTCCAGGGCTACGAGGCGTGGGCCACCGGCGTCCGCCGCTCGGAGTCGCCGTCCCGCGCACACACCCCGGTCATCGCGTTCGACCCGAAGAAGAAGAAGGTCAAGTTCGCCCCGCTGGCGTCGTGGACCGACGACGAGGTCGAGGCCTACGCGAACGCGAACGGCGTGCTGATGAACCCGTTGCTGCAGCTGGGCTACCCGTCCATCGGCTGCGAGCCGTGCACCGCGGCCGTCGCCCCCGGCGAGGACGCCCGTGCCGGCCGCTGGTCCGGCTCCACCAAGACCGAATGCGGGTTGCACCTGTGACCACCTCACTGCGCACCGCCGGTGCGACCGTCTGGCTGACCGGGCTGCCCAGCGCCGGCAAGACCACCCTGGCGTTCGCGCTGGCCGACCAGCTGCGCGCGTCCGGCCGTGACGTCGAGATCCTCGACGGCGACGAGATCCGCACCTACCTGTCGGCCGGCCTCGGCTTCTCCCGGGAAGACCGCGACACGCACGTCCGGCGGATCGGCTACGTCGCCGAGCTGCTCGCCCGGCACGGGGTGCTGGTGCTCGTCCCGGTCATCGCGCCCTACGCCGACACCCGCGACGAGGTCCGTGCCCGGCACGCCGCGCAGGGCACCCCGCACCTGCAGGTCCACCTGTCGACGCCGGTCGAGGTGTGTGCCGACCGCGACGTCAAAGGCCTGTACGCCAAGGCCGCCCGCGGCGAGATCAGCCACATGACCGGCATCGACGACCCCTACGAAGTGCCGGCCGACCCGGACCTGCGCCTCGACACCTCGACCCACGACCTGCAGGGGAGCGTCTCGGCGCTGCTGGACCTGCTCGCCGGGAGGAACCTGCTGTGACGTCCACCCTCACCCCGCCGCGCTCGGCGCTGGACTCCGAGCTCGACGCCCTGGAGTCCGAGGCGATCCACATCCTGCGCGAGGTGGCCGGCGAGTTCGACCGCCCGGTCATCCTGTTCTCCGGCGGCAAGGACTCGATCCTGGTGCTGCACCTGGCGCGCAAGGCCTTCTTCCCGGCAGCACTGCCGTTCGCGCTGCTGCACGTGGACACCGGCCACAACTTCGACGAGGTCATCGCCTACCGCGACCGCGTCGCCGCCGAGGGCAACCTGCGGCTGCATGTCGCGCACGTCCAGGACTGGCTCGACGACGGCCGCCTCACCGAACGCCCCGACGGCACCCGCAACCCGCTGCAGACGGTGCCGCTGCTGGACTCCATCAACGAGCTGGGCTTCGACGCCGTCATCGGTGGCGCCCGCCGTGACGAGGAGCGCTCCCGCGCCAAGGAGCGCATCTTCTCGCTGCGCGACGCGTTCGGCGGCTGGGACCCGCGCCGGCAGCGCCCGGAGCTCTGGGACCTCTACAACGGCCGGCACGCCCCGGGGGAGCACGTCCGCGTGTTCCCGCTGAGCAACTGGACCGAGCTGGACGTCTGGCGCTACATCCAGCGCGAGCGCATCGAGCTGCCGGAGATCTACTTCGCCCACGAGCGCGAGGTCTTCGCCCGCAGCGGCATGTGGCTGACCGCCGGCGCCTGGGGCGGACCGAAGGCGACGGAGACCGTCGTCCGGCGGCAGGTCCGCTACCGCACGGTGGGGGACATGAGCTGCACGGGTGCAGTCGACAGCGACGCCACCGACATCGCCGCGGTGATCACCGAGATCATGGCCACCCGGATCACCGAACGGGGAGCCACCCGCGCCGACGACCAGCTCAGCGAGGCCGCCATGGAGGACCGCAAGCGCGAGGGCTACTTCTGAGATGGCCCGCACCCGAGGCACGTCCACCGCCGGCGACGCCGGTCCAGCCGCCCGCTGCGTCTTCGTCATCGCGACGACAACTGCGTTCGACTCCTTCTACGCCCCGCCGGTCGGCAGTGCCGATCCCCACCGGCGAACGACTCCGACAGCTGGACACCCATGACGATCCTGACCGAAGTCCCCGACACCCCGGTGAAGCACGGGCTGCTCCGCTTCGCCACCGCCGGTTCCGTCGACGACGGCAAGTCCACACTGGTCGGACGGCTTCTGTTCGACTCGAAGTCGGTGCTGAGCGACACGCTGGCCGCCGCCGAGCGGACCTCCACGGCCCGCGGCTCGGACACCGTCGACCTGTCGCTGCTGGTCGACGGCCTGCGCGCCGAGCGCGAGCAGGGCATCACGATCGACGTCGCCTACCGGTACTTCGCGACCGACAAGCGGACGTTCATCCTGGCCGACACCCCGGGACACGTGCAGTACACGCGCAACACCGTCACCGGGGCGTCCACCGCCGACCTGGTGATCATCCTGGTCGACGCCCGCACCGGGGTCGTGGCGCAGACCCGGCGGCACGCCACCGTGGCCGCCCTGCTCGGCGTCCCGGAGATCCTGCTGGCGGTCAACAAGATCGACCTCGTCGACTACGACCGTGACGTGTTCGAGCGGATCACCGCCGACTTCGGTGCCTTCACCGCCGGTCTCGGGATCCCGGCGGTGGTCGCGATCCCGATCTCGGCCCTCAACGGCGACAACGTGGTGACCCGTTCGGAGCGGATCTCCTGGTACGACGGGCCCAGCGTGCTGGAGCACCTGGAGACCGTCGAGGTGGCCGACGCCCGGTCCGGTGCCGCGTTCCGGTTCCCGGTGCAGTACGTCATCCGGCCCGGCTCCGATCACACCGCCGACCCGGACTACCGCGGCTACGCCGGACGTGTCGCGGCCGGCACCGTACGGCCCGGCGACGCGATCGTGGTGCTGCCGGACGGTCACCGCACCACCGTCACCGGCGTCGAGACCGCCGACGGGCCGAGGGCCGTCGCCGTCGCCGGCGACTCGGTCACGCTGCTGCTGGCCGACGACATCGACATCGCCCGCGGCAACCTGATCGCCGCCGCCGACGACGCGCCGGAACCGGTCAACCAGTTCACGGCCACCGTCACCCAGGTCAACGAGAAGGCGCTCAAGCCCGGGCAGCGGTTGCTGCTCAAGTACGGCACCACGACGACCCGCGTGATCGTCGGCGCCATCGAGCACCTGCTGGACATCGACACCCTCACCGAGCTCGACGGCGCCGCGTCGCTGTCGCTCAACGACATCGGCCTGGTGTCCCTGCGCACCGCCGAGAGTCTGCCCATCGACCCGTACCAACCGAGAGGAGCAGTGGGAGCTTTGCTCATCATCGATCCCGCCGACGGCACCACGCTGGCCGTCGGCATGGTGGGTGACCGCCGTGCGGCGATCACCGCCGGTTCCGACATCCGATGTCAGGCCGCCGCGACCGAGAACGACGCTCTGACCCCTGGCCCGTAGCGGCCGTCCGGCTCCGCCACGACGGCGGGGCCGCCGAGAACCCGAGGAACCCATGAGTACCGCACGCCGTTTCCCCTTCTTCGCCGCCCGCCCCGCCCGGGTGATCGCCGGCACCGCCCTCGCCGCGCTGGTGCTCAGCGCCTGCGGCGGCAGCGACTCCGGGTCCGGCTCGTCGACGACGTCGACCAGCCCGAGCCCGTCGAGCAGCGCCTCCCCGGCCAGCAGTGCCGGCTCCGGGAGCACCGGGACCGCCGCCGGATCCGACACCGGCGCCGCCGGGGCCACCCAGGACTTCGGCGCCGAGGCCGACACCCTGCGCCTGGGGTACTTCGGGAACCTCACCCACGCCGCCGCCGTGCTCGGCGTCGCCGACGGCACCTTCCAGGAGGCGCTGGGCGACACGACGCTGGAGACCTCGGTCTTCAACGCCGGCCCCGCCGAGATCGAGGCCCTGACCGGCGGTGCCATCGACGCCGGCTTCATCGGCCCCAACCCGGCCATCAACTCCTACGCCAAGTCCTCCGGTGACTCGCTGCGCATCGTCGCCGGAGCCACCGCCAACGGTGCGGCGCTCGTCGTCGCGCCGGACATCAACACCGTGGAGGACCTCCGCGGCAAGACCATCGCCACCCCGCAGCTGGGCGGCACCCAGGACGTCGCGCTGCGCAAGTACCTGCTGGACAACAACCTGCTGGTCGACACCACCGGCGGCGACGACGTCAGCATCGCCAGCCAGGACAACGCCACCACACTCGACCTGTTCAAGAACGGGGACGTGCAGGGCGGCTGGCTGCCGGAGCCGTGGGCGTCCCGGCTGATCGTCGAGGCCGGCGCCAAGGAACTGGTCAACGAGAAGACCCTGTGGGACGACGGGCAGTTCCCGACCACCCTGCTGATCGTGTCCCGCACGTTCCTCGAGCAGTACCCGGGCACCGTGGCGAAGCTGCTGCAGGGCCACCTGGCGGAGCTGGACAAGATCGAGGCCGACCCGGCGGACGCGCAGACCCGGTTGAACGACGCGCTGGCCGAGGTGGCCGGCAAGCCGCTCGCCGACGGCGTCATCTCCCGGGCGTTCGCCGAGATCACGCCCACCTACGACCCGCTCGCCAACCACCTCACCGAGCTCGGTGAGGACGGCGTCAAGGCCGGCACGTTGAAGGAAGTTCCGGACCTGTCGCAGATCTACGACCTGCGCATCCTCAACCAGTTGCTGGTCGCCGACGGCAAGAAGCCCGTCAGCGCCGGCGGCTTCGGACAGGAGTAGCCCCGATGGCCCTCGTGACGGACACCGACAGCGCGACCGCGGCGGTCGCGACCGCGGCACCGGCGGCACCGGAGTACAGCGTCGTCCTGGACGGTGTCTCCAAGATCTACCGGACCGGCGCGAAGCCGGTGCAGGCCCTGGACACCGTGACGCTGAAGGTGCAGCCGGGGGAGTTCGTCTCCCTGGTCGGCGCCTCCGGCTGCGGCAAGTCCACCCTGCTCAACCTGGTGGCGGGGCTCGACCAGCCGACGGCCGGGACGGTCACGTCGGTGTCGCGGCCGGCCCTGATGTTCCAGGAGCCGGCGCTGCTGCCGTGGCTGTCCGCGGGCCGGAACGTGGAACTGGCGCTGAAGTACGCCGGAGTGCCCCGCAAGGAGCTCCGCGGCCGGGCCGAGGAGCTGCTGGAGACGGTCCGCCTGGGCGGCACCCACAAGCGCCGCGTCCACGAGCTGTCCGGTGGTCAGAAGCAGCGGGTCGCGATGGCCCGGGCGTTGGCCCAGAACTCCCAGGTCCTGCTGATGGACGAGCCGTTCGCGGCGCTGGACGCCATCACCCGGGACGTGCTGCACGACGAGCTGGTGCGGATCTGGACCGCGACCGGCCTGTCGGTCATCTTCGTGACGCACAACGTCCGCGAGGCCGTCCGCCTCGGGCAGCGGGTCGTGTTGCTGTCGTCCCGCCCCGGCCGGGTGGTCCGGGAGTGGGCCGTCGACATCCAGGGGCACCGCACCATCGAGCACCCACTGGTGGGCGACCTCGCCTCCGACATCACCGTGAGCCTGCGCGAAGAGATAGCCCGTCACGCCGGGGACAAGAATGCCTAGCGCGCTGGAGACGACCCGCGTCGTCGGCGGGCAGGACTACGAACCCGCGGACGCGGCCGCGGTCAACGCCGGGCTAGACGCGCTCGAGGCGCACACCGAGGTCAAGACCCCGCTGGTGAAGAAGTTCGCCCGGTCGGTGCTGCCGCCGTTCCTGGCCATCGCCCTGTTCATCGGGATCTGGCAGTGGGCGTTCGCGATGAAGTTCAAGCCCGACTACGTGCTGCCGTCACCGGCCACCGTGTTCGACACCCTCGTCGGGCTGTTCGAGTCCGGCCGGGCGTTCGAGGTGGTGTGGACGAGCCTGTCGCGGGGGATCCTGGGCTTTGCGATGTCGGTGGTCATCGGCACCCTGCTGGGCCTGGCGATCGCCCGCAACCGCTGGCTGCGCGCCAGCGTCGGGCCGCTGATCACGGGGCTGCAGTCGCTGCCGTCGATCGCGTGGGTGCCGCCGGCGCTGCTGGTGTTCGGGCTGACCAACACCACGTACTACGCGGTGGTCCTGCTCGGTGCGGTGCCGTCGATGGCCAACGGGCTCATCTCCGGCGCCGATCAGGTGCCGCCGCTGTTCAACCGCGTCGGTCAGGTGCTGGGGCTCGGGCGCTGGGGTTACATCCGGCACATCCTGCTGCCGGGTGCGCTGCCCGGCTACCTCGCCGGTCTGCGGCAGGGCTGGGCGTTCGCGTGGCGGTCGCTGATGGCTGCCGAGCTGATCGTCACCACGTCGAAGCTGGGCTTCGGGCTGGGCCAACTCATGGACCAGGGCCGGGCGCTGTCCGAGATGGACCTGATGCTGGCCGCGATCGTGCTGATCTTCGTCATCGGGGTGGGCATCGAGGTGCTGTTCTTCCGGCCGCTGGAGCGGGCGGTGCTGCACTCCCGCGGGTTGCGGCCGGCGGGCGGGCGCTGATCCCGGCTGGGCACATTCCTCCCCGATTCGGGTAGGGATGTGCCCGCGTCGGGGTGGGGGCGGTTTTTTCGTGGAGCTGGTGTGCGACGTCGGGGTGGGGCGGCGTACTCCCCGGTCTGTGCACGGATGCGGCGACGGTGAGGCTGGGCGGATTGCTTCCGGGTCTCGGTAGGGATGTGTCGACGTCGGTGTCGGGGCGGGCGCATTTCTCCCCGCTCGCGGTGCTGGTGTGCGACGTCGGGGTCGGGCGGCGCGCTCTCCGATCCAGGTACGCATGTGACCATGGCGAGGCTGGGCGGATTCCTTCCGGATCTCGGTAGGGATGTGCCCACGTCGGTGTAGGGGCGGGCGAATTCTTTTCCGCTCGCGGTGGGGATGTGCAGCGTCGGTGTAGGGGCGGGCGAATTCTTTCCGCTCGCGGTGCTGGTGGGCGACGTCGAGGCTGGGCGGCGTCCGCTTCTGATGCCGGCCCGAGGTGAGCACGCCGGGTTTGCGGAATCCCCGGTTTCGGTGCGGGTGAGCCCACACCGGGACTCGGCGGATCCCTCTCCGATTCGGGCCGGGCAGTGCCCGCAGGGATGATGGACCGATGTTGCCGCTGGTGGGGTTGGCCCACGGATCACGTGACCCGCGCGCCAGTCCGGCCACCGAGGAGTTGCTGGCGGCCGTCGCCGCGCTGCGTCCGGGGCTGCGCGCGGTCCCGGCGTACCTCGACCTGGCCGAGCCCGACCTCTCGGCGGCCTTGACCGCGCTCGATGTGCCGGAGGCGGTGGTGATGCCGCTGCTGTTCACCCAGGCCTTCCACGCCGACGTCGACACCCCGTCCGCGATCACCGAGGCATCCGCGGCGACGGGCACACGCATCCGCCGGGCCGGGATCCTCGGAATGGGCCCGGCGGTGCTCGCCGCGCTGCAGCTGCGCGCCGTCGAAGCCGGGATCGCCGACATCGACGGCATCGTGCTCGCCGCGGTCGGCTCGTCGTCCGCCTCGGCCAACGCGGCCGTCGGTGAGCTGGCCGCGCGCTGGGCCGCCGAGCGCACCGGACCGGTGCGCGCGGCATTCGCGACGGCGGGGCAGCCCAAGGTGCGGGCGGCCCTCGAGGCCGTCGCCCAGTCGCTGGACCCGCCGGCCCGGGTCGGCGTGGTGCCCCTGTTCGCCGCTCCCGGGTTGCTGCTGGACGTCATCGCCCGGCACGCCGCGGTCTTCGACGCCCCGGTGGCCGAGCCGCTCGGGGTGGAGCTGGCGCCGCTGATCCTGCAGAAGTACGACGAGGTCGCCGGCGGGCGGTGAGGCGATGGACGCGTCTGCCCTCCCTGCGGAGTGAGCAGATCCGGATTCGCGCGGCAGATCCGAATGGGCCACCGAGTGCGCGGGTGCCGGCAGGGTGAGCAGATCCGTACCTGTGCGGTAGACCCGGGGTGGGACGGACTCGTGACTGGCTCTGGCGTCGTTCGGGGCCGCTGTGCTGCGTCTGCCTACTGAATGCGGGTGTGCCGACCCTGCAGGGTGCGCAGTTCCGTTTCCGTGCGGCAGACCGGGGTGGGACGGGCTCGTTCGTGAGCGGCTCTGGCGTCGTTCGGCGCCGCTGTGCTGCGTCTGCCTACCGAGTGTGGGTGTGCCGACCCTGCAGGGTGAGCAAGTTCGTATCCGTGCGGCATGCCGGGGTGGGGCGGGCTGGTGCGTGGCCGGCTCTGGCGTCGTTCGAGGCCGCTGTGTTGCGTCTGCCTACTAAATGCGGGTGTGTCGACCCTGCAGGGTGAGTAGATCCGTATCCGTGCGGCATACCGGGGTGGGGCGGGCTGGTGCGTGGCCGGCTCTGGCGTCGTTCGGCAAGCCTGCCCCGCCTCCGCTGCGTCCGCGGATCCATTCCGGGTGTGCCCACCCTGCAGGGTGCGCAGATCCGTATCCGTGCGGCAAACCCGGGGTGGGAGGGGCTCGTTTGTGACCGGCTCTGGCGTCGTTCGGCGTCGATGGCTTACGTCCACCGTGTCTGCTCACCGAAAGCGAGCGTGCCCGTCCTGCAGGGAGGTAGACCCGCTTCGTGGGCTGGACCCGGGCGCGTGAGCGGTGGTCCGCTTCGTTCCCCGCGTGTGCCCACCGAATGCGGGTGTGCCCACCCTGCAGGGTGAGCAGACCCGAGTTCGTGAGGCAGACTCGCGCCCAACGACTCCGCACGACCCCCCGCGCGCTCAGCCCGCCCCCGCGCGCTCAGCCCGCCCCCGCACGCTCAGCCCGCCCCCGCACGCTCAGCCCGCCCACCGACGCCGCACGAACCCCCCCCGGCGTTCAGCCCGCCCCGGGCGTTCAGCCCGCCCCGGGCGCGCGGCCCCGGGCACTCAGCCCGCCACGGCAGGCAGCCGGGACGCCCGCCACAGGTGCTGCCCGGCGTAGGACCGGTAGGGCGCCCAGCGCGTGCCGTGCGCCGCGAGCTCCCGTGCCGTGTCCGGCAGCCCGAGCCGACCGGCCCCGGTCCGCAACGCCAGATCTCCGGTCAGCAGCTCGTCCTGCTCGCCCAGGACCCGCATCGCGATGTACTGCGCCGTCCACGGCCCGATCCCGGGGCGGGCCATCAACTCCGCGGTCAACGCGGCCGGATCCAGCCCCGGGGCGACGACGAGCGTGCCGTCCGCGAGATCCCGGGCGGCGGCGACCAGCGTCTCGGCCCGGCGCCGGGGTCCGCCGATCTCCACGGCGGACAGCTGGGTCAGCTCGGCCGGTGAGACGAACAACCGGGTCAGCCCGGGTCGTGCCAGCGGTGCCGGCAGCCGGGCGCCGACCGACGCGGTGAGCTTCCCGGCGGCGGTGCGGGCGGCGGCCACACTGACCTGCTGCCCGAGGATCGTCCGCACGATGATCTCGTCACCGTCGACCATCCCCGGTACCCGGATTCCGGGGATCGCGGCGACCCGGTCGGTCAGCGCCGGGTCGGCGGCGAGGTGAGCGTCGATCGCCACCGGATCGGCGTCGGCGTCCAGCAGCCGGTGCACCAGGTCCAGAACGACGGCATGGTCCCGGGGGTCGGCGTCGCCGGTGACCTGCACGTCCGCGGAGTCGTCGAACTCGATGCCCAGCACGGCCGGGCCGTGCGGCAGCCGGAGGGTCCGTTGGTAGCCGGTGTCGGTCACGACCTCGACCTCGGGGACGGCCCGGATGCGCAGGTACCAGAGCAACCCGTCGGCGTCGAAGGGCAGCCGGACGCTGATGGTCGTGCTCACGACGTGCCGGGCGGAAGAGCTCACCCGGTGAGTATCCGCATCAGCCGCGACGGTGCTTGCGCGCTTCCTGCTCGCGGCTGGCCATCCCGCCTTCGCCGCCGCGATCGGTGGGACCGGGGGCGAGGTTCACGTCGCCGTCGGGGAGCGGTTCGGTCGGGTCCTCCTCGGGGCCGGTGTGGAGGTCGTCGTCCGGCGATGTCGTCATGACGGTGTTCTGCCCGGTGACGGGCGTCTCGAACACCGCGCGGGCGGCGTCCGAGGACCTGCATCCTCACTAGACTCGACCGACGTGACCCTCACTCTCGGCATCGTCGGACTGCCCAACGTCGGCAAGTCCACCCTGTTCAACGCGCTGACCAAGGCGGATGTGCTCGCCGCGAACTACCCGTTCGCCACCATCGAGCCCAACGTCGGCATCGTGCCGCTGCCCGATCCGCGGCTGGACAAGCTCGCCGAGGTGTTCTCGTCGCAGAAGATCGTGCCCGCCGTGGTGTCGTTCGTCGACATCGCCGGCATCGTCAAGGGCGCCAGCGAGGGTGCGGGGCTGGGCAACAAGTTCCTGGCCAACATCCGTGAGGCCGACGCGATCTGCCAGGTCGTGCGGGTGTTCGCCGACGACGACGTGGTGCACGTCGACGGCCGGGTCGACCCGCTGGCCGACATCGAGACGATCAACACCGAGCTGATCCTGGCCGACATGCAGACGCTGGAGAAGGCGATCCCGCGGCTGGAGAAGGAAGCGCGGATGCAGAAGGACCGGCGCACGGTCCTCGAGGTCGCCCAGGCCGCGCAGGCCGTGCTGGACTCCGGTGCGACGCTGTTCTCGGCGCAGAAGAAGATCGACCTGGACGTGCTGAAGGAACTGTCGTTGATGACGACGAAGCCGTTCCTGTACGTCTTCAACGCCGACGAGTCGGTGCTCACCGACGACGCGAAGAAGGCCGAGCTGCTCGCTGCCGTCGCGCCCGCCGACGGCGTGTTCCTCGACGCGAAGGTCGAGTACGAGCTGCTGGAACTGGACGACGAGTCGGCGCTGGAGCTGCTCGAGTCGGTCGGCCAGGAGGAGCCGGGGCTGCACGCGCTGGCCCGGGCCGGCTTCCACACCCTGGGGCTGCAGACCTATCTGACGGCGGGCCCCAAGGAGTCGCGGGCCTGGACGATCCACCAGGGCTGGACCGCGCCGCAGGCCGCCGGCGTCATCCACTCCGACTTCGAGAAGGGCTTCATCAAGGCCGAGGTCATCTCCTTCGACGACCTCGTCGCCGCCGGCTCCGTCGCCGCCGCCCGCTCGGCCGGCAAGGCCCGCATCGAAGGCAAGGACTACGTCATGCACGACGGGGACGTCGTGGAGTTCCGCTTCAACGTGTGACGGGCGGTGCCCTTCTTCAAGGAGCCGCCCCCGGATCCGGCCATCGACACGTTCCGCGACGGCATCGCCGTGCTGGGCCAGGACGGAGAGATTCGCGGCCACGTGGCGACGTCGGTGGGCGCCTTCGGCACCCTTGGCGCCCACGGTCCCGCCAGGACTGGGTCTGGTTCATCCTCGTGTGGTCCGACGGCACCCGTGAGCGGCCGTTCGAGGATTATCCGCCGTGGAGCTGGGTCGCCGAGATGTCGGAGGGTTTCTTCGACTGGGACGTCCGCCCGGGTGATCCCCGGTCCGGACGGTACGAGGTGGAGTGGATGAACGCGGATGACGCCCGACGGGCCTGGGCGGAACTCTCCATCCGGCCGGAGTACTTCTGACTTCGGCAGGTCGCCAGTCTGAGACCGCGCGAAGGAGTCTTGGGGGGTCTGAGTCAGTCCTCGTAGCCGATCAGCCACCGCACCCCAAAGCGGTCGGTGACCTGACCGTCGGAGGCGCCCCAGGGGCGCCGCTGGAGCGGATCGACGTCGCTGCCGCCGTCGGACAGGGCTTCGAACCAGGTCGTCAGGGTCTCCGGGTCGGCGGTGCCGAGCAATGAGAACAGCACGCCCTCGATCCGTACGGTTGCCTCGCCGGCCGCGGCGTCGGCGGCGAACAACGCCACCGGTCCGTGCAGGATGCCGTGGGCGATGGCGTCGGGTGGGCCGTCATCGCGGGCGAAGTCGGCGAAGGTGTGCAGCGTCAGCTCACCGCCGAAGACGTCCCGATAGAACGTCAAGGCTTCCCGGGCCGTGCCGGGGAGCGTCAGGTACGGAATGGGTGGCGTCATCGGGACCTCCGGTCAGCGCCCGGTGAAGAACGACACGGCCTCGGCGATGGCCAGATCGGTGAGGACCGGGTCGTGACGGGGGCCGATGTCGCGCATGAAGGCGTGCTCACCGCCGGCGTAGACGTGCACTTCGGTGTCGGTGTGGCCCGCGGCGTAGAGCGCGGTGAGGATCTGCAGCCGCGCGTCGGCGGGAACGTGCGGGTCCTGGGACCCGAAGACGATGAGCAACCGGCCCTGGATGTCGGCGGCGCGGGCGAGCGACCCCGCGTCGGCGTCGGCACCGAGGGAGCCGTTGTGCACGCCGGTCGGATAGAAGCACACGGTCGCCGCGACCCGCGGGTCGAACGCCGCCCGGAACGCGAGGTGTCCGCCGATGCAGAAACCGGTCGCGAACAGTGCGCCGACGTCCTCGCGGTCGCCCAGATAGTCGAGGGCGGCGATCCGGTCGGCGTCGAAGGAAGCGACCGGCGTGGCGGCCGCGCCGCCCATCCCGGCGGCCTTGCCCGCGTCGTCGAAGTCGAGCGCGACCCCGGCCAGCTCGCCGTGGGGATAGATCTCCGGGACGCACACCACGAAGCCGTGGGCGGCGAGGCGCCGCGCGGTCCGCAGCGTCGACTCGGTCAGCTGGAAGATGTCGGTGTAGAGCAGCAGACCAGGCCAGGTGCCGCCGCCGATCGGGGCGATGACCTTCGCGCGGATCGGCCCGCCGGGGGACGGGATGCTGACCTCGACCTCGTTCAGTTTCACGGGCGGGAGCCTAGCGGTGGGACGGACCCGAGGGACGGTGGAGCCGAGCGTGTGAGGTCTCGACCACGGGCGCGCGGCCGTCGGTCACCGGAGCAGCAGACCCGGGCGGCAGGGCACGCGGAGAGGTCACCACGACCAGTGCTGCAGTGAGGATCGCGCCCTTTTCGCCACCAGAACCGCTGCGTTCGCACGGGGTTGAACGAGGCCAGTGACACTGCTCAGGCACATCGGCGAGAACATCGTTCGACGAACATCGCATCGATGATGAAACACTTCAAAGAATGCTGTCGCCGAGGTGCGGTGTGATGGGCGGCCGTCATCACGTGCCGGGCGCCAGAGAATGCACGGTGTTGCGCCGCGGTGATCGTGCAGGGTCGACCCAGGCTGGTGGGATGAATTCCGGGAATCCGTCGTCGGAAATTTGAACGCGCCATTCGTTTTTGTGGACCTCGGAATGGTGATACTGGCAGAGCAGGCAGCCGTTGCGATAACTGGTGTCGCCGAGGTCGCGCACCCACCATCGGATGTGGTGGACGTCGGTGAACGCGGGTGGCCTGTCGCAGCCGGGGAAGGCGCACCCGCCGTCCCGCAAGGTGATGGCTCGGCGGACGGCTCGCGGGAACGTACGAGCGGATCGGCCGATGTCGAGGACCTCGCCGTCGCCGCCCAGGACGGCGGGGATGACGGTGGCGTCGCAGAGCAGTCGGCGGGCCGCAGCCGGGGTGAGGGTGGTGCCGCCGGCCGTGACCGCCGAGCCGATCTGCCGACGGAGGACGTCCCAGTGCAGGGTGACCGTGACGTGCGGCCGCTCGCCACTGTGAGTGGGCAGCGTCGCGTGGGTCATCGCCAGGCGCACGACCTCGACGAGAGCCTGGGCGCGGCGGGTGGCCGCCGGACGAGCGTCCTTGACGCCGTCGGCTCCGGGTCGGGGCGCGGCCAGCCCTTCGATCGCACTCCGGAGGACTTCCACCGACAGGTCATCCAGCTTGCCGTTGATGCTGGTCAGACCGGTCGACGAGCTGCGCGCTCCGATGGTGAACATCACGTGTGAAGACGGATCCCGGTCGTCGAGCGTGCCGTCCGGGTTGAGAGCCTCGGCGAGGTGCTGGGCGACCCGTCGGAACTGGTCGGGGTCGAGGTCGAGCGCATGGGCGACGAGAGCCTGCTCAGCCTCAGACCGGGTGTCGGCGTCCACCGCCGGTGGGAGCCGGTGCATCGTGCCGATCACCGTGGCCGCCGCGTCGCGATCGATCAGGCCACTGGTGACGGCAGCGCCCAGCACGGGCAGAGCCGCGGGCGTCTCGCCGCCCGACGGCAGGTCCTGCGCATGAATTGCCCGAGCGGCACGTAGCCGTGCCGAGGCGTCGCGGGCAGGGATGTGCAGGGCCGCCTGCAGCAGCGACTTCGTGGACGAGCAGGAGCGGGCCGCGGCCAGGCCGCGCTGGTCGGCCTCGTCGGTCCAGGCGACCTGTGCCGCCCACACCAGACGAGCCAGCGTTTCGAGCCTCCGACCGACGGCGAAGAAGTCCTCGTCGAGGAGCTTGGCGAATTCGCCGTGGATCAATTCTTCGGTGCCCGCACACACCTCCGAGAGAACGGCGTGGCCGTCTTCCGCGGTGGCGAATCCTGTGCGTTCGAACATATGTCCAGAATAGCAACGACCACCGACGATGACCCGACTCTGTCCACACCCGGAAATGGCTTCTGAAATGCTTGGCGCGACGGGCCCTTCACGGGTGCTGTCGGCACGCGCACCGCCGACGAGCGCCCGGTGGCGGTAGCGATGGCGATCATGCAACGGGAAACATCGCGGGCCTCAGACCTAACCGGGTTCTGCGCCCGGCGCGGCTCTCCCTCGGGGGCTGCGACGCCGACGCGGTCGCAGCCGTCGGATGAAACCGCCCACCGTTGCACCAGCCAGTCTCAGTTGAATGCCACGGACCACCGAACCCCAGTTCGTCCGCGCCTCAGAGTCCAGGTGCATCCGTCACGCGACCGCGGCGCGACGCCTAGACGAACACCGGCGTCGTCCCCGGCAGCACCAACCCGCGGAGCTCGAACTCCTCACCCTCGGGCGCCGGCGTCTCACCCATGCCGAGCCGCTGCACCACCTGCGGCCAGACGTCGGCCACGAACCGTAGGTAGGCGTCCCGCGACTGCCAGGCCTCGAGGATCTCGAAGCCGTCGGCCGTCTCCCAGGCCAGGTGCGCGAGCATGCCGTTGTCGCCGCCGGCGATCTCCTTCACCACGGCGTGCATCGCGTCGTACGCCGCGATCGGCATCGGGACCCGGAACCGCACGGAGTAGGTCATGGCGCCCTCCTGACGCTGTCGTCCCCCCGAGCGCCTTCATCGTGCGCGCCCCGCCCGGGCCGCACGACCGCCATCCGGGGCATCCGCAGCTCCCACCGCCGTCGACCCCGCCCGACGCGCAGGTCACGACCCGGACCGCTCAGCGGCACCTCAGGTCAGCGCCGTGCCGATCGGACGAGTCCGGCGACCACCAACGCCACCCCGACGCCGGCCATCGCCAGGTGCACCACCGCGGACCCGACGGGATCGTCCGCGGTGGTGGCGGTGAACACCCCGGTGAGATGCACCAGGGCCACCACGAGCAGCGCCACCCCGGCGACGCCCAGCCGCAGTCCGGGACGCGTCGCGGGCAACAGCTGGTGGCGGGGGTTCGGGCTGGTCATGGTGTCCTCCGGGGTCGCGCGCCGCGGGTGCGGTCACCCACCCAGCCTGTCGCCGGTCCGCCGGGTACACCGTCCACCGACCGGACGCACCACCGGGGGAGCCGCCGGTCCGCCGATCAGAGCGCGTCGAACGCCTTCGCGTACCGGAACGGCCCGGCCATCGACGGGCGCCAGGCGGTCAACGTCCGCAGCTGGAAGTAGTCGCCCCAGCCGGCGTCCGGCGATGCGACCCCCACCGACGACGCGGCGACGAAGCCGAATCGTCCGTAGAACGCCGGCTCACCCAGCAGGCCGACCGCCGGCTCGCCGACCGCGTCGGCCGCACCCAGCACCGCGTGCATCAGCGCCGCGCCGATCCCACGGCCCTGTCTGCCGGGGGAGACCCCGATCGGCCCCAGCCCGGCGCACGGCGTCGATCCCACCGAGCCGCGGCTGCACAGGACGTGGCCGACGATCTCGCCGTCCAGCTCGGCGACGAGAGACAGAGCGGCGATCACGTCGCCGTCGGCACGCAGCTGGTCCAGCAGGGCCGCCTCGACGACAACCCCTTCGGCACTGGCCTTGAACGCCAGTCGGTGCACCGCCCGCACGGCGTCGTCATCGGAGGGCAGCTCGCGGCGCAGCAACATCCGAGCAGTATCGCGTGACCGGCGCTGCGGCGCCCGGGAGAGAGCGGGCCCGGTTCGGTGCGGCGCGCGTCCCGCTCCCGGCGCCCCGAGAGACGGGCATCCGGTCCATGGGGCGTGTCCGGTGCTGTGGCGCCGGGGGAGTCCGGGTCCTGGTCCTGTGCGGCGCGTCCGGTGCTGTGGCGCCGGGGGAGACCGGGCCCCGGTCGCGGCGGCGTGCCCGACGCTGTGACGCCGGGGGAGTCCGGACCCCGGTTGCGTGCGGCGCGTGTCCGGTGCTGTGGCGCCGGGAGAGGCAGGTCGCCTGCGGCTTGTCCCACGTTGCGTCACCCGGAGAGAGCGGCCCCGGTTCGGTGCGGCGCGCGTCCGGTGCTGTGGCGCCCCGGAGAGTCCAGGCCCCGGTCGCGGCGGCCCGTGACCAGCGCTGTGGCACCGGGGAGTCCGGGGGCCGGTCCTGTGCGGCGCGCGTCCGGTGCTGTGGCGCCGGGGGAGTTCGGGGGCCGGTCCTGTGCGGCGCGCGTCCGGTGCTGTGGCGCCGGGGGAGTTCGGGGGCCGGTTCCGTGTGGCGCGCGTCCGGCGCTGTCGCGCTCCGGAGAGTCCGGGCCCCCGGTCCCGTCCAGCGCTGCGGCGACCAAGGCGCCCGGGCCCCGGTCCCGTCCGGCGCCACCCCGGACGCGCCGACGTGCGGCTCAGCGCCCGACGCGCCCGTCGCCGCGGTCGCCGCGCCCACAGCGAGCGCGCCCGCCCGGGCAGCGTCCGCACGTCGATGCCCTCCACCCGGCAGGTGTAGAGCGCCAGCAGCACCAACCCCACGGCGGTCATCCCCGCGCGGACCGCGACGCCCCAGCCGCCGACCTCGTAGTCCCTCGGCGCGTCCATGGTCTCGGCCACGCTCACCCAGGCGAAGAACACCGACGCCGCGACCAGCCCCCAGGTCTGCGGCCCGCGCCGCACCCCGGCGATCGCGAACAGCACGATCACCCACGCGGCGTACCAGGGGTGGATGAACGGCGACAGCACGACGGCGGCCGCGAACGCGACGGCCAGCCGCAGCAGCGGGTCCAGCCGCCGCGTGGTCAGCATCGTCCAGGCGACGATCACCGCCATCACCGCGAGGAAGACGGCCTTGACCACCGATTTGACCAGGTCGCCGTCCAGCCCCACGAGCCGCACCAGCCAGCCGCTCAGCGACGCCAGCCAGTTGACCGGCGCGTACCAGTGCGCCACCGAGCCGGGGGTGGCCAGCGCCCCCACCCAGCCGAAACCGACGTCGATCGCGAGTCCGATCACGCCGAGCAGGGCGACCGCGAGCCCGGTGGAGATCGCCCAGTACCGGATCGTCGTCTTCAACGTGCGGTCCGGGCCGGCCCAGATGATGCCGATGACGGGCAGCGCGATGATCGCGATCGGCTTGACCCCGATCGCCAGCGTCACCAGCACCACCGCCCACACCGGGTGCCGCTGCAGCGCGTAGTACACCGCCGCCACCAGCAGCGCGAGCATCAGGGCGTCGTTGTGGCCGCCGACCACGAAGTTGAACATCGTCACCGGCGACGCGGCCACGATCCACAGCACGAGGGGCCGGTCCAGGCCGCGGACCACGGCGATCCGGTGGGCGTACCAGGCCATCGCCACCACGGCGGCGACGGCGAGCAGCCGGAAGATCGCCACCGCGATGACGGGGGACTCCCCGGACGCGCCGACGACCAGTTCCTCGATGTAGAGGAACACCGGTCCGTACGGGGTGCGGGTGTTGGCCCACCGCGGGTCGACGCCGATGGCGTACCAGCCGCCCTCGGCGGCGATGCCGTCCAGGTAGGGGTTGATGTCGTTGAGCAGCAACCGGCCCTGACCGACGTAGGCGAACAGGTCGCGGGAGTACAGCGGGACCGCGGCGATCAGCGGCACGGCCCAGGCGATCGCGGCCGTCACCACGGTGCGCACCCCGCCGGATCCCGCCGCGCGGGCGACGGCCCCCACCCGCAGCCAGGCGCCGATGAGCAGCAGTCCGCCGAGGACGACGACGAAGGAGGCGACGTTCTGCCGGAGGTCGGTGGCGCGGGGCCAGTCGATGATCGGCCACTCACGGACCGTCGACCCGGGACCGATCCAGCCGACCGAGGTCGATCCGGCGACGATCAGCAGCGTGGCGACGACGCCGAGGACGGTGGCCGGCACCGCCGACCTGGTCCCCAACCGTGTCCCCATTCCGTCATCATCGCAGCCCCGAGGGGCTCGACCGGTCGACACGACGCACCGCCGCCCGGGGTTAGAGTGGTCGGCGACACGGGAGTCCGGTGCGCCGGGCTGAGAGAGCGACACGAAGTCGCTGACCGTCGAACCTGATCCGGATCATGCCGGCGCAGGGACGTCGAACATCTCTGAGCAGTTCACCCGTGCTACCGACTTCGTCGATCGGAGCACACCATGAGCACGCGTCTGTCACGCGCCGCCGCCACCCTCGCCGCCGGCCTCCTGCTGGCCGCCTGCGGGTCCGGCACGTCCACCGGCACCAGTGCCACGAGCACGAGCACTCCCACCGGCACGAGCACCACCCCCGGCAGCACGAGCACTCCCACCGGCTCGAGCACCACCCCCGACAGCACGACAGGCACCACCGTCACGCTGGTCACCCACGACAGCTTCAACGTCGACCCCGCGGTGCTGTCGGACTTCGAGGCCGCCAGCGGCGTCACGGTCAGCCTGCTGAGCGAGGAGGCACTCGCCAACCAGCTCATCCTGACCAAGGACAACCCGCTCGGCGACGTGGCCTACGGCATCGACAACACCTTCGCCTCCCGCGCGGTCGACGAGGGTGTCTTCGCCCCGTACACCTCACCGCTGCTGGATCAGGGCTCGGCCGACTACGCCTTCGACGCCGGCAACAGCCTCACCGCGGTGGACTTCGGTGACGTCTGCGTCAACGTCGACCACACCTGGTTCACGGAGAAGGGTCTCGCCGAGCCCGTGACCTTCGACGACCTGCTGAAGCCCGAGTACAAGGACCTGCTCGTCGTCGAGTCGCCGGTCACCTCCAGCACCGGCCTGGCGTTCCTGCTCGGCACCGTCGGGCACGCGGGCGAGGACGGCTGGCAGCAGTACTGGACCGGACTGAAGGACAACGGCGTCAAGGTCGTCTCCGACTGGAACAGCGCCTACTACGTCGACTTCTCCGGCTCGGACGGCAAGGGCGACCGCCCGCTCGTCGTGTCCTACGCGTCCTCGCCGCCGTCGGAGGTCAAGGAGGGCATGACCGAGGCCCCCACCGGCACCCTGCTCGACACCTGCTTCCGCCAGGTCGAGTACGTCGGCGTGCTCGCCGGCGCGAAGAACCCGGAAGCGGCGCAGCAGGTCGTGGACTGGATGCTGTCGCCGGAGTTCCAGGCCGGCCTGCCCGAGAGCATGTACGTCTACCCGGTGGACACGGCGACCGAGCTGCCCGCCGACTGGGCGAAGTACGCCACCGTCGCCCCCAGCCCGGTGACCGTCGACCCGGCCACGATCGCGGCGAACCGCGACAGCTGGCTGCAGGACTGGTCCGATCTGCTCGAAGGCTGATCCGGAGCCCCTCGATGACCCTGCTGCGACCGGCGCCGCCGACGGCCCCCGGGCCGCCGGCCCCGACCGCCGCGTCCGGGCGTGACCGCGCCGCCGCCCGGTTGCGCCGGGCCGGGCTGATCCTGGCCGGGCTGGTGCCGCTGGCGGCGTTCGCGGTGTTCTTCTTCCTTCCGGTCGCGTCGCTGGTCGGGCAGGGTTTCACGGGTCCGGCCGGGCTGGACCTGAGTGGCTTCTCCGAGGTGCTGTCCCGGCCCCGGTTCCGCCGCATCCTGTGGTTCACGGTGTGGCAGGCGGCGGCGTCCGCGGGCCTCGCGGTGCTGCTCGGGCTCCCCGGCGCCTATCTGCTCTACCGGGTCCGCTTCCGCGGGCAGCGGGCGCTGCGCGCGGCGATCGCGGTCCCGTTCGTGCTGCCGACGGTCGTGGTGGGGCTCGCCTTCCGCAGCCTCACCGCGGACGGCGGTCCGCTCGGCGGCTGGGGACTCGACGGCAGCGTCTGGACGATCCTGGCCGCGCACGTCTTCCTCAACTACGCCGTCGTGGTGCGCACCGTCGGTGCGACCTGGGCGTCGCTGGACCGCCGCCCCGAGGACGCCGCCCGCTCCCTGGGGGCCGGGCCGGTCCGGACGTGGTGCACCGTGACGCTGCCCGCGCTGGGCCCGTCGATCGCCGCGGCCGCGGTGCTGGTGTTCCTGTTCTGTGCGGCGAGCTTCGGCATCATCCTCATCCTCGGCAACTCCGCGTACTCGACGCTGGAGACCGAGATCTACCGGCAGACCACCGAGGTCCTGGACCTGCCGGTCGCCGCGGTCCTGTCGGTGCTGCAGCTGGTGCTGGTCACCGTAGTGCTGGTCGTCGCCGGCCGGGTGCGCCGGCGCACCGAGTCGACCCAGGAGCTGCGCACCGCGGCCGACGTGCAGCGACCGTTGCGGCCCGCCGACCTGCCGGCGGCGGTGGTCACCGGGTCGGTGCTCGTGCTGCTCGCCGCGCCGGTCGTGACCCTGGTGCTGCGGTCCCTGCAGACGCCGGACGGGTGGGGCGTGGGCAACTACACCGCCCTCGCCGGCAACGGCGACGGCCGGCTGTTCCTGATCACCGGGTGGCAGGCGCTGGGCAATTCGCTGCGCGCCGCGGTGCTGGCCACCGCGCTCGCGGTCACGGTGGGGGTGCTGCTCTCGGTGGTCCTGGCCCGCAAGCCCCGCGAGACACTGCCCCGGCGCCTCATCGCGCTGATGGACGCCACCTTCATGCTGCCGCTCGGGGTCAGTGCGGTGACCGTCGGCTTCGGCTTCCTCATCGCGCTGGACGAACCGCCGCTGGACCTGCGGACCTCGCCGTGGCTGGTGCCGATCGCGCAGGCACTGGTGGCCACCCCGCTCGTCGTGCGGCTGATCCTGCCCGCGTTGCGCGGCGCCGACGACCGGCTCCGGCAGGCCGCCGCGGTCCTCGGCGCGGGTCCGCTGCGCGTGTGGTCGACCGTGGACCTGCCCATCATGAGTCGGGCGCTGGCCGGGGCGTCGGCCTTCGCTTTCGCGATCGCGTTGGGCGAGTTCGGGGCGACCAGCTTCCTCGCCCGACCCGAGACCGCGACGCTGCCGGTGGTCATCGGCCGGTTGATCTCCCGGCCCGGCGCCGGCAACGCCGGGATGGCGTTCGCCGGTGGGGTGGTGCTGGCGGTGATCTGCGCGGCGTCGGTGCTGCTGGTCGACCGGCTGGGCGGGCGTGACCGGGAGTCGTCGTGGGGGGTGTTCGCGTGAGTGCGGTGTTGCAGATCCGGGACGCCACCGTGCGGTACGGGTCCGTCACCGCCGTCGACGGGGTGTCCGTCGACGTCCACCAGCACGGCACGCTGGCGCTGCTGGGCCCGTCCGGCTGCGGGAAGTCGACCCTGCTGCGGGCCGTCGCCGGCCTCGAGCCGCTGGCGGCCGGCCGCATCACGATGGACGGCACCGACCTGGCCACGGTTCCGGTGTTCCGGCGCCGTTTCGGGCTGATGTTCCAGGACGGGGTGCTGTTCGGGCACCGCACGGTGGCCGGCAACATCGGCTACGGGATGCGGATGGCCGGGGCCGGCCGCGCCGCGATCCGGGCCCGCGTCGGCGAGCTGCTCGACCTGGTCGGGCTGCCCGGCTACGGCGACCGGCCGGTGGGCACGCTGTCCGGGGGGCAGGCGCAGCGGGTCGCGCTGGCCAGGGCCCTCGCGCCACGACCGCGGCTGCTGTTGCTGGACGAGCCGCTGGCCGCGCTGGACGCGGCGCTGCGGGAGCAGCTGCTCGTCGACCTGCGCCGCATCCTGCGCGAGACCGGCACCCCCACCGTGTTCGTCACGCACGACCAGGACGAGGCCTTCGCGATCGCCGACCGGGTCGCGGTGATGCGCGACGGCCGGATCCGCCAGCAGGGGACCCCGCGGGAGGTGTGGGACCGACCGGCCGACGCGTGGCTGGCCCGCTTCGTCGGCTACTCCTCGGTGCTCGACGGGGGCCCCGCCGCCGCGGCCGCCGCACTGCTCGGGTCGCCGCCCGGGATGCCCGTCGCGCTGCGGCCGGGCGCGTTGCGGGCCGATCCGGCCGGTCCGCTGCGCGGCACCGTCGTGGGTGCCGTGCCGGGGCCGGAGAGCACCCGGCTGGAGGTCGACCTCGACGGCTGGGGCCGGGTGGCCGCCGTCGCCGGCCCGGGGGCGGTGCCCGAGGGCGCGGTACGGCTGCGGTTCGACCCGGCGGGTGCGAGTGTATTGAGCGGCGCTCAGTGAGCGGCCGGGCCCGCCGCCGCGCCGCCGGGCCGGCTCTGGCATCGTGCTCGGGATGACCTGGCAGGCGATCCCGCTGCGGGCGGCGACCGTGGTGGACCGGCCCGCGTCCGAGGTGCGCTCGCGCCTGTCGTCGGTGGCCCTCTGGCGGCGCAGCGCCGCCGCGGTCGGGTACCGGCTCACGGCGACACCGGCCTCGGACACCTGGAGCCCCGGCGCTCACGTCCGGCTCGACCGCATCGGCCGCCGCCGCCGGCCGGTCGCCCGGCACCGGGTGCAGGTCGACCTCGACCCGAACGGACTTCCTGCCTTCACCGTCGTCCGCGGCCCGGGCACGGGCGGCCGGCTCACCCTGGCGGTCGACGACACCGGCGCCGGCGTCCTGGTGACCGCCGGGTTCGCCAACCCGGCGGCCGGCTCGCGGCCGGCCGAACAGGTCCGGCGGCTCCTGCAGTCGCGACACCGCGCCCGCATCGTCTGGGCCTTGCGGGTGCTGACCGGGATGACCGTGCTGGCCGCCCACCAGACCCGCACCGTGGTCGCCGCCGCGGTCCTCCGCGACGGCGCCGTGCTCGCCGCCCGCCGCAGCTATCCGGCCGACGTCGCCGGACGGTGGGAGTTCCCGGGCGGCAAGGTCGCCCCGGGTGAGACCGAGGTCGAGGCGGTGCGCCGGGAGCTCGCCGAGGAGCTCGGTGACGCCTTCGCGGCCGGGCTGGAGGTGGGGGAGCGGGTGGGCCCGGACATCGCCCTGGACGTCGAACTGGTGCTGCGGCTGTACGCGGTCCGGGGCGGCGGCGAGCCGGTGGCCGCCGGATCCCACGACGACGTCCGGTGGATTCCGGCGGCGTCGCTGGACGACCCGGACTGGCTCGACGCCGACCGCCGGTTGCTCCCCGCGCTGCGTCCGCTCCTGGACTGAGGCCCAGCTCACAGCGTTACCGGCGGGCGCGGAGGCTGGGCCGTCCGGGTCATGCCGGGGTCGACGAGGGGCCGTCGGAGGGGCAGCCGGGTCGGGTGGCGGCACCACCCGGGCGTGTCGTGCATCCCGACGTGTTATGCAGCTGTAACCCAGTGGTGCCAAGATCCGCCGTAGTTCTGCTGCACGGGCCGGAGTGGCCGGCCCGGTGACACAAAGGTGGATAGCTCGTGAATTTCCGTCGTTCCCGTTCTCTGCGCACCGTGGCGATCGCCGCCGCGGCCGTCGGCACCATGGTCCTGACCGCCTGTGCCCCCGACTCGTCCAACTCGGGCACCCCCACGTCCTCGTCCCCGGCGGGCGCCACCACCAGTTCGTCCCAGTCGGCGGAGTCGCCGGCCGAGAGCGCGGAGACCACGTCGTCGGGCTCGGCCACCTCCGGCGGTGCGACCGGCTCGACCACCGCCGGCGCCGCCTCGCCCGAGGACATCGCGGCCGCCACCGCGTCGCTGATCGCCCCCGGCTCGCTGACCGTCTGCACCCACCTGCCCTACGCGCCGTTCCAGTCCAACGACGACAGCGGCAAGGCCGTCGGCTTCGACATCGACATGATGGACCTCGTCGCCGAGCAGCTCGGGGTCACCCAGGCCATCGTCGACACCCCGTTCGAGGGCATCAAGAGCGGCCAGGACATGGCCACCGGCAAGTGCGACATCGCCGCCGCCGGCATGACCATCACCGAGGAGCGCTCGAAGGTCATCCTGTTCTCCGAGCCCTACTTCGACGCCACCCAGGCCCTGCTGGTCCGCAGCGCCGACCAGATCTCCTCGCTGGAGGACCTGCGCGGCAAGCGTCTCGGCGCCCAGGCGGCCACCACCGGTCTGGACTACGCCAACGCCAACAAGGACCAGTACGGCTACGAGATCGTCGAGTACACCGACCTCGCCGCCGAGCAGCAGGCGCTGACCACCAACCAGATCGACGCCGCGATCAACGACCTCCCGGTGTGGAGCGAGTTCATCAAGGGGTCGGGCGGCTCGGCGAAGATCGCCGCGCAGTTCGACACCGGCGAGCAGTACGGCTTCGGCATGAAGCTCGGCAACGACGCGCTCAAGGCCGTGGTCGACAGCACCATCGCCGCCGCCCGTGCCGACGGCACCTACGACGAGCTGTACGCGCAGTGGATCGGCGACGTCCCCGCTTCCTGACATCACTCCCGTCGAGGGCGGCCCGGATCATCGTCCGGGCCGCCCTCGACGCAGCTGACGGACCCTGTGGCCCTCGCGTGTGACAATCTCCGATCCTCGACAGAAGGGTGGAAGCAATGGCTTCCATGACCCGGCGACAGCGCGCACGCGCGGTCCGCGGAGTGCAGTACGGCGTGCTGCTGGCGATCATCGTGGCCATCGCCCTGGTCGCCGACTGGCACCAGTTCGGTCAGGCCTTCGCCCGGTCGGACATCATCGCCCGGATGTGGCCGCGGGTGGTCACCATCGGCATGGTCAACACGATCATCTACACGCTGCTGGCGTTCGTGTTCGCGTTCGTCGTGGGTCTGATCCTCGCCCTGATGCGGCTGTCGCAGGTCGGTCCCTACCGGTGGATCGCCACGGCCTACGTCGAGCTGTTCCGCGGGCTGCCCGCCCTGGTCGTGCTGTTCATGGTGGCCTACGGCATCCCGAACGCGTTCCCGGGCTTCAAGTTCCCCGACTTCGGCATCCAGGGCGGTGAGTTCTACATCCTGGTCATGCTCGGGCTCGGGCTCACCGCCGCGGCGTACATGGCCGAGACGTTCCGCGCCGGTATCCAGGCGGTCCCCAAGGGTCAGGTCGAGGCGGCCCGGACACTGGGGATGTCGTCCGGCCGGACCACCCGGGTCATCGTCATCCCGCAGGCGTTCCGCATCGTCATCCCGCCGCTGACCAACGAGATCATCCTGCTGATCAAGGACTCGTCGCTGGTCTACGTGCTGGGGGTGACGGCCAACCAGTACGAGCTGACCAAGTTCTCCCAGGACTTCCTCAACCGCTCGGTCAACCCGACGCCGCTGATCGTCGGCGGCGTGCTGTACCTGATCATCACCCTCCCGCTCTCGCAGCTGGTCCGCCGGCTCGAGGTCCGCTTCGCAAAGGCCAGGTGAGCACCGTGACCGCATCGACCGCGTCCACTGCACCCGCGAGCACGCACGCCATCTCCATCCGCGGCCTGCGCAAGTCCTTCGGCCCGGTGGAGGTGCTCAAGAACATCGACCTGGACATCGAACCCGGTCAGGTGGTCTGCGTCATCGGCCCGTCGGGCTCGGGCAAGTCCACGTTGCTGCGCTGCGTCAACATGCTGGAGACCCCGACGGCGGGGAAGGTGTTCATCGGGGCGGACGAGATGACCGATCCGGACGTCGACCTCGACAAGGTGCGCCGTCGGGTCGGGATGGTCTTCCAGAGCTTCAACCTGTTCCCGCACCTCACCGTGCTGAGGAATCTCACCGTCGCCCAGATACAGGTGCTCGGCCGCAACCGGGGTGAGGCGGAGCGGATCGCCCGCGAGAACCTCGAGCGGGTCGGCATGGCGCACAAGGAGAAGGCCTACCCGGCGCAGCTGTCCGGCGGGCAGCAGCAGCGGATCGCCATCGCGCGGTCGCTGTCGATGTCGCCGGAGCTGATGCTGTTCGACGAGCCGACCTCGGCACTGGACCCGGAGCTGGTCGGGGAGGTCCTCGCGGTGATGAAGGGCCTGGCCAAGGAGGGCATGACGATGATGGTCGTGACCCACGAGATGGCCTTCGCCCGGGACGTGGCCGACCGGGTGGTGTTCATGGACGGCGGCTACGTCGTCGAGGACGGCACCGCCGAGGAGGTCATCGGCAACCCGCAGGAGGACCGCACCCGGTCGTTCCTGTTCCGCGTGCTCAACCCCACCCAGGTCGACGCGGGGGACGAGTACGCCGCCGCGCCCCGGCCGACCACGTTGCCGTCGATCATGGACCCGCTGAAGCCCGTCTGACCGTCCCGTCCCGCCGTCCGGCGCAGACCCTCGCGGGGTCTGCGCCGGTCGTCGTCGCGGGGTCGGTCAGGTCAGTGCAGGTCGGTGCAGGTCGGTGCGGCTCAGTGCAGGTCGGTGCAGGTCGGTGCGGGTCGGTGCACGTCGGTGCACGTCAGTGCGGGTCGGGCTCGGCCCGCTCGACGTCGGCCAGTTCCTCCTCGGGACGCGGCGGGACGGTCTCGTCGTCCTCGAGGATCTGCAGGGGCGGGTTGTCCGGGTCGAAGGCCGGTTCGGTGGTGGTCATGGCGTCACTGTGCCCCGGACCGCCCGGCGCCACCCGGGCGGGGAGCTTGGCGTCACAGGCACGACGGGGTCGCCGGCGCGCCCCGACCGGTAGGCTGGGAAGGCTGCGCTGATCGGTCCGTACCGGGTGGTTGTGGCTGGCCGACGGGAATTCGCCCTGTTCAGGGTGCGTTCGACCAGAGGTCAGGTGCTGTTCAGGAGTCGTCAGGTGTTCCACCGGCGGCCCGCCCCGCGCCATCCGCGCCATCTGCACGCCCCGACCGATCCGCACCTCCCGCAACCTTTGGAGTACAACCGCGTGACCCGCCAGACCCGCCATGACCTCCGCAACGTCGCCATCGTCGCCCACGTCGACCACGGCAAGACCACCCTCGTCGACGCCATGCTCTGGCAGTCCGGGGCGTTCCGTGAAGGCTCCGCCCACACCGACCGGGTGATGGACTCCAACGACCTGGAGCGCGAGAAGGGCATCACGATCCTGGCCAAGAACACCGCGGTCCGCCGCGGGGACATGGTCATCAACATCGTCGACACCCCCGGTCACGCCGACTTCGGTGGCGAGGTGGAGCGCGCCCTGATGATGGTCGACGGTGTCGTGCTGCTCGTCGACGCCTCCGAGGGCCCGCTGCCGCAGACCCGCTTCGTGCTCCGCAAGGCGCTGCAGGCCAACCTCCCCGTGGTGCTGGTCGTCAACAAGACCGACCGCCCCGACTCCCGCATCGACGAGGTCGTCGACGAGACCTACGCGCTGTTCATGGACCTCGACGCCGACGACCACCAGATCGAGTTCCCGATCGTCTACTGCGCCTCCCGCGCGGGCCGTGCCTCGCTGAACAAGCCCGCCAACGGCGAGATGCCCGACCACGAGAACCTCGACCCGCTGTTCGACACCCTCCTCGAGGCGATCCCGGCCCCGACCTACGAGCCCGGCGCCCCGCTGCAGGCCCAGGTCACCAACATCGACGCCTCGCCGTTCCTCGGCCGCATCGGCATGTGCCGGATCATCGAGGGCGAGATGAAGAAGGGCCAGTCGGTCGCCTGGATGAAGGCCGACGGCACCGTCGCCCGCACCAGGATCACCGAGCTGCTGATCACCGAGGCGCTGGACCGGGTCCCGGTCGAGACCGCCTACGCCGGCGACCTGATCGCCGTCGCCGGGATGGCCGAGATCACCATCGGTGAGACCCTGGCCGACCCGGAGAACCCGGTCGCGCTGCCGCCGATCACCGTCGACGAGCCGGCCATCTCGATGACCGTCGGCATCAACACCTCGCCGCTGGCCGGCAAGGACGGCGGCAAGAAGCTGACCGCCCGCCAGGTGAAGAACCGTCTCGACGCCGAGCTGATCGGTAACGTCTCGATCCGCGTGCTCAACACCGAGCGTCCCGACACCTGGGAGGTGCAGGGCCGTGGCGAGCTGGCGCTGGCCATCCTCGTGGAGACCATGCGCCGGGAGAGCTTCGAGCTGACCGTCGGCAAGCCGCAGGTCGTCACCCGCGAGGTCGACGGCAAGGTCCAGGAGCCGTTCGAGCGCCTCACCATCGACGTCCCCGAGGAGTACCTCGGTGCGGTCACCCAGCTGCTCGCCGTCCGCAAGGGCCGCATGGAGCAGATGAGCAACCATGGCACCGGGTGGGTCCGCCTGGAGTTCCACGTGCCGTCGCGTGGCCTGATCGGCTTCCGCACCGACTTCCTCACCGACACCCGAGGCACCGGCATCGCGTCGACGATCTTCGACGGGTACGGCCCCTGGGCCGGCACCCTGCGCGGCCGCCCGACCGGTTCGCTGGTCGCCGACCGCGCGGGCAAGGCCACCGCCTTCGCCATGATGTCGCTGCAGGAGCGCGGGCAGCTGTTCGTGCCGCCGACCACCGAGGTGTACGAGGGCATGATCGTCGGCGAGAACGCCCGCGCCGACGACATGGACGTCAACATCACCAAGGAGAAGCAGCTCACCAACATGCGCAAGTCCTCCTCCGAGGAGCTCGTGCACCTGGTGCCGCCGAAGAACCTGTCGCTGGAGCAGGCGCTGGAGTTCTGCGCCGACGACGAGTGCGTGGAGATCACACCGGTGGCCGCCCGCATCCGCAAGGTCGAGCTGTCCGGCAACATCCGGGCCCGCAGCCGGTCCCGCAGCAAGGCCGCCGCGAACTCCTGAGCCGTCCACCGGGGTTCCCCATCCCGGGAAACTAGGCTGACCCCGTGAACCGCCGCCGCTCCCACCGCTCCCGGTGGGGCCGGCGGCGGAGTGCGTTCCTGGCCCTGGTGCTGGCGTCGACCGCCGGCTGCACGGTGCCGAACCTGCCGGCCCCGCTGGCCCCCGAGACCACCGGCGGCGACACCACACCGCTGCCGCCGGTCGTCGGCGGGGTGATCAGCCTCGGTGTGGACGACGACATCCGCGGCTTCAACCCCTACGTCGCCTCCCAGTGGTCGCCGGCCGGCGCCGCAGTCGCCGGGCTCGTGCTGCCGGGCGCGTTCACCCCCGGCCCGTCGGCCGAGGTCGCGGTCCCTACCGCGCTGATCCGCCGGGTCGCCGTCACCGCGACGGAGCCGTTCACGGTCACCTACGAGCTCAACCAGGGTGCCTCGTGGTCCGACGGCACCCCGATCGCCGCCGAGGACTTCACCTACCTCTGGCGGCAGATGACGTCCAACACCGACGTGGTGAGCCCGGCCGGGTACCAGCTGATCTCCAGCATCCAGTCGGCCGACGCCGGTAAGACGGTGACCGTGGTGTTCCGGACGCCCTACGCCGACTGGCGCACGCTGTTCTCGCCGCTGCTGCCGGCACGCACCCTCAAGGACGAGCCCGGCGGCTTCGCGACCGCCCTGCAGACCGGGATCCCGGTGGCCGGCGGCCGCTACCGGATGGACGCCTACGACCCGGTGATCGGCCAGACCACCCTGGTGCGCAACGACAAGTACTGGGCCACCGAGACCACGACCACCAGCGTGGTGCTCCGCGCCGGAGCGCCTGCGGACCTGGTCGACGCGTTGCGCCGCGGCGACGTGCAGGCGGTGTACCTGCGGCCGGGGGAGTCCGCGGCGACGGCGCTGGCCGCGCTGGACACCGACGTCCGGCGGATCACGGTGCCGCTGCCGGCCACCACCGACCTCGTCTTCAACCTGGGCGCCGACCGGCTCACCGCCGACGCCGCGGTACGCGACGCGGTCGCCGCCGCGATCCGGTCCGCCCCCCTGCGGGCCGCGCTCGGCGACGGTGCGGCGGGCAGTGCGCTGGCCACCACCTCGCCGTTCGTGCTGCCGGCCGCGCCCGGTGCGCCCACCGTCGCGCCGGCCGGGGTCACCGACGATCCGGACGGCGTCGCCGACGCGCTCAGCGGCGCCGGTTACCGGCGCACCGGCCTGTATTGGCACGACCCCGACGGCCGGGTGCTCACCCTCGTGATGGGCTACGACGCCGCCGACAGCACCGCGCAGTCCGCGGCGCGGCTGCTGCAGCGCCAGCTCGGGGCGGCGGGCATCCAACTCGACCTGGTCGCGCAGACGGCGGTCGACGTCGTGGCCCCGTTGACCTCGGTGTCGGTCCCCGACATCGTGCTGACGCTCACCCCGCGGACGGCGTCCGACCGTGGCCGGGCCGCGACCCTGCTGGCCTGCGCGGCGGGCTACCCGCAACCGGCCACCGGTACCGCCGCCGCCGAGACCCCCACCACGACGGTCACCACCGCGCCCGACGGGGAGGAGGCGCCGCCGCCGTTCTGCGACGACCGGGTGCGGGCGACGATGACCGGCTACCTCGCCGGCGGCGGCGTGGACGATCTGGACGCCCTGGCCTGGCGGCGGCTCGCCGTGCTGCCGCTGGCCGAACCCACCGCCGTGCTCGCGCTGGGACCCGCCCTGGGTGCGGTCGACCTGCCGCCGGACGCCGCTGACCTGCTGTGGAGCGGGCCGCTGCGGACCCTTCCCGACTGGCGGTCGCCGGGGTGACGGTACGTGTGGGTAACCCCGGACCGCCGGTCCGCCCCGTGCCGAACGGGACGAAGTACCCCCGTTAGGACCGCCGCGTTCACCTCGCGTTGACCTGTTCGGACCGTCCCGGACTGTTTCCTTTCGGTAACAACCGGCACCCCGCTCTCGTCGCTCACAGACGTTCCGCATACGTTTGCCTGCGTCGCACACATTCAGCAGGGGATGTTTCGGACAAATGGTGGGCGCAACGCCCGTTCCTCCCGTCCGACCCCAGAGGGAGACGCTCCATGAGAAGACGCATTCTGGGTTACGCCGCGGCGGGGATCGCCGCGTCGATGGTCCTCGGGGCGTGCAGTGGTTCGGTCGGTGGTGACACCACGACCAGCAACACGCCGCCGCCCGCGGGCACCGCCACCAGCAGCGCCGCCACCGGCGAGTCGAGTGGGTCGTCCTCGGCACCCGAAGGACCCATCGCCGACACCATCAACATCGGCCTCGAGCAGACGCCGGGCGGCTACAACTGCAACAACGCCGCCTCCAACAGCGTCTACTGCGCCTACGTCGACAACGTCACGCAGAGCGCGCTGGTAATCGTGCAGCCCGACGGCACGCTCAAGGCCAACGCCGATTTCGGCAGCTACGAGAAAGTCTCCGACGATCCGCTGACCATCGACATCACCATCGCCGACGACGCGGTCTGGTCCGACGGGGTGCCGATCGACTTCGACGACGTGCTGCTGCAGTGGGCCGCCTTCTCCGGCACCCACCCGGGCGGCAAGGACGCGGACGGCAACGACGTCGACCTGTTCACCGCCGCCAGCACCAACGGCTTCGCCGAGCTGAACATGCCCGAGGGCGCGGCCGGCGACAAGAAGTTCACCTGGGTCTTCAAGGAGCCCTACGCCGACTGGGAGGCGCTCGTCGGCACGACGTTCGCGCCCGCCCACATCGTCGCCGAGCAGGCCGGCCTGAGCAGCGCCGACAACGGCGCCGAACTGGTCAAGGCCATCCAGGACAACGACACCGCCAAGCTCACCCCGGTGGGTGCGTTCTGGAGCACCGGGTTCGACTACGAGGTCGACCTGCCGTCGCTGCCGGACACCGCCATCCTGCCGTCCTCCGGCCCCTACAAGGTCGACAGCGGCTCCGGCGGCAACCTCACCGTCGTGCGCAACGACGCCTACTGGGGCACCCCGGCCGTCACCGACTCGCTGGTGTTCAAGCTGGTCGACGACCAGGAGTGGGTCCAGGCCATGGCCAACGGCGAGATCGACGCCTTCGACCCGTCCAACCCCTCGGGTGACATCAAGGCCCAGCTCGACGCGGCCACCGACTCCATCACCTACGAAGCCGGTGAGAGCTACACGTTCAGCCACGTCGACTTCAACTCGGGCCCCGGTGGCGCGATGGAGAACATCTCCGTCCGACAGGCTTTCGAGCTGTGCGTGCCCCGCGAGGAGCTCGTCGAGAAGTACGCCAAGCCCGTCTTCGAGGGTGCCCAGGTGCTGAACCTGCGCGAGTTCCTGCCCGCCCAAGGCAACTACGAGGACATCCTCGCCCAGGTGCCCAGCGCCAAGCTGTACGAGAACGTGGACATCGAGGGCGCCAAGGCCAAGCTGGCCGAGGCCGGGGTCACCATCCCCTACGAGGTCCAGCTGACCTTCTCGGGCACGTCGACGCTGCGCGCCGACCAGGCGCAGGTCATCAAGGCCTCGTGCGACCAGGCGGGCTTCAACATCGTCGCCAAGCCCGACGAGGACGTCTTCACCACGCTCGCGCTCAAGGACACCAGCTGGGGCCTGGCCCTGTTCGGCTGGTCGGGTTCCGGTCTCGTCGCCTCCGGGCAGTCGATCTACGTGACCGACGGCGCACAGAACTACGGCCGCTACTCCAGCAAGATCGTCGACGACGCCTGGGAGAAGGTCATCCGCGACACCGACCGTGAGTCGGCCGAGCAGGCGAAGATCCCGATGGAGGAGGAGCTGTGGGCCAACCCCTACAACGCCGTCCTCTACGCCAACCCCGGCATCGCCGCGTGGAGCTCCAAGGTCACCGGGCCGGCCTTCAACCCGACCCAGTACGGCGTGACCTGGAACGCTTTCACCTGGAGCAAGTCCGAGTAGTCCGCAGTCCACGCCCGGCGGGTGGAGCCTCGGCTCCGCCCGCCGGGTGCGTACTGTGCCCGGGACGGGCGACCCCCGTTCCGGGATGATCCGGCGGCCGACCAGGCCCGCCGTGTCGGACACGACCGAACTGCTCGAACCCGATCGGGGGCTGTGTGCTCGTCTTCATCGCGAGAAGACTCGTGGTGTCGTTCTTCATCCTGCTGGCGTCCACCGCACTGACCTACGTGCTGGTGGCCCTGTCCGGGAACCCGCTGCAGGACCTGCTGGAGGACCGCGGTCCGACGCGCGAGGCCAAGATCAGCGCCCGGACGCAGGCGTTGAACCTCGACACCCCGGTGCCGCTGCGGTACTTCCTGTGGCTGGGCGACGTCGGCCGCTGCCTCTGGCCCTGGGCCCGCGAGTGCACTCTCGGCCTGAACCGTGACGGCAAACCCGTGCTGCCCCAGCTGGAGGCGGCGATCGGGTCGACGCTGCGCCTGGTGATCGCGGCGACCCTGCTCGCCCTCATCCTCGGCGTCGTCACCGGCATCGTGACCGCGTTGCGCCAGTACAGCGTCTTCGACTACTCCATCACCCTGGTCGCGTTCCTCTGCTTCTCGCTGCCGGTGTTCTTCGTGTCCACGCTGCTCAAGCAGTACCTGGCGATCGAGTTGAACACCTGGCTCGGCGACCCCTCGCTGACCTACGCCGGCATCGCCGTCGTGGCGCTGCTGTCCGGCCTGTTCTGGGCGCTCATCATCGGTGGCGGCCGCCGGCGGGCGCCGCTCGTCTTCGCCGTCGCCTTCGTCGCCACGTTCGCGATGGTCTACCTGCTGCTGGCCACCGGGTTCTTCCGGACGCCGTCCTTCGGGGTGGTCGGCATCGTCGTCGTGGGCCTCGCCGCGGCGGTCGGCTGGACGGCGCTGTTCGCCGGGCTGTCCGCCCGCACCCGGTCGGTGCTCATCGCCGCCGTGGCGACCGTGGTGCTCGCGACGGTGGCCATCGTGGCGCTGGCGCGACCGGTCATCGACGGCGGGTATGTGGTCGTGCTCGCGGTCACGGTCGGGCTGATCGTGCTGGGGGTGGTCGTCGGCAAGCTGATCGGCGGTGAGCAGCGGCTGCTGGCCGGCCGGGTCGCGGGTCTCGTGGGCCTGACCATGGCGCTGCTGATGATCTACGACCGGCTGCTGGCGGCCTACCCGACGCTGTTCGCCCGCACCGGGGGCCGTCCGATCAAGACCACCGGCAGCGAGTCCGCCAACCTGAACGCGGACTTCTGGACGACCAACCTCGACTACCTGATGTACCTCATCCTGCCGACGCTGGCGATCATGCTGATCTCCTTCGCCAGCTACACCCGCTACACCCGGGCGAGCATGCTGGACGTGATGGGCCAGGACTACGTGCGCACGGCCAAGGCGAAGGGCCTCAACCACCGCACGGTGATCGTGCGGCACGCCTTCCGCAACGCGCTGATCCCGCTGACCACCCTCGTCGCGTTCGACTTCGCCGGCATCCTCGGTGGCGCGATCATCACCGAGACGGTGTTCGGCTGGAGCGGCATGGGGAAGCTCTTCTCCACTGGTATCACCAACGTCGACCCGAACCCGGTGATGGCGTTCTTCCTGGTCACAGCGACGGCCACGGTGTTGTTCAACATGCTGGCCGACATCGCCTACGCCTATCTCGACCCACGAATCCGGCTGGGGTGATGTGCAGATGAGCAGCCCGTACGACCCGAACGACCGCGCCGACGGCGCGGTCGACCCGCTGGAGCCCGACGCCGTCCCGTTGGGCACGCCGGCCGCCGGCACGGATCCGCACGTCCCGGAGACCGAGCGGCAGATGACCTCGCTGGTCACCCTGGACACCGAGACCGCCGGCCCGGCGGTCTCGGCCGGTGCGGTCACCGCCGCCCAGTCCGAGCTGCGCCTGGTGGTGCGGCGGTTCCTGCGGCACCGCGCGGCGATGGTCGGGCTGGTGGTGCTGGTCCTGATCGTCCTGCTGGCCTTCACCTCGATCGGCTGGGGACCGCTCCCCGGCTGGTGGAAGCAGTCGTACCTGACCTTCGAACCCAGGTTGACCAACGGCGGCGAGCCGACCCTGCAGCTGTGGCCGTTCTCCCTCGGGGACCACCCGTTCGGACAGGACACCTCCGGGCGCGACTACTTCGCGCTGGCCATGCGGGGGATGCAGCAGTCGATCATCATCGCGCTGCTCGTCGGGATCGTCTCGACGGTCATCGGCACCGTGGTGGGCGCCCTGGCCGGGTACTACCGCGGCTGGGTCGAGGGCGTGCTGATGCGCATCACCGACGTGCTCATCACCATCCCGCTGATCGCGGTCGCGGCGGTGGTCGTGAACAAGATCGGCGGCGGCGGCGTGCTGCTGCTCGGCGTCTTCCTGGGCCTGCTGACCTGGACCGGACTGGCCCGCATCGTCCGCGGTGAGTTCCTGTCGCTGCGGGAGCGGGAGTTCGTCGACGCCGCTCGCTCCGTCGGGGCCTCGAGCCCCCGCATCATCTTCCGGCACATCCTGCCCAACACCATCGGCGTCATCACGGTGTCGGCGACGCTGGCCATCTCCGGCGCCATCCTGCTGGAGACCGCGCTGAGCTTCCTCGGGTTCGGCGTCAAACCGCCGGACACGTCGCTCGGCCTGCTCGTGCAGATCAACCGGCAGGCGATCGACGCCCGGCCGTACCTGTTCTGGTGGCCGGCGGTGTTCATCGTGGTCATCTCGCTGGCGATCAACTTCATCGGCGACGGCCTCCGCGACGCGTTCGACCCGAAGCAGACGAGGTCCAAGGCATGAACCGGCCGTTCGGTTTCCGCAAGCAGGGTGCCGAGGGGCCGGCCACCGAGGCCGGTGGCCCGGTGCTGTCGGTCCGCGATCTGGGGGTCGACTTCCGGGTCGGCGGCGAGTGGGTGATGGCGTCCCAGCACGTCAACTTCGACATCATGCCGGGCAAGGTGCTCGCGGTGGTGGGGGAGTCCGGCTCGGGCAAGTCGGTGACCTCGATGGGCATGCTCGGCCTGTTGCCCGCCAACGCGCGGCTGTCCGGCAGCGCCAAGATCCGCGGCGCCGAGCTGATCGGCGCTCCGGAGCCGGCGCTGCGGCGGATCCGCGGCAGCGAGATCGGGCTCATCTTCCAGGAGCCGATGACCGCGCTGAACCCGGTGCTGTCCGTCGGCTACCAGGTCGCGGAGGTGCTGCTGTCCCACCAGGACATCAGCCCGTCGAAGGCACGCGAGCGGGCCGTGGAGCTGTTCACCCTGGTCGACCTGCCCGACCCGGCCGGCCGCTACGACCTCTACCCGCACCAGCTGTCCGGCGGCCAGCGGCAGCGGGTGATGATCGCGATGGCGATCGCCTGCGATCCGGTGCTGCTGATCGCCGACGAGCCGACGACCGCCCTGGACGTCACCGTGCAGGCGGAGATCCTCGATCTGCTCCGCGACCTGCACCACCGCCTCGACTCGGCCATCCTGCTCATCACCCACGACATGGGCGTGGTCGCCGACCTGGCCGACGACGTCGTGGTGATGCGCCACGGCGACATCGTCGAGCACGGACCGGTACGGGAGATCTTCGCCCGTCCGCAGGTCGACTACACCCGGGACCTGCTCGCCTCGGTGCCGCACCTGGGTGCCGACATCGCTGCGACCAGCGTCCGGGAACCATCGAGGAACGACACCGCGGCCGCCGCCGATCCTGGCCCGGTACCGGCGCTGTCCGTGCGCAACCTGGTGCTGGAGTACACCGGCCGCGGCCGGGTGCCGGCCTTCCGGGCCGTCGACGACGTCTCGTTCAGCGTCGCCCCCGGTGAGGTGATGGGCCTGGTCGGCGAGTCCGGGTCGGGCAAGACCACGATCGGCCGCTCGGTGGCCGGGCTGCTGCCCATCTCCAGCGGGAGCGTGTCGGTGGGCGGCGTCGAGCTGTCCGGACTGAGTCAGAAGCAGTTGCGTCCGTTGCGGCGCAAGGTGGCCATCGTCTTCCAGGACCCGGCCGCCTCCCTCAACCCGCGCATGAGCATCGGCGAGTCCATCGGAGAGCCGCTGTACCTGCACGAGAAGCTGCGCCGCAGGGACCTCGACCGCCGGGTCGAGGCGTTGCTGGAGTCGGTGCGGCTGCCGCACCAGTACCGCAACCGCTACCCGCACGAGCTGTCCGGCGGGCAGCGCCAGCGGGTCTCGATCGCCCGGGCCCTGTCGCTGGGTCCGGAGCTGCTGGTCGCCGACGAGCCGACCAGCGCGCTGGACGTCTCGGTGCAGGCGCACGTCCTGGAGCTGTTCAAGGACCTGCAGCAGCAGTACGGCTTCGCCTGCCTGTTCGTCAGCCACGACCTCGCGGTCATCGAGATCGTGGCGCGCTCGATCGCCGTGCTGCACCACGGCAAGGTCGCCGAGTACGGCACCCGTGAGGAGATCCTGCTCGACCCGCAGGACGACTACACGCGGCGGCTGATCGCCGCGGCACCGGTGCCGGACCCCGACGAGCAGCAGGCCCGCCGCTCCGAGCGCGCCCGGCTGCTGGCCGCCGGCGCCGACGAGGAGCCCGACGCCGCCGCCGTGGCGCGGGGGTCGCTGTTCACCTGACCGCGACGGGGGCGGGACGGACCCGGATCAGGCCAGGACGAGGACCAGCGCGGTGGCCGCGGCGGTGACCAGGACGGCGGCCAGCACGCCGCCGGCCCACCGGACCTGCACGGCACGCGCGGCGGCCGGGTCGGCAGGGGCGGCGCCGGGCGACCAGAACCGGCGGATCAGCGCCGCGGCCGCCCCGGAGTCGCTGCGCAGGGTGGCGCTGGCCGGGATCGGACCGTCGGCGTCGCTCCAGGCGACGGTCTTCAGGTCGGCGGGGGTGGTCCGCGCGGTGGACAGCCGCGACGACGCGGGCGCGGCCCACGCCGCGTACCGACGACCGCCGGCCGACAACGTCAGGGCGTACCGGGTGTCCACCGCCTCCAGGGCCGGCCACGGCACCGTCACGTCCCGGAACACGTTGCGCAGCACCACGCCGTCCGGTCCGACGGCCACCAGCGGCCGGGTGCACGTCGCGTAGACCAGCACGCACAGCAGCGCGAGGGGCGGCAGCTGGACCAGCAGCGACCGCCATCCGGCGGTCGCTGCCGCAGCCAGCCAGGCGACGGTCACCAGCACCCACAGCGCGCTGACCACCATCCCGACCGGGGGCCGGAAGACCCGGGTGGCGCCGAGCCGCGCGGCGGTGCGGTCGGACCAGCGGTTCAGGATGCGCACCGGTCCATGGTGACACCGGTGTCGCGGGCACCGGACCTCCGCGGCGGCGGGCGGCAGGGCCGGGGTGCGGCCCGTCGACGGGCCCGCGTCATGCGCCGGAAAGATTCCTGCGGCACGCTGGCCCGGTACCGGTCGACCCGGACGGTGCACTCCCCGCGGCCAGGGTCGTCGAAATGACCGGTTGTGCATGGTTCGGCGGCCCGACAACCCCCGTTCGGGAACGTCCGGAGCCGTGGCTGACCCTTCCGGCACAGCTTCGCGGCCCAATTGTTACCGCGCGGTAGGTTGGTCGGCCGGTAAAGGTACATAGTGAGCAAGGCGTAAATCCGCGCCGTGCAGCCATCCACCCGAAGAGGAGGATCCGTGGGGCACACCCCGAGATCTGTCTTACTCAGGACCGTCGCCGTCATCGTCGGCACCAGCCTCGTGCTGACGGCCTGCGGCAGCAGCAACGACAACAGCAACACCACGACGAGCACCTCGTCCAGCGATAGCGCCGCCGGCTCCGGCGGTGCCGGCTCCGGTGGAGCCACCACGGGCATCGTCACCGCCCTGGGCTCCGAGCCGCAGAACCCGCTGGTCCCGACCAACACCAACGAGGTCGGCGGCGGCAAGGTCCTCACCTCCATCTTCGCGGGCCTGGTGTACTACGACGCCGAGGGCGCCCCGCAGAACGAGGTCGCGGAGTCCATCACCTCCGACGACTCCCAGACCTGGACCATCACGCTCGAGCCGGGCTGGACGTTCACCAACGGCGAGCCGGTCACCGCGAACTCCTTCGTCGACGCCTGGAACTACGGCGCGCTGGGCACCAACGCGCAGCTGTCGTCCTACTTCTTCGATCCGATCGAGGGCTTCGCCGAGGTCAACGCCGAGACCCCGACCGCGCAGACGCTGTCCGGTCTGACCGTGGTCAGCGACACCGAGTTCACCGTCAAGCTGGTCTCCCCGCAGTCGGACTTCCCGCTGCGCCTGGGCTACTCGGCCTACATGCCGCTGCCGAAGGCGGCGTTCGCCGACATGGCCGCGTTCGGTGAGAACCCGATCGGCAACGGCCCCTACAAGCTGCAGGCCTGGGACCACGGCAACTCGATCAGCCTGGTGCCGAACGAGACCTACACCGGCGACCGCGTGCCGCAGAACGGCGGCCTGAACCTGGTCTTCTACGCGACCAACGACGCCGCCTACGCCGATGTGCTGTCGGGCAACCTCGACGTCATCGACCAGCTGCCGCCGAGCGCACTGACCACCTTCGAGTCGGACCTGGGCGACCGCGCCGTCAACCAGCCGGCCGCGATCTTCCAGTCCTTCACCATCCCGCAGAACCTGCCGCACTTCGGTGGCGACGAGGGCAAGCTGCGCCGGGAGGCCATCTCGATGGCCATCAACCGCGACGAGATCACCTCGGTCATCTTCAACAACACGCGCACCCCGGCCAAGGACTTCACCTCGCCGGTCATCGCCGGCTACTCCGACTCGGTCCCCGGCAACGAGGTGCTGACCTACGACGCCGACGCCGCCAAGGCCAAGTGGGCCGAGGCCGACGCCATCGCCCCGTGGAGCGGCTCCTTCACCATCGCCTACAACAGCGACGGGCCGCACAAGGAGTGGGTCGACGCGGTCAGCAACAGCCTGAAGAACACGCTGGGCATCGACGCCTCGGGCGTTCCGTTCCCGTCGTTCGCCGACATCCGGACGCAGATCACCGATCGCACCATCACCGGCGCGTTCCGCAGCGGCTGGCAGGCCGACTACCCGTCGATGTCGAACTTCCTCGGGCCGCTCTACTACACCGGTGCCGGCTCCAACGACGGTGACTACTCCAGCGCCGAGTTCGACAAGCTGATCGACCAGGCCGCCGCCGCTCCCGACACGGAAGCGGGCACCGCGCTGTACCAGCAGGCGCAGACCGTGCTGTTCAACGACCTCCCCGCCATCCCGCTCTGGTACCAGAACGTCGACGGCGGATCCGCGGACACGGTCGGCAACGTGACGTTCGGCTGGGACAGCGTCCCGCTGTACTACGCCATCACCAAGGAGTAACAAGGACCCGGCGGTCGGGCGGGTGTGTCGCCCGCCCACCGCCGATCCAGCAACGCCCGCCACGCGCGGGTCTGCCGCGGGGTGGTCCGTCACCTGTCAACGGTGACGGGCACCCCGCGGTGTGCTGTGCAGCATCCAGCGTGCCTGTGAGGCCTCCGGGCCCGGTTCCAGACGGAGGTGTCGGCTCATGTGGTGGTACGTCGGGCGGCGGTTGATCGCCTCGATCCCCGTGTTCATCGGGGCCACGTTGTTGATCTACGCGATGGTCTTCCTGCTCCCGGGTGATCCGGTGGCGGCGCTGTTCGGTGACCGGCCGGCCAACCCGGCCACGGTCGCGGCCCTGACCGCCCAGTACAACCTGGACAAGCCGTTCATCGTGCAGTACCTGCTGTACCTCAAGGGTGTGCTCACCCTGGACTTCGGCACCAACTTCGCCCAGCGCCCGGTCATCGACCTGATGGCGCAGGCGTTCCCCACGACCATCAAGCTCGCCCTGATGACGCTGGCCTTCGAGGCCGTCCTGGGCATCGTGGTGGGGGTCATCGCGGGGCTGCGCCGTGGGGGCGTCTTCGACTCGACCGTGCTGATCCTGAGCCTCGTCGTCATCGCGATCCCGGTGTTCGTGCTCGGGTTCGTGCTGCAGTTCCTGTTCGGCATCAAGCTCGGCTGGGTGGAACCCACGGTGGGAGCGGACGCCACGTTCGCGAAGCTGATCCTGCCGGCCATCGTGCTGGGGTCGCTGTCGCTGGCCTACGTCATCCGGCTGACCCGGCAGTCGATCTCGGACAACCTCAACGCCGACTTCGTCCGGACGGCCCGCGCCAAGGGCATCAGCAACCGGCGGGTCATCTCGGTGCACGTGCTGCGCAACTCGATGATCCCGGTGGTCACCTTCCTCGGCGCCGACCTCGGCTCGCTGATGGCCGGCGCGATCGTCACCGAGGGCATCTTCAACATCCAGGGCATCGGCCGCCTGCTCTACGACTCCATCCGACGCGGCGAGTCCACCGTGGTGGTGTCGGTGGTGACCGCCCTCGTGCTGGTCTACGTGATCAGCAACCTCATCGTCGATCTGCTGTACGCAGCCCTGGACCCGAGGATCCGCTATGTCTGACCCGCTGTTCCCCTCCACCCCGCAGGCGCCGTTGATGTCGACCGGTTCGGCCGGCCCGCGCGCGGGGCAGACGCACTACCTGGCCGACCTGGAGGAGACGCCGCTGCTGGCCACGGACGCGCTCACCAAGGAGTCCGCGCCCAGCAGCCTCTACCGGGACGCCTGGAAGGCGCTGCGCAGGAACCCGATCTTCGTCGTCTCCGCACTGCTGATCCTGTTCATCCTGTTCGTGGTCTTCTTCCCCGGGGTGCTGACCAGGAACGACCCCCGGTTCTGCGAGCTCGGCAACAGCCTCGCGCCGAGCCGCAGCGGCCACCTGTTCGGCTTCGACAAGCAGGGCTGCGACATCTTCTCCCGGGTCGTCCACGGCGCCCGCGCCTCGGTCACCGTGGGTGTGGCGACCACCGCGGCCGTGGTCCTGATCGGCGGCACCTTCGGCGCCCTGGCCGGGTTCTACGGCGGCTGGTTCGACGCCATCCTGTCGCGCATCACCGACATCTTCTTCGCCGTGCCGCTGATCCTGGCCGCCATCATCTTCATGCAGATGTTCCGCGGCTCGAACACCGTGTGGCAGGTCGTGGCCGTGCTGGCCGCGTTCGGCTGGCCGCAGATGGCCCGCATCACCCGCGGCGCGGTGATCTCGGTGAAGAACGGCGAGTTCGTCACCGCGGCCACCGCACTCGGGGTCAGCCGGTTCCGCAACCTGCTGCGGCACGTGCTGCCCAACGCCCTGCCGCCGATGATCGTCACCGCCACCGTGTCGCTGGGCACCTACATCGTCGCCGAGGCCACCCTGTCGTTCCTCGGGCTCGGCCTGCCCGGCTCGGTGATGAGCTGGGGCAACGACATCTCCGCGGCGCAGACGTCGCTGCGCAACGCGCCAGCCGTGCTGCTGTACCCGTCGGCCGCGCTGGCCCTGACGGTGCTCAGCTTCATCCTGCTCGGCGACGCCGTCCGCGAAGCCCTCGACCCCACCCAGAGGAAGCGATGACCGACACCACTCCGTCGCTCACCAAGGGCGGGCGCGGCGCCCCCGACCGTTCGACCCCGCTGTTGGAGATCATCGACCTGGACGTGAAGTTCACCGCCGCCGAGGGCGAGGTGCACGCCGTCCGGCAGGCCAACCTCACCGTCTACCCCGGGCAGACGGTGGCGATCGTGGGGGAGTCCGGGTCGGGCAAGTCCACGACCGCGCTGTCGGTGATCGGGCTGCTGCCCGGCAACGGACGGGTCGCCGGCGGGCAGATCCTCTTCGAGGGCCGCGACATCGCGCACGCCTCCCCGAAGGACATCGTGGCACTGCGCGGGGACTCCATCGGCCTGGTCCCACAGGACCCGATGACCAACCTCAACCCGGTCTGGCGCATCGACCACCAGATCGCCGAGGCACTCACCGCCAACGGCCTCGGCCGCGGCCGGGCGGCCAAGGCGCGGGCCGCCGAGCTGCTCGAGGAGGCCGGCCTGCCCGACGCCAAACGGCGGGCGCGGCAGTATCCGCACGAGTTCTCCGGGGGCATGCGGCAGCGGGCGCTGATCGCGATCGGGCTGGCGGCGCGACCCAAGCTGCTGATCGCCGACGAGCCGACCTCGGCGCTGGACGTCACCGTCCAGCAGCAGATCCTGACCCACCTCGACGAGCTGACCTCCGAGCTGGGCGTCGCCGTCCTGCTCATCACCCACGACCTGGGGCTGGCCGCCGAGCGCGCCGAGCACCTGGTGGTGATGTACAAGGGCCAGGTCGTGGAGAGCGGACCGGCCCGGGAGATCCTCGCCTCGCCGCGGCACCCGTACACCAGGCGCCTGGTCGCGTCGGCGCCGTCGCTGTCGTCGCGGCGCCTGCAGTCCGCGCACGCGGCCGCCGCCGACGTCGCGGTGGAGAAGCTGGACGTCGGGGAGGTGCGGGCCGAGGCGACCGCGCTGCCGGCGGCGGCGGCGGTGGACAACGTCATCGTGGTGGAGAACCTGACCAAGGAGTTCTCCATCCGGGGCGGCCGGCCGGGGGCGGGCTCGAAGTTCCTCGCCGTCGACGACGTCTCGTTCACCGTGCCGCGCGGCACCACCACCGCCATCGTGGGCGAGTCCGGTTCGGGCAAGTCGACCATCGCCCAGATGGTGTTGCGGCTGCTCGAGCCGACGCGCGGCCGGGTGATCATCAACGGCCGGGACATCGTCGGGCTGTCCACGCGGGAGATGTTCGCGCTGCGCCGCAAGATGCAGCCGATCTTCCAGAACCCGTACGGCTCGCTGGACCCGCAGTACTCGATCTTCCGGATCATCGAGGAGCCGATGCGCACGCACCGCATCGGCGACCGCAGGAGCCGGGAGGCCAAGGTCCGCGACCTGCTGGACAAGGTGTCGCTGCCGGCGTCGGCGATGCGGCGCTTCCCCAACGAGCTCTCGGGTGGGCAGCGGCAGCGCGTCGCGATCGCCCGGGCGCTGGCGCTGGACCCGGAGGTCGTGGTCTGCGACGAGGCGGTGTCGGCGCTGGACGTCCTCGTCCAGGCGCAGGTGCTGGAGCTGCTCAACGACCTGCAGGCCGAGTTCGGCCTCAGCTACCTCTTCATCACCCACGACCTCGCGGTGGTCCGGCAGATCGCCGACGACGTGCTGGTGATGCAGAAGGGCAGGCTCGTCGAGCGCGCCACCACCGACGCGATCTTCGACCACCCGCAGCAGGAGTACACCCGGGCGCTGCTCGACGCGATCCCCGGGGCGTCGTTCGAGATGGGCCGCTGACCGGCCGTCAGGGCCCCGGCTCCCGCGTGGAGCCGGGGCCGTCGCGCGTCCGGCGTCCGCGGCGCGCGCCCTAGGCTGGGTCCATGAGCCACCGACTCCTCGCGGTGCACGCCCACCCCGACGACGAGTCGATCACCATGGGCGGCACCCTGGCCCGGCACACCGCCGCCGGCGACCGGGTCACGCTGGTGACCTGCACCCTCGGCGAGGAGGGGGAGATCATCCCGCCCCACCTCGCGCAGCTCGCCGCCGACCGCGCCGACCAGCTCGGCGGCTACCGGCACGGTGAGCTCGAGGCCGCCTGCCGTGCCCTGGGGGTCGTCGACCACCGCTACCTCGGGGGGATCGGCGGCCACCGCGACTCGGGCATGGCCGGCTCACCCGCACACCGGCACCCGCGGGCGCTGGTGCACGCCGCCGCGGGGGCGCCCGGCTTCGAGGCCGCGGTCGGCGAGCTGCTGGCGGTGCTCGACGAGCTGGCTCCCGAGGTCGTCCTGAGCTACGACGCGGACGGCGGCTACGGCCATCCGGACCACATCGCCGCGCACCAGATCGCCCGCGAGGCGGCCCGCCGGGCCGGGTCGGTGCGACGGTTCTTCGCCGTCGTGCGACCCGCGGACGTGGTGCGCGACGCCCTCGCCGGGTTCGTCCCCGCCGCCGGGTACACCGCGCCGGTGGCCGCGGACCTGGGCTTCGCCGTGACCGCGGACCGGGTCGACGTGGCCGTGCCGGTGGTCGGTCTCCGCGCGCGCCACCGGGCGGCGCTGGCCGCCCACGCCACCCAGATCGACCTGCTGCCGGACGGGTTCGCGTTGTCCAACCGGATCGCCCAGCCGGTGCTGGACGTCGAGTACTTCAGCCTGCTGGACGGCGAGCCGCTGCCCGCCGGTCCCGCCGGTGACGACCTGTTCGCCGGACTCGCGTGAGCACCCCCGCCACCCCCACCGCGCCGGACGGCACCCCGGCCGCGCCGGACGGCATCCCGGCCGCGCCGGACGGCACCCCGGCCGCGCCGGGCGACACTGCGTCCCCGACACCGACGTCGTCCCCGGGCGCGGCCCGGCTCGACCGGGTGATCGTGGGCTGGCTGACCCTGCTGGTGGTGATCGGCACCCTGTACGCGGTGCTGTTCCTGCCGCTGTACCTGGGCGTGGTGCCGGTCCCGGTGAGCGCGCTGCTCGGTGCGGGGGTGGTGTTCCTGGCGATCCGGCTGAGCTACCGGCTGACCGGGTCGATGCTCGCCGCGCTCGCTCCCGCGCTGGGGTGGCTGGTCGCCGCGGTGTACCTGAGCTTCTCCCGGACGCTGGGCTATCCGCTGGTCATCGGCGACTGGCGCGCGACCCTACTGCTCGGCGTCGGCGCGCTGGCGGCGGCGGTGGGCGTCGGGCTCTCCTGGGGGGCGCACCAGCTCGCGATGGTCGCCCGGACGCGCGCCGGTGACGGCGTCCGGCCGCCGGATGTGCCCGGGGTCACCACGCAACGCACACCGGCCGAGCACTGAGGGTGCCCCGTCCGGTCGGTCGCCCCACCACGGGCGGGTCATACTGGAAGGGCTCTGACCCGCATTCCGGTGAATCCGGACCGACGCGGGCGGGTGTGGTGACCGAAGACCCCGAGCTTGTGTGTGGAGCCCCGCCGTGACCTATGTGATCGCCGAACCGTGCGTCGACGTCCTCGACCGTGCCTGCGTCGAGGAGTGCCCCGTCGACTGCATCTACGAGGGCGACCGGATGCTGTACATCCACCCCGACGAGTGCGTCGACTGCGGCGCCTGCGAGCCGGTGTGCCCCGTCGAGGCCATCTTCTACGAGGACGACGTCCCCGAGCAGTGGAAGGACTACTACCGGGCGAACGTCGACTTCTTCGACGACCTCGGCTCGCCGGGTGGTGCCTCGCGGACCGGGAAGATCAACAAGGACGACCCGATGATCGCGGCCCTGCCGCCGATGGGCGAGGGGCACTGACGGTGCCCGGTTGGGAGACGCGGCTGCCGGCCTTCCCCTGGGACAGCCTCCTGGAGGCCAAACAGCGGGCCGGTGAGCACCCCGGCGGTCTCGTCGACCTGTCCATCGGGACCCCGGTCGACCGGGTCCCGCACGCGGTCCGCACGGCGCTGGCCGCCGCGAGCGACTTCCCGGGATACCCGACCACGCAGGGCACCCTCGCCCTGCGGGAGTCGTATTCGCGGTGGTTGGCGCGCACCCACGAGGTGCCCGACCTGGATCCGTCCGCCGTGCTCCCGACCATCGGCAGCAAGGAGCTGGTCGCCGGGTTGCCGTTCCAACTGGGCCTCGGGCCGACCGACACCGTCGGCATCCCGGAGCTGGCCTACCCCACCTACGAGGTCGGGGCCCGGCTCGCCGGCTGCCAGCTGGTGCGGCTCGACCACCCGGCGCAGTCCGGGTCCACGCACGTGTCGCTGCTGTGGCTCAACTCGCCGTCCAACCCCACCGGCGCGGTGCTCAGCGCCGAGCAGCTGCGCAAGATCGTCGGCTGGGCGCGGGCCCACAACACCATCGTGGCCAGCGACGAGTGCTACATCGACCTCGGCTGGGACTCCCAGCCCATCTCGATCCTGTCGCCCGCGGTCAGCGGCGGCGACCACACCGGCCTGCTGGCCCTGCACTCGCTGTCCAAGCGCAGCAATCTGGCCGGCTACCGGATCGGCTTCGTCAGCGGTGACCGCACCCTGGTGGACCGGCTGCTCCAGGTGCGCAAGCACATGGGGCTGATCACGCCGGGGCCGATCCAGGGTGCGGCGATCGCGGCGCTGGACGACGACGGTCACGTGATGGCCGAGCGGTCACGCTACGGGCAACGGCGGGCGGTGCTCATGGAGGCGCTGTCGGACGCGGGCTTCCGCATCGACCACTCCGAAGCCGGGCTGTATCTGTGGTGCACCCGCGGCATGAGCGCCGACGCCACCGTCGGCTGGTTCGCCGATCGCGGCATCCTGGTCGCGTCCGGGGCCTTCTACGGGCCGTCCGGGGCCTCGCACGTGCGGGTGTCGCTGACCGCCGCCGACGAGCGGGTCGCCAGCGCGGCCGAGCGCCTCGCCGCCTGAGTCATCGCCGACCGGCCACGGCGGCGGGCCGGGCGCCGCGCGCCGCCGTCGGTCCCTACTGCCCGGCGTGCAGGACGGCGTTCAGCCCACCCCAGGAGCCGGACCGCGGCACGGCCTCCACGGCGCCGCTGAGCGAGTTCCGCCGGAACAGCAACCCGGCCACCCCCGACAGCTCGCCGGCCTTGACCGTCCGCTTGCCGTCCGGGTCCTTCAGCGTCAGCTTCGTTCCGGCGGTGACGTACAGCCCGGCCTCCACGACACTGTCGTCGCCCAGCGAGATCCCGATACCGGCGTTGGCGCCCAGCAGACACCGCTCGCCGATCGACACGACCTCCTTGCCGCCGCCGGACAGCGTTCCCATGATCGAGGCGCCGCCACCGATGTCGCTGCCGTCGCCGACCACGACGCCCTGCGAGATCCGGCCCTCGACCATCGATGTGCCGAGCGTGCCGGCGTTGAAGTTGACGAAACCCTCGTGCATGACGGTGGTCCCGGCGGCCAGATGGGCGCCGAGCCGGACCCGGTCGGCGTGGGCGATCCGGACCCCGGCGGGCATCACGTAGTCGGTCATCCGGGGGAACTTGTCGACTCCGGTCACGGCCAGCCGCACACCCGCCCGCAGCGCCCGCAGCCGCACGGCCTCGACCGCCGCCGGCTCGACCGGGCCGAGGGAGGTCCAGACGTTGTTCGGCAGCAGGCCGAACAACCCCTCCAGGTTGACCGTCCGCGGCCGGACGAGCCGTGCCGACAGCAGGTGCAGCCGCAGGTAGGCGTCGGCGGTGGAGGTCGGCGCGTCGGCGAGTGACGCGATCACCGTCGTCACCACCCGCAGGCTCACCTCCCGGACGGCGTCGAACCGCTCGGCCTCGCCGAGGTCGGGCTGCGCGACCGGGTCGGAGCCGAGCGTCGGCGCCGGGTACCAGACGTCGAGCACGACGTCCTCGGCGGTCACGGTGGCCAGTCCGATGGCGGACGCGCCGCCGGTCACGAGATCAGTCATGCGGGAAACCCTATCGGGGTGCGGTCACCCGGCCAGCGTGACGCGGACCCGACCGGCCGGGGCCGCCGGGTCGAGCGCACCCCAGGCGTGGTCGAACCACAGCCGGTCGGCCACCGCGACGTGCGAGACGCCGGCGCCGGTGGCGTGCGCGACCGTCCACGCGGCGACCACCGCGGCGCTGCGGCCGGCGTCCAGCCCGCCGATCGACGCGTCGACGGTCGCGGTCCGCCCGTCGTCGGCCAGCCCGGCGACGGTCAGCCCGCCCAGCTCGGCCTGCGCCTCGGCGATCAGCGTCGCCAACCCGGGCACCGCGGCCTCCACACCGGCCACCGCCGGACGCCCGGGGGTGTCGGCGGTGGGCGCGACGGCGCCGGCCCGGCAGTCGACCAGGCCGGGCTCGGCCGACGAGAGCGCCACGGTCAGCCGCGACGCGGCCGGTTCCCACTTCGCGTAGGCGTCCGGGAACCCGGAATACTGCACCGCCTGCGCGGCGTCGGTGAGCGACAGGCCGGCCCAGTCGGGCACGTCGAGCAACGCGTCGTAGAAGGCGTTCGACGCGTACACCGGGTCACCGATCTCGGCGACGGAGCCCCAGCCCTGGCTCGGCCGCTGCTGGAACAGGCCCAGCGAGTCCCGGTCGCCGTCCGGCAGGTTGCGCAACGACGACTCCTGCAGGGCGGTGGCCAGCGCGATCACCCGGGCCCGGTCGGGCAGCTCGCGCAGCAGCCCGACGGCGTTGATCGTCGACGCGTGCTGCAGCTGCACCGCGTCCAGGGTCAGCGCGGCGGTGTTGGGGATCTCGGCCACGGTCCCGGTGGCCGACAGCACGACCGAGGACTCCGAGAGCGCGAGCGTGGTTGCGGGTGCGGCGGCCGTGAGCGCCACCGTGCACTCCGCGCCGGCGCCCGTGACGGAGGCCCCGGCGTCGCGGACGAACGACACCGCGACCCATCCGACGCCGACCACCAGGGCGGTGATCGCGCCGAGCAGGACGAGCGTGCCCGTGCGTGTCATGGCCCCGACGCTACCGGCGGCGGTCCCGGCATCCGGCCCGGCGCGGTCCCGAGGGAGCGTTCGGCACCCGCCAGTAAGGTCGGTCCGATGACGACCCCGGCAGCCCTGGACCTCACCGCCGACCCGGACGACCTCACCGCCACCCTGGTCGACATCGCGTCGGTGTCGGGCACCGAGGAGCCGCTGGCCGACCTGATCGAGGCCGCGCTGCGGGCGTTGCCGCACCTGGAGGTCCTGCGCAGCGGCAACGCCGTGCTGGCCCGGACGCACCTGGGCCGGGCCACCCGGGTGATCCTGGCCGGCCACATCGACACCGTGCCGATCGCCGACAACGTGCCGTCCCGCAGCGAGGGCGACCTCATCCACGGCTGCGGCACCACCGACATGAAGTCCGGCGACGCGATGATGCTGCACCTGGCGGCCACGCTGCCCGAGCCGTCCCGGGACCTGACGTTCGTCTTCTACGACTGCGAGGAGGTCGAACACGAGCGCAACGGCCTCACCCGCATCGAGCGCGAGCTGCCCGACTGGCTGACCGGCGATCTTGCGATCCTCGGGGAGCCCACGAACGGCGCGGTCGAAGCCGGCTGCCAGGGCACCGCCGCCGTCGAGGTCCGGCTGTCCGGCCGCCGCGCGCACTCGGCCCGCTCGTGGCTCGGCAGCAACGCCATCCACGCCGCCGCGCCGGTGCTCGCCCGGCTGGCGCAGTACCCCGGCCGGGACGTCGACATCGACGGCTGCGTCTACCGGGAGGGACTCAACGCCGTGCGCATCAACGGCGGGGTGGCAGGCAACGTCATCCCCGACGAGTGCGTGGTGCAGGTCAACTTCCGGTTCGCACCCGACCGTGACGCCGACGACGCCCTGGCGTTCGTCACGACGTTCTTCGACGGCTTCGACGTCCGCGTGCTCGACGTCGCCCCCGGCGCACGGCCCGGACTGTCCGCACCCGCGGCGGCGGAGTTCGTGGCCGCCGCCGGGGGCACCGCGGTGGCCAAGTACGGCTGGACCGACGTGGCGCGTTTCGCAACATTGGGAATACCGGCGGTGAACTACGGCCCGGGCGATCCGTCGCTCGCGCACACCCGGGAGGAACATGTCTCCCGACAGCAGATCCGCGAGATGGCCGCGGTCCTGCGCACCTTCTTCAGCTGACCTGACGAGCCGACCCGAACGGATGCCCGTGCCCCACGACCAGAACCCGACCGATGCGCAGGACGCGGCCGTCGCCGCCAACGCGCAGGCCCAGACCGCGGCCTCCGACGGCGATCCGAAGCTGCGCGCCGACACCGACGGCGAGCCCCGTCCGGAGCGTTTCCGCGGTCCGGTCGTGCTGCGCGGCGACCAGCGCATCCAGACCTCCACCACCGACGAGCGGCTGCTGGACACCCGCGGCCCGAGCGACTGGGTGCACACCGACCCGTGGCGGGTCTTCCGCATTCAGGCCGAGTTCGTCGAGGGCTTCGGGTCGCTGTCCAACCTGCCCCGCGCGGTCTCGGTGTTCGGCAGCGCCCGCACCCCGCGCGACCACCCGCAGTACGAGACGGCGCGCAGGATCGGCGCCGCGCTGGTCGAGGCCGGCTACGCGGTCATCACCGGTGGCGGCCCCGGGATCATGGAGGCCGCGAACTGCGGTGCCAAGGACGCCGACGGGATGAGCGTCGGGCTGGGCATCGAGCTGCCGTTCGAGCAGGGGATGAACCAGTACGTCGACCTGGGCATCAACTTCCGGTACTTCTTCGTCCGCAAGACGATGTTCGTCAAGTACTCGCAGGCCTTCATCTGCCTGCCCGGCGGCTTCGGCACCCTGGACGAGTTGTTCGAGTCGCTGACGCTGGTGCAGACGAAGAAGGTGACCAAGTTCCCGGTGGTGCTCTTCGGCACCGAGTACTGGGGCGGCCTCGTCGACTGGATCCGCAACTCCGTCCTCGCCGACGGCAAGATCAGCGAGAAGGACCTCGACCTCATCCACGTCACCGACGACGTCGACGACGCGATCCGTGTGGTCGACCAGGCGTGGAAGGCCTGGGAGGACGCGCACTGACCCGACGGCCGGAGATCCTGTGGCGGGTCGCCGTCGGCGCCGCGGTTCCTGCGGCGGGGTCGGTGGGGCAGGGCCGGCCGGATCGGGGCCACGAACATCCGTGGGACACTGGTCGGCGTGTTGAGGTGGATCACCGCAGGCGAATCGCATGGCCCCGCTCTTGTCGCCGTCCTCGAGGGGCTACCCGCCGCTGTCGAGATCACCTCCAAGGAGATCGCCGACCAGCTGGCCCGACGGCGCCTCGGCTACGGCCGCGGCGCGCGGATGAAGTTCGAGCAGGACGTGGTCACCATCCTCGGTGGCGTCCGGCACGGGCTCACGATGGGCGGCCCGATCGCCGTCCAGGTGGCCAACACCGAGTGGCCCAAGTGGAACCAGATCATGGCCAGCGACCCGGTCGACCCGGACGTGCTGGCCGGGCTGGCGCGCAACGCGCCGCTGACCCGGCCGCGTCCGGGCCACGCCGACCTCGCCGGCATGCAGAAGTACGGCTTCGACGACGCCCGCCCGGTGCTGGAACGGGCGTCCGCCCGGGAGACCGCCGCCCGGGTCGCGCTGGGCACCATCGCGCAGAACTTCCTCCGGCAGGTCGTCGGCGCCGAGGTCGTGTCCCACGTCGTCAGCATCGGTGAGGCCGACGCGGTCGACGGCCCGCTGCCCACCCCGGCCGACCGGGACGCCATCGACGCGTCCCCGACCCGCACCCTGCACCCCGACTCCACCGCGGCACTCTCGGCGGAGATCGACGCCTGCAAGGAGGACGGCGACACCCTCGGCGGCGTCGTCGAGGTGTTGGTCTACGGACTCCCCCCGGGGCTCGGCTCCTTCGTCCACGCCGACCGCAAACTCGATGCGCGGCTGGCGATGTCGCTGATGAGCATCCAGGCGATCAAGGGTGTGGAGATCGGCGACGGCTTCCGCACCGCCCGCCGCCGCGGCTCGCAGGCGCACGACGAGATCGACCCGCTGAACCCGGGAGTCCGCCGCCGCACGAACCGGGCCGGTGGCATCGAGGGCGGCATGACCAACGGCGAGGTGCTCCGGGTCCGCGCCGCGATGAAGCCGATCTCGACGGTGCCCCGCGCGCTGTCCACCTTCGACGTCAGCACCGGCGAGGTCGCCCAGGCCATCCACCAGCGCAGCGACGTGTGCGCGGTGCCCGCGGCCGGCGTCGTCGCCGAGGCGATGGTCGCGCTCGTGGTGGCCGAGGCCGTGGTGGAGAAGTTCGGTGGCGACTCGGTCGCCGAGACCCGCCGCAACCACCTCGCCTACCTGGAGACGATCGCCGGTACCGCTCCGGTCGATCGGTGACCGCGCACGAGCCGACCGACGGCGGACCGACCGGCCCGGTCGTGGTGCTGATCGGCGCGATGGGAGCCGGCAAGACCTCGGTCGCCCACGCCGTGGCGGCGAAGCTGCAGCTGCCCGTCCGCGACACCGACCACGACGTGGAAGCCGTCGCCGGCCGGCCCATCTCCGACATCTTCGTCACCGACGGCGAACCCGCGTTCCGTGCCCTGGAAGCCGCTGCGGTGGCCCGGGCCCTCACCGAGCACCGTGGGGTGCTCGCGCTCGGCGGGGGAGCGGTGCTCGCCGAACAGACCCGGACGCTGCTCGCCGGCCGGCCGGTCGTGCACCTGCACGTGTCGATGCCGCACGGCGTGCGGCGCACCGGGCTGAACACCGCCCGTCCCCTGCTCGCGGGCGTCAACCCGCGAGCCACCTACAAGGCCCTGCTGGAGGCCCGGTTGCCGATCTACCGTGGGGTGGCCGCCGTCGAGGTGGACACCGACGACCGCACCGTCGACGAGGTCGCCGACGCCGTGATCGCCTGGCTGGCGACCCGATGAGCACCCCCCAGCCGCCCGTCACCGTCCGGGTCGACGGGGCGTCGCCGTACGACGTGGTCATCGGCACCGGCCTGCTCGACGAGCTCATCGCCGCCACCGCCGGGGCCGGCACCGCGGCCCTGCTGCACCCGGAGTCGCTGAAGCTGACCGCCGAGGCCGTGCAGTCGGCGCTCGTCGACGCCGGTGTCAACACCCACCTGCTGGAGTTGCCCGACGCCGAGGACGCCAAGACGGTCGAGGTGCTGGGCTTCTGCTGGAAGGTGTTCGGCCAGATCAGCCTGGAGCGCCGGGACGTGGTGATCGGGATGGGTGGCGGATCGGTCACCGACCTCGCCGGTTTCGCCGCCGCGACCTGGCTCCGCGGGGTCCCGGTCGTGCAGGTGCCGACCACCCTGCTGGGCATGGTCGACGCCGCCGTCGGCGGCAAGACCGGCATCAACACCGACGCGGGCAAGAACATGGCCGGCGCCTTCTACGAGCCGGCCGCCGTGATCGCCGATCTGGCCACGCTGGAGTCGCTGCCGAAGCACGAACTGGTCGCCGGGCTCGCGGAGGTGGTCAAGGCCGGTTTCATCGCCGACCCGGTGATCCTCGACCTCATCCAGGCCGACCCCGAGGGGGCGGTCGACCCGACCTCACCGGTGTTGGCCGAGCTGGTGCGCCGGGCCGTGGCGGTCAAGGCCGCCGTGGTCGCGCAGGACCTCCGGGAGTCGAGCCTGCGCGAGATCCTCAACTACGGACACACCCTCGCGCACGCCATCGAGCAGCGCGAGAAGTACCGCTGGCGACACGGTGCCGCGGTCAGCGTGGGCCTGGTGTTCGCCGCCGAGCTCGCCCGCGCCGCCGGGCGACTGGACGACGAGACCGCCGACCGGCACCTCGAGGTGCTGCACCTGCTCGGCCTGCCGACCACCTACGACCCGGACGCGCTGCCGGAGCTGCTGAAGATGATGGGTGCGGACAAGAAGACCCGCGCCGGCGTGCTGCGTTTCGTGGTGCTCGACGGGCTCGCCAAGCCGGGCCGGCTGGAAGGTCCCGATCCGTCGCTGCTCGCCGCGGCCTACTCGGTGATCGCCGGGCAGAAGAAGCGCGGGACGACCATCTCGCTCTAGTCGGGTGGTGGGTCCGGGTGGTCGGCGGGATCGGGAGCCGGCCCGGGAGTCACTAGGGTTCCAGGGGTGTCGAACCATGCCGCCCGCCGTGCCGCCCTCCGTTCCCTGCTCGCCGCCGTCGAGGTGGAGGCGGTGCTCGTCACCGATCTGCTCAACATCCGCTACCTGACCGGGTTCACCGGGTCCAACGCCGCCCTGCTGGTCGCGGCCGGCGGGGACCATCGGAGCACCTTCTGCACCGACGGCCGCTACGTCACCCAGGCGGCGGCCCAGGTCCCGGACCTGCGGACGGTCATCGACCGGGCCTCCGCCCCGGCCCTGGTCCGGGAGGCCACCGGCCGGCTCGGCTTCGAGGCCGGTCACCTCACCGTCGCCGACCACACCCGGCTCGCCGCGATCGGCACCGCCCAGCTGGTCGCGACGAACGGCTTGGTCGAGCAACTGCGTGCGGTCAAGGACGCCGACGAGATCCAGGCGCTGCGCCGGGCCTGCGCGATCGCCGACGACGCCTTCGCCGCGCTGATCGCCGACGGCGGCATCCGGGCCGGCCGCACCGAGCGCGAGGTGGGCCTGGATCTGGACGAGCGGATGCGCCGCGGCGGCGCCGAGGACCCGGCGTTCGAGACCATCGTCGCGGCCGGCGCGCACAGCGCCATCCCGCACCACCGTCCCACCGGATCCATCCTGCAGCGCGGTGACCTGGTGAAGTTCGACTTCGGCGCCCGGTTCGACGGCTACCACTCCGACATGACCCGGACCGTGGTGCTCGGTGCGCCGCAGGCCTGGCAGCAGGAGATCCACGACGTCGTGCTGGCCGCCCAGACCGCGGCCGAGGAGCTCGTCGCGCCGGGCACCACCGGGCAGCAGCTGGACCGGGCGGCCCGCCGGGTCGTCGAGGAGGCGGGCTACGGGGACCGGTTCCTGCACGGGCTCGGCCACGGCATCGGCCTGGAGATCCACGAAGGACCGGCGGTCGCAGCGGCCGCCACCGGTACAATCGAGGCGGACATGGTCCTGACCGTCGAGCCCGGGGTGTACCTCGAGGGCCGCGGCGGCGTCCGGATCGAAGACAGCGGCGTGGTCCGCGCCTCGGGTTACGAGGTGCTCACGCTGACCGCCAAGAACTTGCTGGTGCTGTAGTTCAGTGCTGGCCGTGTGCAGCAGAAGGGTAAGTGGCGTCCGCCATGGCATCGACCAATGATCTGAAGAACGGCCTCGTCCTCAACCTCGAGGGCCAGCTCTGGACCGTCGTGGCGTTCCAGCACGTCAAGCCGGGTAAGGGGCCCGCGTTCGTGCGGACCACGCTGAAGCACGTGCTCACCGGCAAGCAGGTCGACAAGACCTTCAACGCCGGTCTCAAGGTCGACACCGCCACCGTCGACAAGCGCGACATGACCTTCCTCTACAAGGACGGCGCCGACTTCGTCTTCATGGACAAGGACACCTACGACCAGGTGACCGTGCCCGGTGCCGCCGTCGCGGGTGCTGCGGACTTCCTGCTCGAGAACAACGACGCCATGGTCGCCACCCACGAGGGCACCGTGCTGTTCGTCGAGAACCCGGTCTCGGTCGAGCTGGTCGTCTCCCACACCGACCCGGGCCTGCAGGGGGACCGCTCCACCGGCGGCACCAAGCCGGCCACCCTGGAGACCGGCGCCGAGATCCAGGTGCCGCTGTTCCTCAACACCGGCGACAAGATCAAGGTCGACACCCGCGACGGCCGCTACCTGGGTCGCGTCACCTCCTGACGCCGTGCTCGGCGGGACGACCCGCCCGCCGAGCCCCCGGTACCCCGTCACCGCAACAGAGAGCAGCACCCGCCGATGTCCGCCCGCAGCAAGGCCCGCAAGCGCGCGCTCGACGTCGTCTTCGCCGCCGACGCCCGCAACGTCGACCCCGTCACCCTGCTCACCGAGCGCGAGGAGACGGGCGAGTTGACCCCGATGGGCGAGTACGCCGAGCAGATCGTCCGGGGTGTCGCCACCCACTACCAGCGCATCGACGGACTCCTCGCCGAGCACTCGCAGGGCTGGGAGCTGCACCGGATGCCCGCGGTGGACCTCGCCGTGCTGCGCATCGCCGCGTGGGAGCTGCTCTACTCCGACGTGCCGGGCCCGGTGATCGTGGACGAGGCGGTCGAGCTCGCCAAGTCGCTGTCCACCGACAACTCTCCGCGTTTCGTCAACGGGGTGCTCGGCCGGCTGATGGGTATCGCCGGCAAGCTCCGGACCGCCCCGAACTGATCCCCGGTGGCCGACGCCGGTCCGCCGCGCCGTCCCCCGCGTCGTGTGTGGTGCCCGCCGGGTGCGTCCGCGGGGTCCGCTACCCCGGAAGCGGTGAAAACCCCGGGGGACGCCGGCCCTGCCGCCCGCGGTACCGGCTTCACCGCCGCTGCTGAGTGACGGCCCGACCCCGGCTTCCGCAGTGCGTCCGCCACCTCGGTCCTCGCAGCGACGACCGTCCCGGGCGGGGCCTCCGACCTGCGGTGACGTGAGCTGATTGACTGGTCCCGTACGCGGGCAAGTACCGGTCGGACCCGTCCGTCGTCACCCTCACGGGGCAGCCCGGGACGGGGGCCGGCCGGGGACATCCCGGTGCGACCGAACGGATCCGTCACAGCACGGCAGAGCAGAAGAGAGCGCGCGATGGACTGGTGGGTGTGGTTGATCATCGTGATCGTGGTGATCGCCGTGATCGTGGGCGGGATCATCGCCGTCCAGGCGAAGCGGCGCTCCGGCGGCGTCATCATCAACGACGGCAAGCGCAAGGGCGGCCGACGGTGAGCACGCTGCTGCGGGCCAGCGAGCTGGTCAAGATGCCGGTCGTCACCCACGGCGGTGAGGACGTCGCCCAGATCAAGGACATCGTGTACGCCGCGCACGGCGGTCACGTCGAGGCGTTCACCCTCGCCGGCCGCGGCCTGTTCGCCGGGCCGTTGAAGACCGCGCTGCCCTGGGCCCGGGTCGCCGGTCTCGGCAAGTCGGCGGTGGTCATCGAGTCCGAGGACGACCTGGTGCCCCTCGAGGAGGCACTGGCCGCCACCGCGCAGGACGGGCCCGGCCGCGGGGACGTGCTGAACTCGCAGGTCCTCACCGACCAGGGCACCGCGCTCGGCACCGTCAGCGACGTGGTCATCGGCATCCTCGGCGATCCGGCCAGCAGCCAGGCCGACGTCGTGGGCTACGAGATCCTGCCCGCCGAGACGATGAACCGCGGGAAGCAGCGTCTGCTCATCCCGTTGCCCGACACCATCGCCGCATCCGGTGAGCACCTGATGGTGCCCGCGTCGGCGAGCAACTACCTGACCGACGACCTGGCCCAGTTCGGGTCCGCGGTCGACGCGTTCCGCGCCCAGCTGGGAGGGCGGGTCTGATGCGGTTCTCCGAGGCCACCGGCCGCAAGGTCGTCAGCACCGCCGACGCGAGCACGGTTGGCACCATCTCCGGTTTCGTCGTCGACCCCGCCACGAAGAAGGTGGTGGCGGTGGCGCTGGGCAAGACCAGTGGACAGGGGACGATGCTGCCGTTCGGGAGCATCGCCGCCTTCGGCACCGACGCGGTGACCGTGGCGAGCGCCGACGCCGTCGTCGCCCCCGACGACCGGCTGACCGAGCTCAGCGCGAAGCAGCACACCATCCTCAAGAAGCGCGCGCTGACCACCGCGGGGGACGAGGTCGGCACCGTGCGCGACGTCGAGTTCGACCCCACCGACGGCAGCCTGGTGTCCATCCAGCTCGACGACCACACCTGGAACGGGCAGGGCCTCGTCGGCGCCGGCTCGTACGCGGTCATGCTCCGCCCCTGAGCTCCGCGGCAGCACCCGTCGGCCCCGGAGGCACCGCCTCCGGGGCCGATGCGCGTCCGGGGTGCGCCAGAATGCACGGATGACCACTGCCGGGACCACGCCGACCGGACGGGCCCGCGGGCGCCGTCCCCACTGGTCCGACGACCTCCCGCCGGCCACCGTCGGGACGATCCTGCGGGAGCGGCTCTACGGCAACATCGCGTGCCTGAGCACACTGCTGGTGCTGACCCAGCACGTCGGCGGGGACGCGACCGCCGGGTACGCGCTGCTGGACGTGGCCATCGCGACGGGCGGACTGTTCGGCGCGAGCCTGTTCGCCGAGTTCGTCGCCCACCTGGGGGTGCACGGCGAGCGGCTGCACCGGACCGACTGGCGGATCCTGCTCGGGACGTCCGGCCAGATCGTGCAGGCCGCGATGGCGCCGATGGTGCTGCTCGCGGTGTCGGCGGTGGGCTGGTGGGACTTCCACACCGCCCTGTGGACCAGCGTCTGGGTGCTGGTCGCCCAGATGGGCGTGTTCTCGTTCCTCGCCGTCCGCCGGACCGGGCTCTCGTGGTGGGGCCGCGGTCTGCTCATCGCCGCGATCGTGGCGTTCGGCCTCGTCGTCATCGGGGTCAAGACCCTCGCGCACTGACCGGCGGCCGGGAACCTCGCGCCCGGACCCATCGGGACCTCGCGCGGTGACCGGGCGGGCCCTCGCGTGACGGCCCACCGGACATTCCGCACCGACCGGACGTCCCTGCGCCGGACGTCCTGGAAGGCCACCACGGTCGGTGAGCGGCCGCGTCGGGGTGATCCGTTCGGGCGAAGCGGGCCCGACCGGCAGGAACCCGCGGCGGCACCCGGTCCCGCCGCCACCGTCCTCAGTGCAGCTCGGAACCTTCCGGCAGCACACCCCAGCGCACCAGCTGCTCGGTCAGGTCCTCGGGGGTCATGTCGTAGATGACTGCGAGTGACCGCAGATCCTCGGCCCGGATGGTCAGCACCTTGCCGTTGTAGTCGCCGCGCTGGGACTGGATGGCGGCGGCGTACCGGGCGAGCGGGCCGGCGAGATGGGTGGGCAGTTCACCCAGCCGCTGCAGGTCGATCTTGAGCTTGGGGGTGGCCGGTCCGCGGCGGGCACTGCGGGCGTCGGGCAGCAGTTCCGACACCGGAACCCCGTAGAACTCCGCGAGTTCGGCCAGCTTGGCCACGGTCACGGCGCGGTCGCCACGCTCGTAGGAGCCGACGACGACGGCCTTCCAGCGGCCGTCCGACTTGGCCTCGATGCCGTGTAGCGACAGGCCCTGCTGGGCGCGGATGGCACGGAGACGTGCACCGAGCGCACGTGCGTAGTTCTCTGACATGGCCGACCCTTCCACGCAGGCGACCGAACTGGTCACCGCACCCTCGCATTGTCGCATCAATGGTTACACACAGTACAGGCGACTCACGCATCGTTAGATGATTCGTGACAAAGTTTTCGGCTGGGTAGACTCCGGATCGCGGTTCCCGGATTCGGGGGCCGAGACATCCTTTAAGGCCGTCCCGTGAGGCGGGTAAGGAGGTCGGAGTAGGTGTCAACGCGCCCACAACCGGCACAGCCGGTGAGCGCCCCCGACGCGGGGCCCACCGAAGTTTCAGCCATTCGTGAACTCCTGACCGGTGCGGACATCACCCGGATCGTGGATCGCATCGCCCACCAGATCCTGGAGCGGACCGGCGAGGCCGCCGACGCCGGCGAGGTCGTCCTGCTGGGCATCCCCACCCGCGGCACCGTGCTCGCCGACCGGCTCGCCGCCCGGTTGAGCACCTTCGCCGGCCGCCCCTTCACCGCGGGCTCACTCGACATCACCCTCTACCGGGACGACCTGCGGCGCCGGGCGCCCCGGGCGCTGGAGGCAACCGTCATCCCCGGCGGCGGCATCGACGAGCGCATCGTGGTGCTCGTCGACGACGTGCTGTTCTCCGGTCGTACCGTGCGCGCCGCCCTGGACGCGCTGCGCGACCACGGCCGGCCGGCCCAGGTGCAGCTCGCCGTGCTGGTCGACCGGGGGCACCGGCAACTGCCGCTGCGCGCGGACTACGTCGGCAAGAACATCCCCACCGCGCTGGGCGACGACGTCGCCGTGCGGTTCACCGAGGTGGACGGCCGCGACGCGGTCGAGCTGCGGAGGGCCCCGTGAGCGGCGCGAACCCGACCGGCACCGTGAGCAGCGCGAACCCGACGGGCACCGTGAGCAGCGCGAACCCGACCGGCACCGTGAGCAGCGCGAACCCGACCGGCACCGTGAGCAGCGCGAACCCGACCGGCACCGGGAACACCGCGAACCACAGCAGCACCGTGAGCAGCGCGAACCCGACGCGCACCGGGAACACCGCGAACCACAGCAGCACGAACCCGACGCGCACCGGGAACACCGCGAACCACAGCAGCACCGTGAGCAGCGCGAACCACGCCAGCGCCGGGATTCCCGACTCCGTGAGTGCGGTGGCCGGCGCCGACACCGCTACCGACACCGCGGGCGCCGGGCACCACGGCACGAACGCCGCGAACCCCGGCGATCTGACGACGGCGTCCCCGGACCGGGTGGCCCCGTCGATGCCGCGGCACCTGCTCTCGGCGGGGCAACTGTCCCGGGACGCCGTCGAGCACCTGCTCGACACGGCGCAGCGGATCGACCAGGCCATCGCCGGCCGGGAGATCCGCAAACTGCCGACGCTGCGCGGCCGCACGGTGGTCAACCTGTTCTACGAGGACTCGACCCGCACCCGGATCTCGTTCGAGGTCGCGGCCAAGCGGCTGTCCGCGGACGTCATCAACTTCTCCGCCAAGGGCTCCTCGGTGTCCAAGGGCGAGTCGCTGAAGGACACCGCCTGGACGCTGCAGGCCATGGGCGCCGACATCGTCGTCTGCCGGCACTCGTCGTCGGGCGCGCCGCAGCGGCTGTCGAACTGGGTCGAGGGTCACGTCGTCAACGCCGGCGACGGCACCCACGAGCACCCCACCCAGGCGCTGCTGGACGCCTACACGCTGCGCCGCCACCTCGGTGACCTGGCCGGCCGCCGGATCGTCGTCGTCGGTGACGTGCTGCACTCCCGGGTGGCCCGGTCCAACGTGCTGCTGCTGTCCACGCTCGGTGCCGACGTCACCCTGGTGGCGCCGCCGACGCTGCTGCCGGTCGGAGTGGCCGCCTGGCCCGCCCAGGTCGACTACGACCTGGACCGGGCGCTCAGGGGCGCCGATGCGGTGATGATGTTGCGCGTCCAGCGCGAGCGGATGGGCGGCGCGTTCTTCCCGACCGAGCGGGAGTACAGCCGCCGCTACGGCCTGGACGCCCGCCGCCGCGACCTCATCGCCGGACACGGCATCGTGCTGCACCCCGGCCCGATGAACCGTGGCATGGAGATCGCCCACGACGTCGCCGACGGGCCGAACTCGGTCATCGTCGAGCAGGTCGCCAACGGTGTGACGGTGCGGATGGCCGTGCTGTACACGCTGCTGGCCAACGAAGGAGCAGGCGTATGAGCGGCACCGTCCTGATCACCGGCACCCGCCCGTACGGTGGCGAGGCCGTCGACGTGCTGCTGGCCGACGGGGTCGTCGCCGCCATCGGCGCCGACGCCGCGGCCGGTGCCGACGCCGACGCCCTGCGGGTCGACGGCGCGGGCACGGTGCTGCTGCCGGGCCTGGTCGACCTGCACACCCACCTGCGCGAGCCGGGCCGGGAGGACGCCGAGACGGTCGAGACCGGTTCGCGCGCCGCCGCTCTGGGCGGTTACACCGCCGTCTTCGCGATGCCCAACACCGATCCCACCGCCGACACCGCCGGCGTGGTCGAGCAGGTCTTCCGGCTCGGGCAGGCCGTCGGCCTGGTCGACGTGCAGCCCATCGGCGCGGTGACCGTCGGACGTCGCGGGGAGCGGCTCGCCGAGCTCGCCGCGATGGCCGACTCGGCGGCGAACGTCCGGGTGTTCTCCGACGACGGCGACTGCGTCTCCGACCCGTTGCTGATGCGCCGGTCGCTCGAGTACGTGAAGACGTTCGGCGGGGTCATCGCCCAGCACGCCCAGGAGCCGCGGCTCACCGTCGGTGCGCAGATGCACGAAGGTGACGTATCCGCCCGCCTCGGCATGGTCGGCTGGCCGGCCGTCGCCGAGGAGGCGATCATCGCCCGGGACTGCCTGCTCACCGACCACGTCGACTCCCGGCTGCACGTCTGCCACCTGTCCACCGCCGGTTCCGTGGCGGTGATCGCCGCGGCCAAGGCGCGCGGCACCCGGGTCACCGCCGAGGTCACCCCGCACCACCTGGTGCTGACCGACACCCTCGCCGAGGACTACGACCCGGTCTTCAAGGTCAACCCGCCACTGCGCACCGCGAGTGACGTCGAGGCGGTGCGGCGCGGTCTGGCCGACGGCACCATCGACATCGTCGCCACCGACCACGCCCCGCACGCCCCGCAGCACAAGGAGTGCGAGTGGGACCAGGCGAGCCCAGGGATGCTCGGGCTGCAGACCGCGCTGTCGGTCGTCGTCGACACCATGGTGAACCCCGGGCTGCTGGACTGGCGCGGCGTCGCCCGGGTGATGAGCGAGAACCCCGCCGCCATCGGCGGTCTCGTCGACCACGGACGCCCGGTCGCGGTGGGGGAGCCGGCCAACCTGACGCTGGTCGACCCGGCCGCCGAGTGGACCGTCCGGGGCGCGGAGCTCGCCAGCCTGTCGGCGAACACGCCGTTCGAGGGCCACGTGCTGCCGGCGCGGGTCGTCGCCACCTTCCTGCGCGGTCGCCCGACCGTGCTCGACGGCCGACTGCAGGATCCGACCGCAGCCGCGGCCACGACTCCGGCCGGACGGAGCTGACATGGACTGGCCCCGTCTGTGGCTCACGCTCGCCATGGTCGCGCTGTGCGTCGGTCTCGGCGCCCTGCTCTACCTGGGGTGGCGCCGCCGCGGCAACCGGCAGTCCGGCTTCCCGGCCCTGCGCGCGGTGCCCGAGATCTCCGGTACGCCACTGGCTCCGCCGCTGTCCGGCATCTACGTGTCCACCACCGTCTCCGGCCGCTGGCAGGAGCGCATCGTCGTCCAGACCGTGGGCCGCCGCGCCAAGGCGACGCTCGAGCTGTCCTCCGACGGCATCCTCGTCGACCGGGTGGGCGAGTCCGCCCTCTGGATCCCGCAGGCCGACCTCGTCGCCGTCGGCACCGCGCCGGGCGTCGCCGGCAAGGTGATGGGCCTGGCCGACGGCATCCTGCTGATCACCTGGCGATGGGGCGACACCGACGTCGACACCGGTGTGCGCACCGACGACCCGGACGCCCAGGTCGACTGGATCGCCGCCGCCGCACGACTTTTCCGCACCACCCCGGGAGCAACCACATGACCCACAGTCCTGCAGTCCTGGTCCTCGAGGACGGCCGTGTCTTCGGCGGCAGCGCGTTCGGCGCCACCGGCACCGCCTTCGGCGAGGCCGTCTTCGCCACCGGCATGACCGGTTACCAGGAGACGCTGACCGACCCGTCCTACCGCCGTCAGGTGGTGGTGGCCACCGCACCGCAGATCGGCAACACCGGCTGGGTTCCCGAGGACGACGAGTCCGCCGGCATCCAGGTCGCCGGGTTCGTCGTCCGCGACCTGTCGCCGGCCCCGTCGAACTGGCGCGCGTCGCACTCGTTGCCCGATGCGATGACCGCGCAGGGCGTCGTCGGCATCTCCGGCATCGACACCCGGGCACTGACCCGGCACCTGCGCAGCCGTGGGGCGATGCGCTGCGGCATCTTCACCGGCGACGCCGTCGTCGGGACCGACGACATGGTCGCCGCCGTCCGGGAGATCCCCGACATGGCCGGGCTCAGCCTGACCGACGAGGTGTCCACCACCGAGACCTACACCGTGCCCGCACAGGGCGAGCCGCGGTTCAGCGTCGCCGCGGTCGATCTCGGGATCAAGGCCAACACCCCACGCTCGTTCGCCGCCCGCGGCATCACCACCCACGTGGTGCCGGCGTCGGTGACCCTGGAGGAGATCCTCGCGCTGGGGGTGGACGGGGTGTTCCTGTCCAACGGCCCCGGCGACCCGGCCACCGCCGACCACGCGGTCGCCCTGACCCGGCAGATCCTCGAGCGGCGCATCCCGCTGTTCGGCATCTGCTTCGGCAACCAGATCCTCGGCCGCGCGTTGGGTTTCGGCACCTACAAGCTCAAGTTCGGGCACCGCGGCATCAACCAGCCGGTGGTGGACCACCACACCGGCGCCACGATGGTGACGAGCCAGAACCACGGCTTCGCCGTCGACGCTCCTGCGGGCGAGGACCTCGCGACCGGCTTCGGCACCGTCCGGGTCGGCTTCTCCTCGCTCAACGACGGCGTCGTCGAAGGGCTGACCTGCCTTGACGTGCCGGCCTTCTCGGTGCAGTTCCACCCCGAGGCGGCCGCCGGCCCGCACGACGCCGGCTACCTGTTCGACCGGTTCATCGAGCTGCTCGAGCTGGCTGCGGCCGCTCCGGCCGACACCGTCACCGCCTCCGACGTAAAGGAACTCTGAGCAGATGCCGCGCCGCACCGACCTGAACCACATCCTGGTCATCGGCTCCGGGCCGATCGTCATCGGCCAGGCCTGCGAGTTCGACTACTCGGGCACCCAGGCCTGCCGGGTCCTCCGCGAGGAGGGTCTGCGGGTCAGCCTGATCAACTCCAACCCGGCCACGATCATGACCGACCCGGAGTTCGCCGACGCCACCTACATCGAGCCGATCACGGCCGAGTTCGTGGAGAAGGTCATCATCGACCAGCGCGACCAGGGCTTCCCGGTGGACGCCATCCTGGCCACCCTGGGCGGGCAGACGGCACTGAACACCGCGATCGCGCTGGACGAGGCCGGGATCCTGCAGAAGTACGACGTCGAGCTGATCGGCGCCGACATCCCGGCCATCCAGCGCGGCGAGGACCGGCAGATCTTCAAGGACATCGTCCGCGAGATCGGCGGCGACGTCCCGGATTCCGCGGTCTGCCACTCCATGGAGGAGGTCCGCGCGACGGTCGAGAAGCTCGGCCTCCCGGTCGTCATCCGGCCGTCGTTCACCATGGGCGGCCTCGGGTCCGGCCTGGCCTACACCCCCGACGACCTCGAGCGGATCGCGTCCATCGGGCTGGCCGCGTCGCCGGTCCACGAGGTGCTGATCGAGGAGTCGGTGCTCGGCTGGAAGGAGTACGAGCTGGAGCTGATGCGCGACGGCGCGGACAACGCGGTCGTGGTCTGCTCCATCGAGAACATCGACCCCATGGGGGTGCACACCGGCGACTCGATGACCGTGGCCCCGGCCATGACCCTGACCGACCGCGAGTTCCAGAAGATGCGCGACGTCGGCTTCCAGGTGCTCCGTGCGGTCGGGGTGGCCACCGGCGGCTGCAACATCCAGTTCGCGATCCACCCGGACACCGGCCGGATGATCGTCATCGAGATGAACCCCCGGGTGTCGCGGTCGTCGGCGCTGGCCTCCAAGGCGACCGGTTTCCCGATCGCCAAGATCGCCGCGAAGCTCGCCATCGGCTACCTGCTGGGCGAGATCGCCAACGACATCACCAAGGCCACCCCGGCGGCGTTCGAGCCGTCGCTGGACTACGTCGTGGTCAAGATCCCGCGGTTCGCGTTCGAGAAGTTCCCGGGCGCGGACCCGACGCTGACCACCACGATGAAGTCGGTCGGCGAGGCGATGAGCATCGGCCGCAGCTTCGCGGAGGCGTTCGGCAAGGCCCTGCGCTCCATGGAGACCAAGAACCTGGGCTTCTTCACCACTCCCGACCCGGACGGGGAGACCGTCGACGCTCTCCTCGCCGCGGCCGCGGTCCCCACCGACGGCCGCATCTTCCAGGTCGAGCGGGCGCTGCGGCTGGGCGCCTCCGTCGCGCAGGTGCACGACGCCACCGGCATCGACCCGTGGTTCCTCGACCAGATCGTGCTGATCCAGTCGGTCGCCGCTGAAGTCACGGCCGCGGAGGAGCTCTCGGCCGACCTGCTCCGGAAGGCCAAGCGCTACGGGCTGAGCGACCTGCAGATCGCCCGGGTCCGCTCCACCGCAACGGCTGTCGTGTCCGAGAAGAGCATCCGCGAGGTCCGGCGGGCGCTGGGTGTGCGACCGGTCTACAAGACCGTGGACACCTGTGCCGCGGAGTTCGAGGCGTTCACGCCGTACCACTACTCGGCCTACGAGACCGATCCGGCCGCCGAGTCCGAGGTCGCCCCGCAGACCGAGCGGCCCAAGGTGATCATCCTCGGGTCCGGCCCGAACCGGATCGGCCAGGGCATCGAGTTCGACTACTCCTGTGTGCACGCCGCGATGGCGCTGCGCGACGCCGGCTACGAGACCGTGATGGTCAACTGCAACCCCGAGACGGTGTCCACCGACTACGACACCTCCGACCGCCTCTACTTCGAGCCGCTGACGGCCGAGGACGTCCTCGAGGTCATCGCCGCCGAACAGGAGTCGGGCACCGTCGCCGGCGTCATCGTCACCCTCGGCGGCCAGACCCCGCTGAAGCTGGCCGGCATCCTCGAGGAGGAGGGCGTCCCGCTGCTCGGGACCTCGCCCGACGCCATCGATCTCGCCGAGGACCGGGCCCGCTTCGGGGCGCTGCTCGCCGAGGCCGGGCTGCCCGCGCCGTCGTTCGGGATGGCCACCTCGTTCGACGACGCGTCCGCCGTCGCCGCCCGCATCGGGTACCCGGTGCTGGTCCGGCCGTCGTACGTGCTGGGTGGCCGCGGGATGGAGATCGTCTACGACGAGCCGTCGCTGGCCGACTACATCTCCCGTGCCACCGAGATCACCGACACCGCCCCGGTGATGGTCGACCGCTTCCTCGACGACGCCATCGAGATCGACGTGGACGCGCTGTGCGACGGCACCGACGTCTACCTGGGCGGCGTGATGGAGCACATCGAGGAGGCCGGCGTGCACTCCGGCGACTCGGCCTGCGTGCTGCCGCCGATCACCCTGGGCCACAGCGACATCGAGAAGGTCCGCCGCTACACCGAGCGGATCGCCCTCGACGGCGGGGTCCGCGGGCTGCTCAACGTCCAGTACGCGCTCAAGGGCGAGACCCTCTACGTGCTGGAGGCCAACCCGCGGGCGTCCCGGACGGTGCCGTTCTCGTCCAAGGCGACCGCCGTGCCGCTGGCCAAGGCCGCCGCGCGGATCATGACCGGCTCCACCATCGCCGAGCTCCGCTCCGAGGGCATGCTGATGCCCCACGGCGACGGCGGCACCCTCCCCGACGGCGCCCCGGTGGCGGTCAAGGAAGCGGTCATGCCGTTCCACCGCTTCCGGCGCCCCGACGGCACCGGCGTGGACACCGTCCTCGGACCCGAGATGCGGTCCACCGGTGAGGTGATGGGCATCGACGCCGCCTTCGGGCCGGCGTTCGCCAAGTCCCAGACCGGCTCCTACGGCTCGCTGCCGCTGAAGGGCACCGTGTTCGTCTCGGTGGCCAACCGCGACAAGCGGTCGATGGTGTTCCCGATCAAGCGACTCGCCGACATCGGCTTCACCGTGGTGGCCACCGCCGGCACCGCGGAGATGCTGCGCCGCAACGGCATGGCGGTGCAGGTCGTGCGCAAGCACTTCGAGGGTGCGGGCAACGTGGTCGAGATGATCCGGGCCGGCGAGATCGATCTGGTCATCAACACCCCGTACGGCCAGTCCGGCACCCGCGTCGACGGTTTCGAGATCCGCACCGCCGCGGTCAGCGCCGACATCCCCTGCATCACCACGGTCGCCGGTGCGGCGGCGGCCATCCAGGGCATCGAGGCGATGGTCCGCGGCAACGTCGGTGTCGCGTCGCTGCAGAACCTGCAGGCGCGGCTGCGCGCCGCCGTCGAGAAGGCCGATGTGGCGGCCGCCGCGGCGTCGGCTGCGGTGTCGTGACCGTCCTCGAGCGCGGTTACACCGCGGCGGTCCGGCCGGTGCTGTTCCGGCTCGGCCGCGGCGACGCCGAGCTGGCCCACCACCGCACGCTGCACGCCCTGCACGCCATCGGCCGGCGCCCGCGGGCCCGCGCGGCCGTGCAGCGGCTGCTGTCGGCCGATCGGTCTCCGCGCCGGGTGTTCGGCGTGACCTTCCCGTCCGTGGTCGGGGTGGCCGCCGGGATGGACAAGGACGGCAGCGCGCTGAACGCCTGGCCCGCACTGGGTTTCGGGTTCACCGAGGTCGGCACCGTGACCGCGCACCCGCAGCCGGGCAACGAACGGCCGCGGCTGTTCCGGCTGGTCGGCTCGCAGGGCGTGGTCAACCGGATGGGGTTCAACAACGCCGGCGCGCGCCGGCTCGCCGCCCGCCTGGACGACGTGGGGCCGCTGCCCACGCCGCTCGGCATCTCCATCGGCAAGTCCAAGGTCACCCCGGTGCACGGGGCGGTCGAGGACTACCTGACGTCGCTGCGGATGTTGCACGCCTACGCCGACTACATCGCGGTCAACGTGTCCTCGCCCAACACCCTGGGACTGCGAGCCCTGCAGGAGAAGCGGCCGCTCACCGAGCTCCTCGGTGCGCTGACCGGCGAGGCGGCCGACCTGGCCGGTGACGGTGGCCGCCCGGTGCCGATCCTGGTCAAGATCGCCCCGGACCTGTCGGACTCCGCGATCGGCGAGGTGCTCCAGGTCTGCGCCGACACCGGGGTGGCCGGCGTCATCGCGACCAACACCACCGTCGGCCGCGACGGCATCGTCGCCCGCGACCTGGTGCCCGCGGGGGAGCCCGGTGGCCTCTCTGGCGCCCCGCTGACCGTCCGGGCCCGCGAGGTGGTGCGGTTCGTGACCGGCCACACCGACCTGCCGGTGATCGGCGTCGGCGGCATCATGAGCGCCGACGACGGGCTGGCCATGCTGGACGCCGGGGCGTCTCTGCTGCAGATCTACACCGGGCTGATCTACCGCGGGCCGGGGCTGGTCCGCGCGATCAACACCGCCGTCGCCGCCCGCGACTGAGACCACCCGCACCCCGTGCGGCCCGGACCCGCGGCCGCCCGAACAGAGAGCAGGACCGTCGATGACCGCCGCTTCCGGAACACCGTTCGGCGAGCGGCTGGCCGCCGCGATGCGTGAGCGGGGGCCGCTGTGCGCGGGCATCGACCCGCACCGCGCGCTGTTGTCGGCCTGGGACCTGCCCGTCACGGTCGCCGGTCTCGAGCGGTTCGCGATGACCACGGTGGAGGCGCTCGGCGCCGAGGTCGCCGTGCTCAAGCCGCAGTCGGCGTTCTTCGAGGTCTTCGGCAGCGCCGGTGTCGCGGTGCTGGAGAAGGTGCTGGCCGCCGCGGCCGACGCCGGCGCGCTGACGTTGCTGGACGTGAAGCGGGGCGACATCGGCTCCACGATGGGTGCCTACGCGCAGGCCTACCTCGCCGACGGGGCGCCGTTGGCCGCCGACGCCATCACGGTGTCGCCCTACCTCGGGTTCGGGTCGCTGGACCCCGCCCTGGATCTGGCCGCCGAGACCGGCCGCGGTGTCTTCGTCCTGGCCCTGACGTCCAACCCGGAGGGCCCGCAGGTGCAGCACGCGGCGGGCGCCGGGGGAGTGCTGGTCGCCCAGCAGATCGCCGACGCCGCGGCCGCGCGCAACGCGGGCGCCGCCCCGCTGGGTTCGGTCGGGCTCGTCGTCGGGGCCACCGTCGGCGAGACGGGCGTGCACCTGGGCCGCGTCAACGGACCGCTGCTGGCGCCGGGCATCGGCGCCCAGGGGGCCACCGCCGCCGACCTGCGCACCGTCTTCGGCGATGACCTCGGCGCGGTGCTGCCCAGCAGCAGCCGCGAGATCCTGGGCGGCGGGCCGTCGGTCGCCGGGTTGCGCGACGCGGCCCGGCGCACGATCGACGAGGTCCGCGCCGCCCTCGGCTGAGGTCGCACCGGGCGTTCCGCGCCTGACGAGGTCCCCGAACCCACCCTCGACGCCGCCGGCCAGCACACGGTGATGAGACGTCCTCGATGGATCGTCACCTGTGCGGCGTGCGGGGCTTGCATCGTGCGGAGATGACGCCGCCCCGGCGCCGACAAGTGGCCGGATGTCCCGCCGACCTCGGTTCGTGCTCGCTCCGGACGCGTCTACCGACTCGTCACGCGTCTTCCTCCCGCAGGTCGACCTCCCAGTTGGTCCGCTGGATCTGCACGTCCAGCTCACGCAGGTCGCGGGCGGTGTCGTCGGCGCGCCGGCGCAGCTCGGCCACCGGGAGCGCGGAGATCTGCCGGAGCTCGCTGCGCATCTGCCGGTAGCCGCCGTCGGCGCCGTGGGCGGCGTTGGCGGCGGAGGTCAGCACCGAGTGCCGGGACCGCAGGGTCTCGCGGTGGGCCAGCGCGGCGGTCATCGTGCGGCCGTCGCCGATCCGGGTGGCGGCGTTGGTCAGGTTGACCGCGACCACCAGCGACTCGATGCGGTCGAGCAGCGCCGACACCTCGACGATCAACGCTGCGGCGTCCTCGGACGGTTCCTCGCCCTCCTGGAACCGGGCGTTGGCCACGATCCGCGACCGCAGCTGGTCGACGCGGCGCTGCAGGTCCGCCCTGATCATCAGGGCCTCGGCGAGCTTCACCGCGCCCATGATGCCACCGCCCACCGGCACCGGCCGCCGGTGGTGCGGACGCCCCCGGAACGGCTCCCGGCGGGTGCGGGGCGCGCCGACGTACCCTCGGCCGCATGGCGCCGACGCTCACCGTGCAGGCCCCGGTTCGACCCGCCGGCGGGCGCCGCGGGCTCGGCGTCCTGATCCTGGCCGCCGCCGTCGTCCTCGTCCTGGTTGCCTCGGCCGCGCTCGACCGGGGCGTGCCCGGCACCCCGACCGCGCGACCGCTGCCGCCGCCGCCGCCGGTCGGCAGCTGTCTGGACCTGACGCGCACATCGGTGTCGGTGGTGCCGTGCGGGGCTCCGCACCACGCGGAGGTGCTGCAGACCTGGCCCGCCGGGACGATCCCGGAGGGCGTCGGCGACTTCCGGTCCGTCGCGGCCTACCCGTTCGGCGGCGGCGGTCAGGTCAGCACCGCGGGATGCGCGGCGGCGCAGACGGAATGGGTGCACCCGGCGGACCTGCCGGGCGCGGCGTTCTGGAACCCGACGAGCCCGGTGGTCGACAGTCAGCTCCTGGCCGCGCCGCCGTCGGAACGCACCCCGACCCGGGGGTGGGCCGCCTGCATCCTGGTCGCCCCGGACCGGCAGCCGGTCACCGGCAGCCTGCGTGGCACCGACGCCGCGGCGCCGCCGAGCCGGTTGAGCAGCTGTGTGCAGGCCGCCACCAACGCCTGGGGGCCGGTCACGCTGACGTGCGACCAGCCGCACCGCATCGAGGTCCTCGCGTCGTTCCGCATCCGGTCCGTCTTCGACGAGGCGCAGCGTTTCACCGGGATGCCCGACGACGACACCCTCGCCGCCGCCTGCACCGATCTGGCCGCGGCGGTCACCGGCGCATCGGACCCCACGTTCGGCGGCCGCCTGCAGGTCAGCGCGGTCTCGCTGTTCCCGGCCTCGATCCGCGAGATCGACGCCGTCGACCCGGCCGGCAACGCCGTCCGCACCTACATCCCGTTGCCGCAGTGCGTCGTCGAGCTCTTCGGCGAGGGCACCCTGACCGGCACCGTCGTGGGCCTCGGCGCCGGCGCGCTCCCGTTGGGCTGACCGCCCGGGTCGGAACGGGGTCCGGCGGCGGGTGTCAGCTCCAGCTGTCGGGCCGGATGCCCGGCACCCGCGACGCCGTCCGGCCCGCCCACCGCACCTCCTCGGCGAAGGTGATCGCGTTGTCCACCGCCGCGCACCGGCCGTCGTTGTTGAAGTAGACGAAGAAGTCCTGCCAGTCCTCGCTGACGTCGACCCAGCGGCGTACCCAGGCGGCCAGGCTGTGCCGGTGGTAGTTCGGTGCCGGGTCGGCGTCACCCCAGTGCAGCCGCAGATAACCCCAGTCGGTGGTGCGCCACAGCGGGCCCCACGGCTGCCCACCGCGGTCCACCCACACCCAGCAGGCCCGACGTTCCTCCAGCAGCTGCCGCACCTCGTCGATCCACCAGCTCTCGTGGCGCACCTCGACGGCGACGCGGGTGCCGGCCGGGAACGCGTCGAGCGTGCGGGCCAGCGCGCCGACGTCGACCTGCAGCGTCGGCGGCAGCTGCACCAGGATCGGCCCGAGCTTCGGTCCGAGTCCCTCGGCGCGGCCCATCAGCCGGGCCACCGGCTCCTCCGGCTCGGCCAGCTTCTTGATGTGGGTCAGGTAGCGCGACGCCTTCACCGTGATGATCGCGTCGTCGGGGCTGCGCGCCCGCCAGCCCTGGAACGTCGTCAGTGGGGGCAGCCGGTAGAAGCTGACGTTGAGCTCGGTGGTGCGGAACCAGGTCATGGTGTGCTCGAACCAGCGCCGCTTGGGAACCCCCTGGTGGAAGCGCCACGCCCAGTCGTTGTACTGCCAGCCCGACGTTCCGATCAGCACCGGCATCCGCGCACCCTCCGTCCGGGCCGCCGTCGTCGCGCGTTCTGCGACCGGTGCCCGTCCCCGCAGTTCTACCCGGCGCCCTCGACGGGGATCCGACGCCGGCCCCGCCCTGCCGACGAGGATGGGGCGTGCGTGCCGCCACGGCTGCGGCCGGGCCTTGCCCAGCGGGTAATCTCAGCGGGGATCGACCCGGGTGCCGCGCGCCCGATCGGTCCGACGACGGGGCCTCCCGCAGGTCCCGCGACCCGAGCGGCGATGCCGTCCGCGCCCCGTGCCGTTCCAGAGGAGTTCCATGTCAGCCCCCGCCTCCACCGCCGCGACGTCCCACCTGGTGGCGGACCGCATCGGCCACCTCGACTTCAAGGTCGCCGACCTCTCGCTGGCCGAGTACGGCCGCAAGGAGATCACCCTGGCCGAGCACGAGATGCCGGGCCTGATGTCGCTGCGCCGCGAGTACGCCGACGTCCAGCCGCTCAAGGGCGCCCGCATCGCCGGCTCGCTGCACATGACCGTGCAGACCGCCGTGCTCATCGAGACCTTGACGAGCCTCGGCGCCGACGTCCGCTGGGTCAGCTGCAACATCTTCTCCACCCAGGACCACGCCGCCGCCGCGACCGTCGTCGGCCCCTACGGCACCGAGGAGGCGCCGCAGGGTGTCTCGGTCTACGCCTGGAAGGGTGAGACGCTGCCGGAGTACTGGTGGTGCACCGACCAGATGCTGCGCTGGCCCGCTGCCGGCGATGGCACCGAGCAGGGCCCGAACATGCTGCTCGACGACGGGGGCGACGCGACACTGCTGATCCACAAGGGTGTGCAGTACGAGAAGGCGGGCGTCGTCCCCCCGACCCAGGAGGACGACAGCGAGGAGTACGGCGTTATCCTCGACCTGCTGCGGCAGTCGCTGACCAACGATCCGCAGTACTGGACCCGGGTCAGCCCGCAGCTGCGCGGCGTCACCGAGGAGACCACCACCGGTGTGCTGCGGCTGTACCAGCTGGCCGCCGCGGGGGAGCTGCTGTTCCCGGCGATCAACGTCAACGACTCGGTGACCAAGAGCAAGTTCGACAACAAGTACGGCGTCCGGCACTCGCTCATCGACGGCATCAACCGCGCGACCGACGTCCTCATCGGCGGCAAGGTGGCGCTGGTGGCCGGGTACGGCGACGTCGGCAAGGGCAGCGCGGAGTCGTTGCGCGGCCAGGGCGCCCGTGTGGTCATCGCCGAGATCGACCCGATCTGCGCGCTGCAGGCGCTGATGGACGGCTTCCAGGTCACCACCATCGACAAGGCCATCGGCGAGGCCGACATCGTCATCACCACCACGGGCAACAAGGACATCATCACCGTCGCGCACATGCAGGCGATGAAGCACCAGGCGATCCTGGGCAACATCGGCCACTTCGACAACGAGATCGACATGGCCGGGCTGGCCCGCATCCCCGGGATCCACAAGACCGAGATCAAGCCGCAGGTGCACCTGTGGACGTTCCCCTCGGGCCGCACGATCCTGGTGCTCTCGGAGGGACGCCTGCTGAACCTGGGCAACGCGACCGGCCACCCGTCGTTCGTGATGAGCTCGTCGTTCGCCAACCAGGTGATCGCCCAGATCGAGCTGTTCACCAAGTACCAGGAGTACGACCGCGAGGTCTACCGGCTGCCCAAGCAGCTCGACGAGAAGGTCGCCCGGATCCACGTCGAGGCGCTGGGCGGGGAGCTCACCCGGCTCACCAAGGAGCAGGCGGAGTACATCGGCGTCGACGTCGAGGGCCCGTTCAAGGCCGACCACTACCGTTACTGAGCCTGCACCACTGACGTCCGGGACGGCGCGCGGATGATGCCGCGCGCCGGGTGGGAAGGGGATCCGTGGTCGGCAGGCTGCTCGTGATCGAGGGGCTCGACGGTTCGGGCAAGGCGACGCTCACCGCGTCGCTGAGCGCGAAGTGGAAGGCGCAGGGTCGCCGCGTCGCGCAGCTGGCGTTCCCCCGGTACACCGACAGCGTCTACGCCGAGCTCGTCAGGGACGCCCTGTACGGCAGGATGGGCGACCTCTCGGACTCCGTCCACGGGACCGCGCTGCTGTTCGCGCTGGACCGCCGGGACGCCGCCGACGAGATCCGCGACCTGCTCGCCGGCAACGACATCGTGCTGCTCGACCGCTACGTCGCATCCAACGCGGCGTACGGTGCGGCGCGGCTGGGGGCGCCGACCGCCCCGAACGACTTCCCGTCCTGGGTCCGCGAGCTCGAGGTCGAGCGGTTCGGGGTGCCGGTCCCGGACCTGCAGATCCTGCTCGACGTCGAGCCCGCGGTCGCCCGGGCGCGAGCGTTGCGCCGGGCCGACGAGTCCGCCGACCGGGCGCTGGACAACTTCGAATCCGACGGCGGCCTGCAGCGCCGGACGGCGACGATGTACGCGGCCCTGGCCGACGAGCAGTACCTGTCGCCGTGGCGGGTGCTGCGGCCCGCCGCGGGGGGTGCGGTGCCGATCCCCGCGGACCTGCTCGGTCCCGCCTGAGGTCAGACCTGACGCATCGAGGCCTGCAGCAGGTTCTGCGCCAGACCCTCCTTGCGGATGCGGGTGTCCACGTAGAGCAGCGCGATCACCCCCGCCGTCCAGGGCACCGTCACGGCGGCGACGAGGGCCTGCACGGCCAGTGCCACGACGGTCGCGGACACGGTCGCCGAATCCGGCAGCAGACCCAGCAACGCCGAGCTGACCAGCGAGGCGATGAGCTGGGCCAGCACGGCGATGCCGAGGATGCGGGCGCGGACGCCGCGGGTCAGCCGGGCCGACCGCTGCAGCGCCGCGACGGCCCCGGCCTTCTCGAGCACGACCACCGGGGCGGCGAGCAGCAGCACCGACAGGACGAGGAAACCGGGGACGAGGAAGAGCATCAGCCCGGCCAGCACCAGCACGGCCACCACGACCGACACCGCGACGAGCGCGACCCAGCGGCCACGCATGCGGTCGAGGACAGCCCGTGCGGTGGGGGTGCGGCCGAGGGAGGCGTCGCCGACCAGGGCGGTCGCGAGCCCGGACACCGCGATGATGGTCAGGTAGCTGAACACCGCGCCGACCAGCAGCGGGAGCACCAGCGACAGCGGCGGCAGCTCGAACCGGCCGGCCTCGAAGCGGCGCAGCCAGGCGGTCTCGGCGGCCGGCGCGTCGTCGGGGAACAGGGCGAGGACGCCGAAGACGGCCGCGCCGCCGAGCAGGGTGCCGGCCAGGGCGACCAGGCACAGCAGCGCGGCGTGGGTGCGGACGAGTCGCCACGCGGCGCCGAAGACGTCACCCACGCCCAGCGGCCGCAGCGGGATCAGTCCCGGCCAGGGCGCGCCCTGCGGGTCGCGCCGACCGGCCGGCGGGGTCGGGGACGGCTTCCAGGGTTGGCTCACCGGTCCATCGTCCCAGGCGTGGCCGGGCGGCCCGGCCGCCACGGGCGTGACCTGCGACGGCCGTCGACCCGATCGGCCGCGCCCGATCGGCGGCGCCCGACCGGGCGTCGGCACCCCGGCAGCGCGCGACTCCTGTCACCATGGACCCATGAGATCCCGTGTGCTCGTCGTGGACGACGACCCGGCCCTGGCCGAGATGCTGACCATCGTGCTGCGCGGTGACGGCTTCGACACCGCCGTCGTCCGCGACGGCGCGAAGGCGGTGGACGCGTTCCGGGAGACCCATCCGGACCTCATCCTGCTCGACCTGATGCTGCCCGGGATGTCGGGCCTGGAGATCTGCAAGGAGATCCGGCTGGAGTCGGGGCTGCCGATCATCATGCTGACGGCCAAGACCGACACCGTGGACGTCGTCCTGGGCCTCGAGGCCGGCGCGGACGACTACATCGTCAAGCCGTTCAAGCCCAAGGAGCTGACGGCGCGGATCCGCGCCCGGCTGCGCCGCACCGACGTGGGCGCCGCCGAGCGGCTGCGCGTCGCCGACATCGACATCGACGTCCCCGGGCACCAGGTCACCCGCGACGACGAGCAGATCTCGCTGACCCCCCTGGAGTTCGACCTGCTGGTCGCGCTGGCCCGCAAGCCCCGGCAGGTGTTCACCCGGGAGGTGCTGCTCGAGCAGGTGTGGGGCTACCGGCACGCCGCCGACACCCGGCTGGTGAACGTCCACGTGCAGCGGCTGCGCAGCAAGATCGAGCGCGACCCGGAACGTCCCGAGGTGGTCCTGACCGTCCGCGGCGTCGGGTACAAGGCCGGCGCCCAGTAATGCCGGGCCTGCCGGGATGAGCCGGCCGGCCGAGGTCCCCGTGGCCCGGGCGGCCCGCTTCGGGGTGTCCCGGCCGGTCGCGAGTACCTCGCGGTCCGTACCCGCCCGGGTGCGCCGCTTCGGCGGCTTCCTGCTGCGGTCCTTGTGGGTCCGGGTCATCGTCGCCACGATGGCGTTGTCCGCGCTGGTCATGGGGGTGCTCGGGGTCGCCCTGCAGAGCCAGATCACCGAGCGGCTGCTGCAGAACAAGGTCGACGCGGCGGTGGCCGAGGTGGATGCCGCGCGGCAGTCGGCCGCCGACAACCTGGTCGGCGCCGAGGTCGACCCGAGCCGCGTGCAGGGCCGGCTGAACCTGGCGCTGGAGCAGCTCGCCGACCCGGCCGGCGGTGACGGCAGCAGCAGCCAGGGCTCCAACGCCGGCGTGTTCGAACCGGTGCTGATCCGGCGACCGCTGCTGGCCGACGAGGTCGGCGCGGGGCCTTCGTCGGACGTCCCCGAGTCGCTGCGCGAGCGGATCCAGGCGGGCCAGCTGGCGTCGCAGTACGTGACCGTCATCCGGGACGGCCTGCAGGTCCCGGCGCTCATCGTCGGTGCGCCGGTGAGCACCCGCAACGAGAGCTACGAGCTCTACCTGATCTACCTGCTGTCCGGTGAGCAGCAGACGCTGGACCTGGTCCGCAACACCCTGCTCGTCGGTGGTGCGCTGCTGTTGCTGCTGCTGGCGCTGATCGCGGCGCTGGTGGCCTACCAGGTCGTCCGGCCGGTGCGGCAGGCCTCGGCCGCCGCCAGCCGGCTCGCCGGCGGCGCCCTCGACGAACGGATGGCCGTCCGCGGCCCGGTGGAGCTGGCGCAGCTGTCGCGGTCGTTCAACGGCATGGCCCAGGCGATCAAGGCCCAGATCCGCCGCCTGGAGGAGTTCGGTCAGCTGCAGCGGCAGTTCACCTCGGACGTCTCGCACGAGCTGCGGACGCCGTTGACCACCGTCCGGATGGCGGCCGACCTGCTGCACGCCGACCGCGAGGAGCTGCCGCCGCACCTGGCCCGCTCCACCGAATTGATGGTGGACGAACTGGACCGTTTCGAGGTGCTGCTCGCCGACCTGCTGGAGATCAGCCGCTACGACGCCGGCATGGCTGAGCTCAACGCCGAGGTCATCGATATCCGGTCGGCGATCGGCAACGCGATCTACACCGTCACCAACATCGCCGCCCAGGCCGGGGTGCAGATCATCACGATGCTCCCGGACGAGCCGGTCCGCGCCGAGATCGACTCCCGGCGGATCGAGCGGATCCTGCGCAACCTGCTGGCCAACGCCATCGACCACGCGGAGGGCCGGCCGGTCGAGGTCGAGCTGGCCGCGGACGACACCGCGGTGGCCGTCGTGGTCTCCGATTCCGGGGTCGGTCTCAAGCCGGGGGAGGCCGGGCTGGTGTTCAACCGCTTCTGGCGCGCCGACCCGTCCCGGCAGCGGCAGACCGGCGGCACCGGCCTGGGCCTGGCCATCTCGCTCGAGGACGCGCGCCTGCACGGCGGCTGGCTGCAGGCGTTCGGCCGACCCGGCGACGGAGCGCGGTTCCGGCTGACGCTGCCGCGCCGGCAGGGCACCCTGCTCCTCGGTTCGCCGCTGCCGCTGGACCCCGACGAATCCGCCGGCCCGGTCGGACCGGCCTCGGTCAGCCAGTTCACGCACTCCGTGCCGGAGGAGATGCAGCTGCCGGTGAGCGCGGTCCCCGTCGCCTCCGGCAACGACGGGCTGCTCAGCGCCGCGGCGCTGTCGGCGCTGTCCAGCGGCTTCAATTCCGGCGCGGCCGCCGACCCCGACGAGCACCGTCCGGAGCCGACATGAGGTCGAAGCTGGTGATCCTGCTGGTCGCGGCGCTGGTGGCGGTCACCGGTTGCGCGACGGTACCCAGCGGTGGGGATCCGATCGACTACACCCAGGTCGCCGACCCCGGCACCCAGGTCCGCGAGACGACCCCCGCCGACGGGCTGAGCCCCCAGGAGATCGTCCGCGGGTTCGTCGCCGCCGGTGCGCGCATCGACCAGGACCTGCCGCTGGTCGCGGCCCGTTCGTACCTGACCGACGCGGCCAAGGTGTCCTGGCGCACCGACCAGGGCGGCGTGATGATCCTGTCGGCCAGCCCGCGCTACGACGTGCTGACCGGACCGAGCGGCGCCGGCGACACGGTCCAGCTGTCGGGGACGTCCGACGGCTACCTGGCCTCCGACGGGTCGTACGTGCCCACGCCGCGGACCGAGTTCACGGTGGCGATCGCACTGGTCCAGGTGAACGGCGAGTGGCGCATCCAGAACCCGCCGGAGCAGCTGATCCTGTCGGTCAGCGATTTCAACCTGGCCTTCACCCAGCGCGAGGTCTACTTCCTCAACCACGCCGGGACCCTCGTCGTCCCGGACCGGCGCTGGCTGCCGAACAGCTCCCTGTCGCCGGGGACGCTGGTCAGCCGTTTGGTCGACTCGTTGATCGCCGGCCCCAGCACGCCGCTCATCGGCGCCGTCCGCAACAGTCTGCAGGGCGCCCGGCCCCGCGTTCCCATCACCGCCACCGCCGACGGCGTGCTGCAGGTCGACCTGACCGGGTTGCCGTCGCTGACCGCCGCGGCCGCCCGCGGGGTGGCCGCCGAGCTGGTCTACACGCTGCGGCTGGACGCCGCGCGGATCCGGATCCTCGTCGACGGCACGCCGCTGGACGCCAACCAGGCGATCTGGACGACCGGGGTGCTCGGCTCCTTCGACCCCGACGGCGTCCCGGGCTCCGGGCCCACCAGCACGGTCGGCTACTACGTCACCGACCAGGGCGCGGTGGTGAACCTGCGGGGCGTACCCCTGTCGGGCAACGCCGGTACCGGCGAGCTGGCCGCGGTGAGCGCCGGGATGTCCGCGGCCACCGGCGACCTCGCCGTGGTCGGCGGACCGGAGGGCGCTCAGACCCTGTACGTCGGTGCGCCGCTCGCGCCGGAACCGATGGAGCCGCGGCTGACCGCGCAGACCTTCACCCCGCCGTCGTTCTCCCGCAGCGGCGACGAGGTGTGGACGGTGATCAACGGCGCCACCAGCCCCGAGGTCGTCCGGCTCCTCACCGACGGCAGCCGCTACCCGGTGGACTCGTCGAGCCTCGCCGGGCTCGGCCCGGTCACCGGCCTGGCCCTGTCGTCCGACGGCGCCCGGGTCGCGGTCGTGGCCGACGGCGGCCTCTACCTCGCGTCGGTGATCTACGCCGACGACGCCACCGCCGGGGGCGACAGCGGCGGGGGGTCCGGGGTGGCCACCGTGGGGGTGCCGGTGCGACTGCGCAACGACCTGACCGTGCGCACGGTGCTCTGGTCGAACTCGCTGAACCTGCTGGTCGCGGCGTCGGACCCGGCGAGCACCTACCGCGCCGTGTGGCGGATCGGGGTGGACGGCCGGCAGCGGTCCGCGCTGAGCACCCGTGGCATCGTGGCCGACGTCGATGCGGTGGGTGCCACCGGTGCGCTGCCGACGCTGATCAGCTCCGGTGGGGTGATCCTGCAGCTGCGGGGCGACGACAGCAGCGGTGACTGGGTGCCGGTGGACCCCGAAGGCGCCACCGCGGTCGGCCGGTGGCCGCTGTACCCGGCCTGACGCTCGTGCGGCCGTGGCGCCGTGTCCCGGGGCGGTGCGTGCCGGGTGCGCAGTGCAGGGGGTGCCGTGCCGGGCGGAAGGTGCCGGGCGAGCGGCGCGGGTGCGCGGTGCAGGGCGGTGCCGGGCTGAGCCGGGTGGGTGGCGCCGGGTGGGTGGCACTGGTGCGCGGTGCTGAACGGGCGGCGCAGGGTCGGCGGCGGTCGGGTGGTGCCGGGTGCGCGGTGCTGGGCGGGTGGTGCCGGATGGCTCGGTGGTCGGCGTCGGGCGGGCTCAGCCGGAGCCGGGTCGCACCGGCGTGTCGCCGCGCCCGGCCGACGTGTCGGACCGTCCGGCGTCCACAGCGCGCCAATCGGTGGACACTGTCCACCGCGGCGGATTCCCGACGCCCGCTCGGGCTGGCGTCGCGGCAGGCTCCGCGCATGTGGACCACGCTGCTCGACCTCGTCCTGCCCCGAACCTGCCCGGGATGCGGTGCCGCCGTGCCGTGGTGCGCGTCCTGCGCGGCGGTCCTCGGGGGACGTCCGCGTCGGGTGCTGCCGCCGCCCACCGACGACGCGTCGGACGTGCCGCCCGCGTACGCGCTGACCCGCTACCGGGGGCCGGTCCGGGCGGCGGTGCTGGCCGCGAAGGAGCACGGACGGCGGGACCTGCCCGCGGTCCTCGGGGATGCGCTGGGTGCCGCACTGGTGCGGTTGACCGCCGTGTCGGTGGTGCTCGCCCCGCTGTGGCTGGTGCCCGCCCCGACCCGGCCCGCGGCCGCGCGCCGCCGCGGTGGCGACCCGATGACGGCGATGGCCCGGGCGGCGGCGACGGTCGCGGTGGCCGCGGGCCTGCCCAGCGGGGTCGCACCGTGTCTGTCGACCGGGCGTGGCGCCCGTGACTCGGTGGGGCTGGACGCGGCCGCCCGCCGGGCCAACCTCCAGGGGCGCGTTCGCTGGCACGGACGGGCCGCGCCGCCCTCCGGTGCGCCGGTCGTCCTCCTCGACGACGTCCTCACCACGGGCGCCACCGCGGCGGCCGCGGCGGCCGTGCTGCACCGTCGAGGCCATCCCGTCCAGGCGGTGCTCACGCTCGCCGCGGTACCCCCGATGGCCCGGTGAGCGCGGCGATCACGTTCTGTGACAACGGATTCGACCAGGAGTGGTACCGCCCTTGCGCGGTCCGTGAAGTCGCGTAGGTTCGGGCGTACATCCCTCGGTGCTGGGCACCGCGTACGCCGCCACACCCGGTCTCCGGGGGACCGGCGTTCCACCTTGAAAGCCCAACCGGTCCGAGAACGGCCGGAGCGAAGGAGGAGATGTGGACATCGTTGTCACCGGACGCAATGTCGAGGTCCCGGAGCACTACCGGGCCAAGGTCGCGGACAAGCTGAGCCGGATCGAGCGGTACGACTCCAAGATCGTGCGCGCAGAGATCGCCCTGAGTCACGAGACCAACCGGAGGCTGGCCAAGGTCTGCCAGAAGGTCGAGATCACGCTGGTGACCAAGGGCCCGGCCGTCCGCGCCGAGGCCAAGGCGGAGAACTTCTACGCCGCCCTCGAACAGGCCATGGACAAACTCGAGAACCGCGCCCGGCGGGCCCACGACCGCCGTCAGCACAAGAGCCACGACCGCACTCCCATCACCGCACTCCCGCACGACAACGAACTCGTGGGCTCCCTGGTCGACGAGGCGACACAGAACCAGAACGGGAGCACCGCGACGCTCGTCGAGACCGAGGAATCCGACTCCTACGGTCAGGGCGCCGACGGGGGTCCGGGAAGGGTCGTCCGGGTCAAGGACCACCCCGCGGACCCCATCACCGTCGACCAGGCGCTGTTCCAGATGGAGCTCGTCGGGCACGACTTCTACCTGTTCAACGACGCCGACACCGGGCTGGCCACCGTGGTCTACCGGCGGCACGGTTTCGACTACGGCCTCATCCGGCTGGCCGGCTGAAGCGACGGGGCCGCGGCCGTCCCTCCGGGGCGGTCGCGGTTCCCGCGTCGGCGGGGACCCCGGCGTCGCTGGCACCGAGCCCTATGACGGGGCCGGGTCGACGCCCGCCGGGCCGACCTTCGCGGTGGCGGCCCCCACGTGGTGAGCAGCGCCTACCATGGACGAGTCGAGGACGACTCGGCTGCTGCACGCTGCCATGTACGTGCGGGTCGGGGGACAGCTCGCGACACGCGACCCGGACTCCGGGCGCGGCGGACACCTCAGTGGTGACCACCGTGGCCGGGTCCGATGACTGACTGAGGGTGAACACGTGGTTTTTTCCCGCCTGCTGCGAGCCGGTGAAGCGAAGACGGTCAAGCGGCTGCGCACCATCGCCGACCACATCAACGGCCTCGAGGACGACTACGTCGGTCTGACCGACGCCGAACTCCGCGGCCAGACCGACACGTTCAAGGCCCGGCTCGCCGACGGCGAGACGCTGGACCACCTGCTGCCGGAGGCCTTCGCGGTGGTCCGCGAGGCCGCCAAGCGGACGCTGGGCCAGCGGCACTTCGACGTCCAGCTGATGGGCGGCGCCGCGCTGCACCTGGGCAACATCGCCGAGATGAAGACCGGTGAGGGCAAGACCCTGGTGTCGACGCTCCCGGCGTACCTCAACGCGCTGGCCGGCAAGGGCGTCCACATCGTCACGGTGAACGACTACCTCGCCAAGCGCGACAGCGAGTGGATGGGCCGCGTGCACCGCTTCCTGGGGCTCGAGGTCGGGGTCATCCTCAGCCAGCTGACGCCCGAGGAGCGCAAGGCCGCCTACGACGCCGACATCACCTACGGCACCAACAACGAGTTCGGCTTCGACTACCTGCGCGACAACATGGCGTGGTCCAAGGACGCCCTCGTCCAGCGCGGTCACGCCTTCGCCGTCATCGACGAGGTCGACTCCATCCTCATCGACGAGGCCCGGACGCCGCTGATCATCTCCGGTCCGTCCGACCAGTCGTCGAAGTGGTACAGCGAGTTCGCCCGGCTGGCCCCGCGCCTTGTCAAGGAGACCGACTACGAGGTCGACGAGAGCAAGCGCACCGTCGGCGTCACCGAGGAGGGCGTCGCCAAGATCGAGCGCGCGCTGGGCATCGACAACCTCTACGAGTCGGTCAACACCCCGCTCGTCGGATTCCTCAACAACGCGCTGAAGGCCAAGGAGCTCTACAAGAAGGACCGCGACTACATCGTGGTCTCCGGCGAGGTGCTGATCGTCGACGAGTTCACCGGACGCGTGCTGCACGGCCGCCGCTACAACGAGGGCATGCACCAGGCCATCGAGGCCAAGGAGGGCGTCGAGGTCAAGGCGGAGAACCAGACCCTGGCGACCATCACCCTGCAGAACTTCTTCCGGCTGTACGAGCGGCTGTCCGGCATGACGGGTACCGCGCAGACCGAAGCCGCGGAGCTCAACCAGACCTACAAGCTCGGGGTGGTGCCGATCCCGTCGAACCGGCCGGTGCAGCGCCTCGACGAGGCCGACCTCATCTACAAGACCGAGGACGCCAAGTTCGACGCGGTGGTCACCGACATCGCCGAGCGGCACGAGAAGGGCCAGCCGGTCCTCGTCGGTACCGCGAGCGTCGAGAAGTCGGAACTGCTGAGCAAGAAGCTGCTCCGCGCGGGGATCCCGCACGAGGTCCTCAACGCCAAGAACCACGCCCGGGAGGCCGCGATCATCGCGCAGGCCGGCCGGGTGGGTGCGGTCACCGTGGCCACCAACATGGCCGGTCGAGGCACCGACATCATCCTGGGCGGCAACGTCGACTTCGCCGCCGACCTGGACCTGCGCAACAAGGGTCTGAGCCCCACGGACACCCCCGAGGAGTACGAGGCGGCGTGGCCGGAGGCGGTCGAGGCGGCCACCAGGAAGACGGCCGCCGAGGCGGAGAAGGTCCGCGACGCGGGCGGTCTGTACGTGCTGGGCACCGAGCGCCACGAGTCGCGGCGCATCGACAACCAGCTCCGTGGCCGGTCCGGCCGGCAGGGCGACCCGGGTGAGTCGCGGTTCTACCTGTCGCTGGGTGACGACCTGATGCGCCGGGTGGGCGGGCAGACCGTCGAGGCGCTGATGACCCGGCTGCGGATGCCGGAGGACATGCCGATCGAGCACAACTTCGTGTCCAAGGCGATCAAGAACGCCCAGACGCAGGTCGAGCAGCAGAACTTCGAGATCCGCAAGAACGTCCTCAAGTACGACGAGGTCATGAACCAGCAGCGCACCGTCATCTACGACGAGCGCAAGCGCGTGCTCAACGGCGAGGACCTGCACGAGCAGGTCCAGCACATGATCACCGACGTGATCGACGCCTACGTCACCGGTGCGACCAGCGAGGGATACTCCGAGGACTGGGACACCGACGCGCTGTGGGCGGCGTTGAAGACGCTGTACCCGATCAGCGTCACGCCCGAGAGTGTCGCCAAGGACCACGGTGACCTGTCGGCGGACAGCCTCAAGAAGGCCGTCCTCGACGACGCCCGCGCCGCGTACGTGCGTCGCGAGGAGTCGCTCGGCGCGCCCATCATGCGCGAGCTCGAGCGTCGGGTCGTGCTGTCGGTGCTCGACCGGAAGTGGCGCGAGCACCTGTACGAGATGGACTACCTCAAGGAGGGCATCGGCCTGCGGGCGATGGCGCAGCGCGACCCGCTGGTCGAGTACCAGCGCGAGGGCTACGACATGTTCCAGGCGATGCTCGACTCGCTGAAGGAGGAGTCGGTCGGGTTCCTGTTCAACCTGCAGGTGCAGGTGACGGCAGCCGAGCCGGCGCCGTCGCCGGCTCCCGCAGCGGAGGTCCCCGCGACCACTCCGGCGCCCGCGGTGGCGTCGGCGGGCAACGGTGCGGCGGCCAACGGCACCGCCCCCGCGGCGAACGGGCAGGCCACCGGGAACGGGCAGGCGGCTGCACCGGCCGCGCGTCCGCAGGTGGTCCGCCGCCAGCAGCGTCCCGTGGAGGCGCTGCCGAGCCAGCAGAAGGTGCCGACCCCGGTGGTCGAGGGACCGTCGGCGCTGCGCGCCAAGGGTCTCGGGGCGCCGGCCGGGAAGCAGCAGCAGCTGACCTACACCGGTCCCAGCGAAGACGGCGGCACGCAGTCCACGGCGACCCGCAAGAGCGCGGGGGCAGGCACCGTCGAAGCGCCGGCCTCGCGCAACTCCCCGTGCCCGTGTGGTTCGGGCCGCAAGTACAAGCTCTGCCACGGGCGCCCCGGCGCCTGACCTCCCGGTCCCGCAGAACTCCCGTCACCGTTCCGGTGGCGGGAGTTCTGTCGTTGGGGGTGTTGCGGACGGTTTCGGTGTGCCCTCCAGCAAGGGGCTTACGCGGGGCTTACGCGGGGCTGCGGGGCGGACCGGCCGGCGGGCCCATCCCGCCGCCGACCTTCGTGCCCGATGTGTGTGTGGTCATGACGGTGACCCGTTGGCCGCCAGGTGGTCGCTCAGGGGGCTGAGCCGGTCTGTTCATCGGCGTGGAGTCGGCCGAGCCTGCAGGCTGGGCATGGCCTGATTCAAACGGCACACTCAGCCGTCGGTGATGAGTGACCGGCCGGGGGTCGGTCGTCGACGGGAGCGACCCCGAGGGGGTCGCATCGCGGTCTGCCCACGGAATCTGGATGTGCCGAGCCTGCAGGGTGGGCACGGCCTGGTTCGTGCGGCACACCAGCCGACGTCATGGGCGACCGGACGGTGACGGAAGCGGGCTTGACCACCGAGCGACCGAGGTCTCGTGTCGGTCTGCCCACCGGATTGGAATACGCTAAGCCCGCATGTCTGATAACAGCCCAGTTCGTAGGGCACACCCGGCTGTCGGTGGTCAGCGACCGGCCGGGGGGCCGGGTTGTCGACGGGACCGACCCCGAGGGGGGCGTCGCCGGTCTGCCCACCGAATTTGGATGTGCCGAGAGTGCAGGGTGGGCGCGGCTTGATTCGTGCGGCACACCTCAGCTGACGTCATGGGCGACCGGCTGGGGGCCGGGTGTGTCGACGAGAGTGATCCGGTCGCACCGCCGGTCTGTCTCTCGGCTCGGAGTGTGCCGGGAGTGCAGGGTGGGCGCGGCTTGATTCGTGCGGCACACCAGCCGACGTCATGGGCGACCGGCCGGGGGCCGGGTGTGTCGACGAGAGCGATCCGGTCGCACCGCCGGTCTGTCTCTCGGCTCGGAGTGTGCCGAGAGTGCAGGGTGGGCGCGGCCTGATTCGTGCGGCGGCGGACCTCGCCGGCGGTGATCAGCGACCGGCCGGGGGGCCGGGTTGTCGACGGGACCGGCCCCAAGGGGGGCGCATCGCCGGTCTGCCCACGGAATCTGATTCTGCCGGGCCTGCAGGGTGGGCGCGGCCTGATTCGTGCGGCACCTCAGGGCGGCAAGTCATGACCTGCCGGTGAGACCGAAGCCGAGCGCGCCCACGGCAGCGGACCGACTGTCGGACGATCGGTTTACCCCTCGAATTTGATTCCGCTGAGCCTGCAGGGTGGGCACGGCCCGATTCGTGCGGCACCTCAGCGGGCGGCAATCCAAGAACTGCCGATGACGCCGAAACCGGACGCGTCGACGGCACCGGACCGACGGCCGTGCGCCGCCGTGCCCATCGGATCGCGTCCGGCTGAGCGGGTGCACGGTGGCACGGCGTGATTTCGTGCGCCAGATCGGGGCCACCGCTGCGGGCGTGGTCGGCGCGACGGACCGCACGCACCTCGCTGGAACGGTGTGGGCGACCGGACTGCGACACATGGCCGGAGCGGGCCCCGACACCCAGTCGCGTTCGGCCCGTGCGGACTTCCTCGAAGACGGTGAAGAGCCCGGATCAGCCGATCTGCAACTCGGTGACCCGCCACCGACCGTCGATGCCCTGCATCCGGAATGCGAGCGCCGCCGCCCGGTTGCCCCGGCGGAACACCGCGCTGGCTTCGGCGACTCCGTCGGTGGGCTCGCTCGCCCGCACCGACATCAGCTTGGGCGGGCTGCCTCCCGCACGGACCCGGACCTTCAGACCGGCGAAGACCTCCGGTGAACAGTGGGTGCTCAGCTGGTTGAGCTGACGCAACCCGGCCAACGCTTCGAGAATTGCCCGCGACAGCACCCCGGCAGTCTGGCGTGGGTCGGGGAGCGCGCTGCTGCGGGTTCGGCTGACGCCCATGTCAGCGTCGTTGCACCAGCCCGGCACCGTCCAGTCCGCGACCGGTGCGCCGATCGACCGGGACAGGGTCCATCGGGCCGCCGACCCCGCGACCGGCCCGTAGCCCGGCCGCTCGTCGTCGAACGGCGGCTCCGAGTCCGGCACGGGCACGAGGTACATGCGCCGCGCCGGCAACGGCCGGGCCGTCGCCGCGCCCACCGGCGTGGTTCTGCCGGCACGCAGACGCGCCGGCGACGGCGCCGGACGGGTGGGCACCGGCTCCGTCGGCACGGCGTCGGTCGCGGTCGGGGGCGAGGTGCGGGTCTCTGTGGAGAGCGCGGTGGTCATGACGGGAGGTCCTCTCGGTCGGACGGAATGGTGAGCTGCCAGCCGGGCTCGATGTGCCCGGGGTCGTCACCGATGAGGGCTTGGTTCGACGCGTACCAGTGCGGCCAGGCGAGGGCGACATCGACGTCGGTGGCGTCAGCTGGAAGGTGGGCGGCGGCCAGCGACCACAGGGAGTCGCCGGCGACCACGGTCACCGTCGAGAACGGTGACGCCGGTGCGGACGGCGCGGAGGGCGGCGAAGCGGACCCGTCGGTGGCTGCGCCGGGCGGAGTGGCGCCCGGTGGCGGGGCCGGCTCTGCTGCCGGTGGCGCCGAGGCGGATGGCAGGTCTGTCGGATCGGCGGCGGTGCCGTCGTCGGCCGTGGGTGCCTGGACGGTTCCGAGGACGCCGGATTCTGCGGTCGTGGTCGCCGCTTTCGGAGCTGCTTCGGCGACGTCGGCGGTCGCGGGGGACCCGGCGACCTCGGCCGAGGGTGTGCCGGCGCTCGTCGTCGGACGTTCGTCCGCTGCGTCCGGCGCATCCGCTGCGGTGGTGCTCGCGACACCGGCCGGCGGTGGAGGCGGGCTGTCCGGCGTCGGGGAGGTGATGGAGCCCTTGGCCACCGATAGCGGCGGCGGTGGTTCCGTCATCGTGTCCGGAGCCGCGGAGGTGATGGAGGCGGTGGGGACCAACGACGGTGGCGGCGGTGGTGGTTCCGTCACGGGGTCCGGCGCTGTCGCAAGCGGGGGATCGACCGGCCAGTCGAGGTCCACCGTCAACCCCGGTGCCGTGCCGGAGGTGCTGCCGGGGCTCGTGGCGATCGGTGTGTCGGCGGCTGCTCCCGGCGCACATCCGGCCATGGCCGCCATCGCCCCGACTCCGACAGCGGTGATGACAATGCCGCGCAGGGTCTTGGGCAACAGGAGCTGGGCCAGTCGGGTGATGACCACGTTCCGGCGCCGACCGCGTAGGAGCGTATGGGCAGCGAGCCAGAGGATCAGGACTCCGGCGAGCCACGCGACGAGGGTCCAGGTCACGACGGTCGCCACGACCAGGGCGGCGTGATCCAGCTGTGCCGAGACGCCAGCCGGAACCTGCGCCGAGAACGCGTCCGCTGGTGACGGCAGAACGCTGACCAGGACAGCAAGGGTCGCGGCAACGCCGATGAGCACCGACCACGCCCTCAACGTACCGAGAGATCCGGGCGCAGATCGCTGCATTTGACGCTGTTTGCTGTCGTTCGCCATCAGTGCACCGTAAGAAGGGCCAGGGGCCAAGTCAAGCCAAACAACATCAAACGCTCGAATCATGACCGTTGGAAGGAGTCGCTGGCCGCCTGCTGCCCACACTGCGACAGCCATTCACTCGGAGGGACGCTGTTCATCCATTCGCCGCACATCTTTGGTGCAAGTACGCACAGCCTGTGGCGCCGGCGTGTTCTGGTGGGGGCATGCGCTGGGACGATCTGTTCGACAGCCTCGACCGGCAGTTCGAGGAACTCCTCGATGCCGCCGAGGACGCTGAGCAGGCGGATCGTGCCCGGGTCGCCTTCGGTGCGGTACCGGCTGTCGAACGGTTGGTCGGCGCCCTGGGGAGCACCGTGCGCCTGCGGCTGGCCGGCGATCGTCAGGTGACAGGCGTGCTGGATCGTGTCGGTCCCGACTTCGTGCTGCTCCGCGAGTCGGCAGGGGTCGATCTGCTCGTGGCCTGGTCGGCCGTGGCCTGGGTCGAAGGACTGTCACGCCGCACCGGGCCGGGCCTGGGAACCGTCGACGGTCGTCTGGACCTGCGCAAAGCGGTCCGGTCGGTGGCGCGGGACCGTGCCGCGGTCACGGTCCACACCACCCACGGGACCGACCTGTCCGGCACGATCGACCGCGTCGGTGCCGACTTCTTCGAGCTCGCCGCGCACGCAGCCTGGGAGACGCGCCGAAGTGGCGCGGTCCAAGGTGTCGTTCTCGTGCCGCTGGCCGCGGTGCTGGTGATCCGATCGGCGCCGCTCGGATGAGGGCGGCGACAGCGGGCGGGTATCCGCCGGGTCCGGCCGGCGGCGGTCACCGCGGGCCGGTGCCGCACGTCGGGTCGCGCGGTGGCTGCACCGACCGGCGCGACGACGCCGCGCCGTTCCTGGCCGGGCGTACCGCGGCCCGTTCCTGCTCGGTCGTCGTCGGCTACGAGGTCGGTGCCGGCGGCGGCGGTCACCGCGGGCCGGTGCCGCACGTCGGGTCGCGCGGTGGCTGCACCGACCGGCGCGACGGCGCCGCGCCTTTCCTGGCCGGGCGTACCGCGGCCCGTTCCTGCCCGGTCTTCGTCGGCTACGAGGTCGGTTCCGACGGCGGAGATGACTGCAGGTCGGTGCTGCACGTCGGATCGGGCGGTGGCTGCACCCACCGGCGCGACGGCGCCGCCTCGTCCCGGGCGGGGCGTACCGCGGCTCGTTCCTGCTCGGTCATCGTCGGTCACGCGGCCGGTTCCGGACCGGTCGTGCCGCGTGGTCTCACATGCCGTTCGCGCCGTCGTGATCGTCGGCGGGGCGCGACGGTGGCCCGGGCCGACGGTGGATCCGTCCGCGGCGGGACGTCAGCGTTCCGCTGTCTCCGACAGCTCGGCCGGCAGCTCGGCGAGCTGCGCGGCCGTCCGCCGGTAGGCCTGCTCGATGTACTCCTCGAGCTTGGTCCGCTCCACCCGCCACTGGTTGCGGCCACCGATCTGGATGCCCTGCAGATCGCCGCTGCGCACGAGCGCGTACGACTGCGACATGGAGATGTTCAGGATCTCCGCCACGTCGGCGAGCGTCAGGAAACGTTCGGTCGTCACCCGGGGTCCTTCCTCTGCTGTCCCGGTCCACCGGGGTGCCGCGCCGCGATGTCTGTGGACAACGCCGTCGACGGACACGCTTGAACGTCTTTGATGTGATTCTGGCACCGACCGCGCCTTCCGAGTCCCGACCATCCACACCGTGAGCCCGCAGCGTCGGCGTTCCGCACCACGAGGAGAGCAGTTCATGGCAACGCAGGCACCGGGACGGTCGCCGCGTCGGTTGACCACCCCGCGCTGGCTGGACCCGCGCGTCGTCGGCGGCATCCTGCTGGTCGTCGTCGCCGTGGTCGTCGGCGCCCGGGTGGTCGCGGCGAGTTCCCAGACCGCGCCGATCTGGTCCGCGGCCCGCCCGCTCGCGGTCGGCACGGTGCTCACCGCCGGTGATCTGGAGCCGCTCGACGTCAACCTCGGTGAGGCGGGTGGCCGGTACGTCAGTGCGGGATCCGACCCGGTCGGCCGCACCGTGGGCACCCCGCTGCAGGCCGGCGAGCTGGTGCCGGCCGCGTCGCTGGGTGACCCGCCCGACGGTCGCATCGTGGTGGTCCCGGTACCGGCCGACAAGTTCCCTCCGGGGGTGGACCACGGCTCCGTGATCGACCTGTACCTCAGCCGTGAGTCGCTCAGTGGGGGCGACACCACCGTCGAGACCGAGCTGCTCGACGGTGGTCTCACCGTCCAGTCGGTGACCGCGCCATCCTCCGGTGGACTGTCCGGAGCGTCCGCCACCCAGTTCCAGGTGGCGGTGCTGGTCGACGCGCGCACCGCGGACGAGCTGGTCCGCACCCTGCCGCAGGGCGAGGCCGTCGTCGTCCTGGTGGCCGGCGCATGAGCGGCGCGGTCCCCGGTGTGGTGACGGCCGGGTCGGGCCAGCCGTGGGAGAGCGACCTGGTGACCTCACTCGAGCGTCCGGGCGCGCCGATGACCGTCGTACGGCGGTGCGCCGACATCGGTGAGGTGCTCGCGACCGCGGCGACCGGACGGGCGCGGATCGCCGTGGTCGACGGGAGCCTCCGGCGCTTGGACACCGAGGCGGTGCAGCGGCTGCGGTCCGCCGGTGTCACCGTGGTCGGGGTGTTCGCCTCCGGCGACACCCGGTCCCGCGCCCGGCTCGAGCGGCTCGGTGTCGAAGCCCTCGTCGGCGACACCGACGGTGCGGACGCGGTGCTGGCCGTCGCCCGGCAGGCGGTCGCCGACCGCCGCGCCGTCGAGCCACCACCGGGAGTAGCCGCCGACCCCGTGTCGGCGCTGCCACCCACGGGCACCCAGCCACCGGCCGCGGATCAGCCACCTGACGACCTGACCGGCCCGCCCGGGCGACTCGTCGCGGTGTGGGGCCCGACGGGTGCCCCGGGACGGTCCACCGTCGCCGCCGGACTCGCCGACGCGCTCGCCGCACAGGGCACCGAAGCGTTGCTGATCGACGGCGACGTCTACGGCGGCGTGCTGGCCAGCGCCTTCGGCGTCCTGGAGGAGTCACCCGGGCTCGCCGGCGCCTGCCGGGCGGCGGCCAACGGCCGGCTCGGACCGGCCGATCTCGACCGGTTCTGCTGGGCGGTCGGACCGCGTCTGCGGCTGCTCACCGGAATCGCGCGTTCCGACCGCTGGCCGGAGATCAGGCCCTCCTCGCTGGCTCCGCTGCTGACGGCCGCCCGGCAGCTGGCCACGGTCACGGTGGCCGACTGCGGCTTCGCCATCGAGGCGGACGAGGAGCTGAGTTTCGACACCCTCGCGCCGCGCCGCAACGGGGCCACGCTGACCCTGTTGGACGCCGCCGACCGGGTCCTGGTCGTGGGCTCCGCCGACCCGCCAGGAATGGAACGGCTGGTCCGGGCGCTGTCCGACCTGCGGGAGACGCTGCCCGGGGTGACGCCGGAGGTGGTGCTGAACCGGGTGCGCTCCAGCGTCGGCCCGGCCGCCGACGCCCTCGCCGCGCTGCGACGGTTCACCGGGATCGAGGAGGCCACCGTGCTGCCCGACGACCGGGCGGCCACGGATGCGGCCTGGGCGCGTGGGCTCGGGCTGTCCGAGGCGGCGCCGAAGTCCGAGCTGCGCACCCGACTCGCGGCCCTCGCGCGCACGTCGGAACTCGTCGGGGCCTGACCGCGCCCGGCACGCCGACCCGTCGCGGCGGTGGCGACGTCGCTCCGCCGGAGAACCCCGTCCCGGTCGCCGGCCGGGGCGTGCACCCGCCCCCGGACCATCCGTGCCAACATCGACGGCATGACTGACCGGCTCTCTCCCGCCGACGCCGGCTTCCTCTACACCGAGGACGCGACGACACCGATGCACGTCGGCGGGGTCGTCATCCTGCAGCCCACCGGCCCGTTCGACTACACCGCCATCGTCGAGCTCGTGGAGGCGCGGCTGTCGCTGGTGCCGCGGTACCGGCAGAAGGTGCGGTTCGTGCCCGGCCGGTTCGCCCGGCCCGTGTGGGTCGACGACGAGGACTTCGACCTGATGTACCACGTACGGCGCTCGGCGCTCGCGAAGCCGGGGTCGGACGCTCAACTGGCCGACCTGGTCGGCCGACTGATCTCGCGGCCGTTGGACCGGTCTCGTCCCCTCTGGGAGCTCTACGTCGTCGAGGGCCTGTCGGACGGCCGGGTGGCGCTGATCAACAAGACGCATCACGCGATGGTCGATCGGATGGGTGCGGTCGACGTCGCCGCCGCCATCCTCGACCTCACGCCGCAACCCCGCCCGGTCACCGAACGGCCCTGGCTGCCGACCCCGGCGCCCAGCGACATCGACCTGGTGGTCGACGCCGTCGTGGACATCTCGACCCGTCCGGCCGAGGTGGTCGACGCCGTCCGACTGGCCGCGCTGGACGTGCGGGCGACCGTGGACGGGGTCGGTCGGACGCTGGCCGGGATGTGGCACGTCGCCCGCCGGGCCGTCCGGCCGGCGCCACGATCGATGCTGAACGTGCCGGTCAGCGGGGCCCGCCGGTTCGCCGGGGTGTCGGTGGACCTCCGCCGGTTGAAGACCATCCAGGACACCCACGGCGGCACCATCAACGACATCATCCTGACCCTGATCGCGGGGGCGCTGCGGTCGTTCCTGGTGTCGCGGGGGGAGCCGGTGCTCCCCGGGACGACGCTGCGGGCGCTGGTGCCGGTCTCGGTGCGCACCGCCGCCGACACGGCGGCGCCGGTCGAGTCGTACCTGATCGACCTTCCGGTGTCCGAACCCAATCCCGTCATCCGGCTGCACCAGGTGTCGTTCGCGATGGCCGGCCACACGGAGTCGGGGCAGAGTGTGGCCGCGGACTCGCTGATGGAGCTGGGCCGCTTCGCGCCGTCGACGCTGCACATCCTGGGCGCCCGGGTCGGCTCGCAGCTCGGCCGGCGGCTGTACAACCTGCTCGTCACCAACGTGCCCGGGCCGCAGGTGCCGCTGTACGCGGCCGGCATCCCGGTCGACGCGATGTATCCGGTGGCGCCGCTCTCGCAGGGGCAGACCCTGGCGGTGTCGGTCACGTCCTACAACGGCCGGGTGTTCTTCGGGCTCACCGCCGACCGCGACGCGATGCCCGACCTGGACGACTTCGGACCGTTGCTGCAGGAGGCGGTCGACGAGTTCCCGGCCACCGCGACCCGGCGGGCCACCCGTCCCGCACCGGCCGGGACCGCGACCCCGACAACGCGATCCACGGCGAATGCGCCCAAGCAGGAACCGACGGCGACGTCCGCCGCGTCGCCGGCCGTGGCGGACGCTTTGGCTGCCCCGACTGCGCCACGGGCGGCCCCCCGCCCGCGGGAAGTCTCCGACGCGGTGGGTGCACCGCCGGCTGCAGCACCACGCAGGGCGTCGCGCAGGGCCGGGCCGCCGGACGGCGCGGCGACGCCGGCCGCCGTTCGCTCGTCGAGGGCCTCGCGCACGGCGGGCTCGTCGGACGGCGCGGCAACGGCAGCGGGTCCGCGTTCGGCGCGAGCATCACGGACGAACGGATCGTCGGACGGCGGGGCGTCATCGGCGGCGGGTGCGCGCTCGTCGCGGGAGTCGCGCACGACCCCGTCGGATGCTTCGGCGGCGCCGGCAGCGGGTCCGGGCTCGGTTCGGGCGCGCGCTGCCACTGCTCCCACCGACGGCGCCGGGGCCACCGGCGCTTCCAGCGAAGAAGCATCGGCCGGGAGTGCCGCGACCCTGTCCGCGACGCCTGCCGACGCCCTGCGTGGAGTAGCGGCGCCCGTCGACGCTCGACTCGCTGTCACCGCGCCTCCCGGCGTGTCGCCTGATGTCGCGACGCCGGCGAACGCCCTGCCTGCTGCGGCCACGCCTGCTGCGGCCACGCCTGCTGCGGCCACGCCGGCGAACGACACGCCGGCGAACGACACGCCGGCTTCGGCCACGCCTGCCGCTGCCACGCCTGCTGCGGCCACGCCGGCGAACGACACGCCTGCCGACGCGGTGCCTTCCGATGCGACGCATGACGACGACGTGCCCGCTGTCGCCCCATCGTCGGACCCGGAAGCACGACCGGGTCCGACGTCCACCGACCCCCGCCCAGGTGCGCGAGCGCCGCGGCGGCGCACCGGAAGCCCCCGCCCGGCGCCGCGACCGGCCCCGCCGCACCCGACGCCCGCTGCCACCGCCGACACCGCAGCGGCCACCACACCCGACCCACCTCACCCGATCCCCGAAGCGGAGACCGCCGAATGAGCGTGCGCGTGTACGTCCCCACCACCCTGAGAGGTCTGGCGGCGGCGGTGCGCGACCAGGAGGTCGGTCCGCTGCGCGGGACCGCCTTCGCGGTCACCCGTGAGCTGACCCGTTCCGCCCCCGGCGCCGACACCGAGGAGTTGGAGTACCTGGCGATGGTCGACGCGGCCCGGGCGTCGCTGCGCCTCATCGGCGCCCAGGGCGAGGACACCCCGTCGCTGCGGGTGGTGATCGCCGCGGACGTGGACGGCGAGGTGCGGGAGCGTGAGGACCTCGACCGCTCGGTCGTCACCCTCGGCGCGCCGATCCCGTGGCGCGCGGTCGCGGCCGTCCATCTGGACGGCGCCGACGCCGCCGACGCGGTGGCCGCTGCCGCGGCCGCGGTGGACGCGGCCGACCTCGGCGACCTCGACGCGGAATTCGTCGTCGGCTCGGCCGAGGACTTCGAGCTCGCCTGGTACGCGCCGGGCGAGATCGTCTACCTGTTGCAGGAACTGGGTCTCGACCCGGCGAACTGACCGCTCCCGCACCGGATCCGGCGCGGCGACCGCGAGAAGCCCCGGAACGACGCAGAGCCCGCCACCGTGAGGTGACGGGCTCTTCGCCGCCGGGGCCCGGTCGGGGCGGGCCGCAGACGGATCAGGCGTTCTTGGTGAACTCGATCTCGATGGCGATCTCGATCTTGTCGCCGACGACCTTGTTGCCGGCGCCCCACGCCAGGTCGATGGTCACGCCGAAGTCGTTGCGGTTGATGGTGGTGTGCGCGGTGAAGCCGGTGCGCGTGGCGCCGTAGGCGTCGACCGTCTCGCCGGCGAACTCGGCGTCCAGGACGACCGACTTGGTGACGCCGTGCAGGGTCAGGTCGCCGACGAGCTTGAAGTTCTCGCCGTCGAAGTCCTCGACCGCGGTGGAGACGAAGGTGATGGTCGAGTGCGTGTCGGTGTCCAGGAAGTCGCCGGAGCGCACGTGGGCGTCGCGGTCGGCGTTCTTGGTGTTGACCGAGGTGGCGTCGATGACGGCGGTGACGCTGGCGCCCTCGATGCCCGACTCGGGAACGACGAGCTCGGCCGAGGTCAGCTCGAAGGTGCCCTTCACCTTGCCGACGGCCATGTGACGGACGCGCAGGGCGATGTCGGAGTGGACGGCGTCCCCGGCCCAGGTGCCTGCGGAGAGGTTGGCGATCGCGGTGGTCATGACGAGCCTTTCGGTAGGTGGTACCCGGTTATATGAGCGTTCAACAACTTGGGTCCGAGCTTATTCCGTCCGGCCCCAGTTTGTGAAGCTTCAACTACCTGCGGATCGGTGACCCCGCTCACATTCGGTGACCGAGCTGGATGATGCGCGCGCATGGATGCGCAGCGTCAGTCGGTGTCCTCGTCGGGCGCGGTCTCGAGGTCCTCGCCGGCCAGCGACCGCAGCAGCCGCCGGAACGACGCCAACCGCTCGGGCGTCGCGCCGCCGTCGGCCACCAGGACGTCGAGCGCGCAGTCGAGCACCGTCGGCGGGCCGAGGTGCGAGCACCCGGGCGGGCACGCGGCCGTGGCCTCCAACAGGTCGTCGAAGGCCAGCAGCAGGTCGTCCGCGGTGACGTGGGCCAGCCCGAACGAGCGCACCCCGGGGGTGTCGACCACCCAGCCGCCGTCGGGCAACCGCAGAGCCAGCGCCGAGCTCGACGTGTGCCGACCCTTGCCGACCGCGGTCACCAGCCCGGTCGCGCGGTGGGCGTCCGGCACCAGCGCGTTGACCAGTGTCGACTTGCCGACGCCGGAGTGCCCGAAGAGCACGGAGGTGCGGTCGGTCAGCAGGTCCCGCAGGGCGGGCAACCCGACGATGTCGCTGCCCTTGCCACCCGGCCGCGAAGTCGCGACGACGGTCAGTCGCAGCCCGGCGTAGGCGGCGACGAGGTCCGCGGGATCGGCGAGGTCGGCCTTGGTGAGCACCAGGACGGGGTCGAGGTTGCCGGCGTAGGCCGCGACCAGGCAGCGGTCGATGAAGCCCGGGCGGGGGACCGGGTCGACCAGGGCGCACACGATCACGAGCTGGTCGGCGTTGGCGACGACGATCCGCTCGGCGGTGTCGACGTCGTCCGCGCTGCGCCGCAGCACCGACGACCGGTCGGCGATCCGGACGATGCGGGCGAGGGTGTCGGGGTCGCCGGAGATGTCGCCCACCACGTCGACGCGGTCACCGACGGCCACGCCGCGACGTCCGAGCTCGCGGGCCCGCATCGTCACCACCACCCGCTCACGCTTCGTGTCCTCCGCCACCAGCACGCCGTAGCGGCCCCGGTCCACCGTCAGGACGGTGCCGCGGACGGCGTCGGTGTGACCGGGGCGGGTCTTCGTCCGGGGCCGGGAACTGCGACCGGGCCGGACCCGGACGTCGTCGTTGTCCCAGCGCTCACCCAGGGTGCTCATCGCCGGCCCGCTCGGCCGGCGAGCAGGTCGTCCCACATCACCGCGAAATCGGGCAGCGTCTTGGCGGTGCAGGCGATGTCGTCCACCACGACGCCGGGGACGCGCAGGCCCACGATGGCGCCGGCGGTGGCCATCCGGTGATCGGCGTACGCGCGCCAGGGGCCGCCGTGACCGACGTTGCCGGTGAGGTGCAGCGCGTCGTGGTCCTCGACGACCTCCGCGCCGAGTCCGGCGAGATCGGCGGCCAGTGCGGAGATCCGGTCGGTCTCGTGACCGCGGATGTGCGCGATGCCGCGCAGGTGGCTGGGGCCGTCGGCGAGGGCGGCGAGGGCGGCGACGGTCGGGGTCAGCTCGCTCACGTCGTGCAGGTCGACGTCGATCCCGGTCAGCCGGTCCGGTCCGGTGACGGTGAGGTCGGTGCCGTCCAGCGTCACCGTGCAGCCCATCCGGGTGAGGATGTCCCGGATCTCGGCGCCGGCCTGGGTGGTCTCGGCCGGCCAGTGCGGGATCGTCACGGTGCCACCGGTGACCGCGGCCGCGGCCAGGAACGGCGTGGCGTTGGACAGATCGGGCTCGATGGGTTCGGTCCACGGCGCGACCGGTCCGGGGAGGACCCGCCAGCGGTTCGCCTCGGAGTCGTCGACCTCCACACCCACCGCCCGCAACGCCTGCACCGTCATCTCGATGTGCGGCATCGAGGGCACCGGCGTGCCGTCGTGCACGACCGTGACGCCGTCGGTGAAGCTTGCCCCGGACAGCAGCAGGCCGGACACGAACTGCGAGGAGCCGGCCGCGTCGATCACCACCGTCCCACCGCGGAGCGACCCGGTGCCGTGCAGCGTGAACGGCAGCGCGTCCCCGTCGATGCGGGCACCCAGGCCACGGAGGGCGCCCAGCACGGTGCCCATCGGCCGGGTCCGGGCGTGCGGGTCGCCGTCGAACCGCAGCTCGCCGTCGGCGGTGGCGGCCAGTGGCGGGAGGAAGCGCATCACCGTCCCGGCCAGGCCGCAGTCGATGTCCGCGGGGCCGCGCAACGGTCCCGGCGTCACCGTCCAGTCGCCGGCGCCGTCGGCGACACCGACCCCGAGCGAGCGCAGCCCGGCGGCCATCAGGGCGCTGTCGCGCGACCGCAGCGGCGCCACCAGCGTGCTCGGCCCGGTCGCCTGCGCCGCGAGGATCAACGCCCGGTTGGTCAGCGACTTGGACCCCGGGACGGCGACGGTGCCGGTGACCGGGCCGGTCGCCACCGGTGCGGGCCAGCCGTGCAGGAGGGTGTCGGGTGCGCCGGTCATGCCGTCCATGATCCCGCACGACTCCGGCCCGGGCCCGCACCGGTCGCGGCGGCGGGGGACAATCGAGCGCATGTGCGGTCGTTACGCGAACTCGGCATCCACCGCGAACCTCTACGGGCTCTTCGGCGTCGACGAGGTGGTCGACGACGACCTCGAGCCCTCCTGGAACATCGCCCCGACCGATCCGGTGCGCGCCGTGCTGCAACGCCCACCCCGGGAAGCGGCCGACGACGCCGCCGCGGTCCGGCAGCTGCGGACGCTGCGCTGGGGACTGGTGCCGAGCTGGTCCAAGGACGCCAAGGGTGGCGCCCGGATGATCAACGCCCGGCGCGAGACGGTCGTGGAGAAGCCGGCGTTCCGCAAAGCCGCCGCGGCGCGCCGCTGCCTGCTCCCGGCCGACGGCTACTACGAGTGGCGCACGACCGACGAGGGCAAGGTGCCGTACTTCCTGCACGCCCCGGACGACGCCATGCTGGCCTTCGCCGGCCTGTACGAGCTGTGGCGTGACCCCGAGAAGGCCGACGACGATCCCGCCCGGTGGTTGTGGACGTGCACCGTCATCACCCAGCAGGCCACCGACACCCTCGGCGAGATCCACGACCGTTGCCCGGTTCTCGTCCCGTCCGAGCTACGGGACGCCTGGTTGGACTGCACTGCCGGCGATGCGGCGGTGGCCAGTGAGCTGCTGGCCGCGATGCCGGTCCCGCAGCTGGAACCCCGGATCGTCTCGACCGCGGTGAACAGCGTCCGCAACGACGGTCCGGAGCTCGTCGCGCCGGCGGCGGCGCCGGCCGCCGAACCCGTGCAGCTGGAGATGCGATTCTGACTACTCGCCGGTGGCGATGCGGGCGAACCGGCCGTCGGTGACGGCCCGCAGGTCCGCCGGCGCCAGCTCGACCTGCAGACCCCGCTTCCCGGCGCTGACGAACACCGTCGGGAACGTCTCCGCCGAGGCGTCGATGACCGTGGTCAGCCGCTTGCGCTGACCGATCGGTGAGATGCCGCCGGCCACGTACCCGCTGGACCGCTCGGCGGCGGCGACCGCGGCCATCGCCGCCTTCTTGCCGCCGGCGGCGGCCGCGAGCGCCTTCAGGTCGAGTTGCGCACCCACCGGTACGACGCCCACGACCAGCACCTGGTCGACCTGGGCGACGAGCGTCTTGAACACCCGGAACGGATCCAGCGACAACGCCGCGACCACCTCGTCGCCGAAGGCGGTCGACCGCGGGTCGTGGTGGTACGGGTGCAGGGTGTGCGGGACGCCGGCACGCACCAGCGCGGCGATCGCGGGCGTCGGGGCGGCGGCCATCAGCGGACGCCGGGGGCTCGGAGGGTCGACATGGCCGGGAGCCTAACGCCGATCTCGACACGCCCGGCCGGGGCGGTGGCCCGTGGGTGACGCCGGGCGGCGCCGGCCGTTGCGGGTCGGCGGAACTCCTCCCACATGCGAGATCCGGCGCCCGGCAGAGCGGACGCGGCCGGCGCCTCCGCCGCCCGGTTCGCCGGCTGCGCGTTGCTGCCGGCGCCTCTGCCGCCGGGTCCGCCCGCCCGCGCGTGTCGCTGCCACGCCTCCGCCGCCCGCTGCCGGCGCCTCCGCGGCCGGTTCGCCCGCTGCGCGTTGCTGCCGGCGCCTCTGCCGCCCGCCCGCCTGTGTCGCTGCCGGCGTAGCATCTGCCGCCCGGTCCGCCCGGTCCGCCCGGTCCGCCCGGTCCGCCCGGTTCGCCCGCTGCGTCGCTGCCGGTGCCTCTGCCGCCCGGTCCGCCCGCCCGCCTGTGTCGCTGCCGGCGTAGCCTCTGCCGCCCAGTCCGCCTCTGCCGCCCGGTCCGCCCGGTCCGCCCGCTGCGTCGCTGCCGGTGCCTCTGCCGCCCGGTCCGCCCGCCGTGGGCGCCGCTGTCGGCGCCGCCTCCGCCCGGTCCGCCCGCCGCGAGCGTCACTGCTACGCCGTCGGACCGGCGGCCAGGACGGACCATTCGGCGTGACGGGTGAAACGATCGCACCCACGGGGGGTTGGGCTGGTCCGGTCGGGTGGGTGTCCGCGTCTTCTCGACCGGGGTCCATGTCCGCAGCGCCCGCGGTGGCCCACAATGACCGGGAACTCCCGGGAGCAGCCCGGGACGGGGCAAGCGGCGGCGCCGCGGTCGGGAATCGACGCATGGGTCTGTCCATCATCAGCGGTTGGTTCCCGGTGCTGTTCCTGGTCCTGGGGATCCTCGCGCTGGTCGCGCTGCTGGTCGACCGGGGCCGCTCATGGTGGCTGCGCCGGGTGCCGATCGCGGTGCTCGCGGCCGCGGCGGTGACGGCGGTGGCCGTGTGGTTCACCGACGGGGTCTGGCACCCGTTCGCCGACGATCTGCCGCCGACCGCGGTCGTGTGGATCGGGTTGACCCTGGTGGCGCTGGCACTGGCCGTGGTGCGGCGCGGCCGGGCGTGGGTCCGGGTGCTGGCCTTCGTCGGGGTGCTGGTGGTCGGCCTCGCGGGTGCCGTCCAGGTCAACCGGTCCTTCGGGGACTACCCGACCCTCGCGGCGCTGCTCGGCGAACCGCTGGCCGACCAGGTGGACGCGTCCGACGTCCTCGGGACCGGGACGTCGGCCGTCTCGCAGTCCGGCGACGCCCCGCTCACCTCCGTGTGGACCGCGCCGTCCGGCCTGGCGGACAAGGGCAGGGTGACCACGTCGCCGATCCCCGGCACGGTCTCGGGTTTCCAGGCGCAGGACGCCTGGATCTACCTGCCGCCGGCCTACGCGGCCACGCCGCGGCCCCTGCTGCCGGTGCTGATCCTGCTCGCCGGCCAGCCCGGAACACCCCGGAACTGGTTCGACGGCCCCAACCTGGCGGGCACCATGGACGCCTACGCGGCCGCGCACCAGGGCATCGCCCCCGTGGTCGTGGTGGCCGACTGGCTGGGCGAGGACGCCAACGCCAACCCGCTCTGCGTCGACAGCGCCGCCGGCGGCAACGACTTCACCTACCTCAGCAAGGACGTGCCCGACTGGATCAGGGCGAACCTCCAGGTCGATCCGCGTCCCGACCGGTGGGCCGTCGGCGGGTTGTCCGCCGGGGCCACCTGCGCCCTGCAACTCGCGACCAACGCGCCGGACGAGTTCCCGACGTTCCTGTTCTTCTCCGGCCAGCTGGAACCGACGCTGTCCGACCGGGCGGACACGGTCAACACCCTGTTCAACGGTGACGAGGACGCCTTCCGCAAGATCAACCCCGCCGACATCATGAAGACCCGGACGTTCCCGAACACGGCCGGGATGTTCGCGGCGGGTGCGAGCGACACCGAGTACGGCCCCTCCACGAAGACGATGTCCGAGGCCGCGAAGGCCGCGGGCATGCAGGTGCAGTACCAGACCGTGCCCGGCGCCCACGACTTCATCACCTGGGGGGAGTGCCTCGCGGCGTCGATGGACTGGCTCGGCACCCGGCTCGACATCACCGGTTGACCGGCGGGCCGGGCGCGGGAATGAATGCGGCGGGCGTCGCTGTTGGGACGGATGAAGGCGGGCCGGGAACAGCTCCGGCCGCCGCACCCCCGCACCGACACCGCACCAGGGAGGAACTGCCGTGGCCGACACCCTCGTCGCCGTCCTCCCGCGGACGGTGCGGCTGCGCCGCCCCGGTTCGCGCGACGACCGTCGCCGGACCGGAACCCCTGCCCGCAGGCCGGTAGTGTCCGGGACGAGTCGTCCGGACGCCTCGTTGTCAGCGTCCGGCTCCCAGGAGGGGCAGGTAGCGCAGGTGGCCGAGCAGGCTGGCATCGGATCCGACGCCGCGGCGGGTACGTCAGAGAGCATGCTCGCTGACCCCACCCCCACCGTCGACGAATCCACCGACGTCGGCACCGACGGCGACCGGCCCGCGCCGGTGCGCGACGAGGAACTGGCGGAACGCTTCACGGCCGACGCCATGCCGTTCCTGGACCAGCTCTACGCGGCGGCCATGCGGATGACCCGCAACCCGGCCGACGCGCAGGACCTCGTCCAGGAGACGTTCCTCAAGGCCTACGCCGCATTCGGCTCGTTCCGCACCGGCACCAACCTGCGGGCGTGGCTCTACCGGATCCTGACGAACACCTACATCAACGGTTACCGCAAGAAGCAGCGGCAACCGCAGGTGTCCCCGACGGACGAGATCGGCGACTGGCAGTTGGCGGCCGCCGAGTCCCACACCTCGTCGGGCCTGCGCTCGGCGGAGATGGACGCGCTCGACCGGCTCCCCGACACCGACGTGAAGGCGGCTCTGCAGGAGCTGCCCGAGGAGTTCCGCATCGCGGTCTACCTCGCCGATGTCGAGGGCTTCGCCTACAAGGAGATCGCCGAGATCATGGACACCCCGGTCGGCACCGTGATGTCCCGCCTGCACCGCGGCCGACGCCAGCTGCGGGAACTCCTGACCGACTACGCGACCGAGCACGGGTTCATCCGCGCCGGCGCCCAGACTCCGGCCGGAAAGCCGGCGAGGTGACCTCATGAGCGACAACACCCGGACCGCCCCCGATCCCGCGGCGCACGACGACCACGATGCCGAGACGGAGTGCCAGGCCGTCCTCCGCGACGTCTGGGTCTTCCTCGACAACGAGCTCGACCCCGAGCGACGCGCGGTGGTGGAGCGGCACCTCGTCGACTGTCCGCCGTGCCTGGACGAGACCGACCTCGGTCACCGGCTCAAGACGCTGCTGCACCGCAGCTGCGGCGGGGACACCGCGCCGGCGTTCCTGCGCGACAAGCTGGTCGCCGCGCTGAGCGCGCGGACCGACGGGCCGCCCGCGACCTGACCGCCCCCGGACACACGAAAGCCGGAGCTCCCCGCGGGGACTCCGGCTTTCGTCGTACCTGACGACGTCAGGCACTGGCCTGACTACGTCAGGCGTTGGGGCGCTTACCGTGGTTCGCGCCGCCCTTCTTACGGGACTTGCGCTTGCGTCCACGCTTGCTCATGGCGACTTCCTCTCTCGACGACGGATGCACCGGTGTCACCGGTGCCGGACCTCAGTCCACGCGACCGCGGACTGCGAACTTCGGGCCTGCCGGAGCGACGAGGCCGTGGATGCCCTCCATCGTCTCACGTCCGGGCGGCGCCTCCCGCCACCATCACGACGCCCGCCGGTCCCCGGGACGGCCGTGGTTTGATGGACGTGCCGGTGCCGAGGGTGCCGGCGGGAACTGCTGTCCAGGGCACGGGCCGACGAGGGCCTGCGGCCGCAGCCGGAGGTGGGCGATGTCGGAGAAGGTCCTGGCCGAGATGGTGGCCAACGTGTGGAAGGTCCAGGTCGCCGAGGGTGACACCGTCGCCGAGGGCGACACACTGGTCATCCTGGAATCCATGAAGATGGAGATCCCGGTGGCCGCCGAGACCGGGGGCGTGGTCTCCACGCTGGCCGTCGCCGAGGGCCAGGTCGTCCAGGAGGGCGACCTCATCGCCGAGATCTCCTGACCGAACGACCTCCCGACCGAACCGCTCCAGCGAGGCCCGCCGCCCGCCGAACCCCACGGACTGACCACACCTGATGTCGACGCTCTCCGATCTCCTGGCCGAACACACCGACCTTCCCGGGGCGGCCGTGGACCACCTGCAGCGTCTCGTGGGGGAGTGGCAGCTGCTGGCCGACCTGTCCTTCTCCGACCTCGCGTTGTGGGTCCGCAAGGAGGACTCGGGCTACGTCTGCGTCGCCCAGGTGCGCCCGACCACCGGCGCCACCGTCTGGCCCGACGACCTGGTGTCGCGGAAGGTCTCCGAGCGCAACTACCCGGTGGCCGGGCATGCCTGGGCCACCGGGGAGGTCACCACCGAGGAGATCTCCACCCTGCCCAACCGGCTGCGGATCCGCCGGGTGGTCATCCCGGTACGCCAGGGCGGCCGCATCATCGCCGTGATGAACCGGGACAGCGAGCTGATGGACCACGGCGACTCCAGCCTGCTGGAGACCGTCTACCTCGAGGCCGCCGACGACCTGCTGCAGATGATCGCCGAGGGCACCTTCCCGGCGTCGGACCTGCCGTCCGAACTCATCACCGGGCCGCGGGCCGGCGACGGGCTGCTGCGTCTCGACGACGCCGGCGTCGTGACCTACGGCAGCCCCAACGCCCTGTCGGCCTACCACCGGCTGGGCCTCACCGAGGGGCTCCTCGGGGTGCCGCTGATCGAGCGCACCAAGCCGCTGATCCCGGACCCGTTCGACGCCGCCGAGCTCAGCACCCGCATCACCGCCGCGGTCGAGGGCCGGCCGACGTTGCGGATGGAGGTCGAGGCGCGCGCCGCCGCGGTCGTCTTCCGGGCCCTCCCGTTGTGGCGCAACGGGTCGTCGGTGGGCGCCCTGGTGCTCGTCCGCGACGTCACCGAGGTGCGTCGTCGTGACCGCGCGCTGCTCAGCAAGGACGCGACCATCCGGGAGATCCACCACCGGGTCAAGAACAACCTGCAGACCGTCGCGGCGCTGCTGCGGCTGCAGGCCCGCCGGTCCGATCAACGGGCCGTGCGCCGGGCGCTGCAGGAGTCGACGCGCCGGGTGGCCACCATCGCGCTGATCCACGAGACGTTGTCCACCTCGGTGGACGACCGGGTCGACATGGACCAGATCGTCGACCGGCTGGTGCCGCTGATCTCCGACATCGCCGCCGCGGAGGGCACGGTCCGGGTGCAGCGGCTGGGGTCGTTCGGGGTGCTCAGCCCGCAGCTGGCCACCCCGCTGGTGATGGTGCTGGCCGAGATCGTGCAGAACGCCGTCCAGCACGCCTACGCGCCCGCCGACGACGCCGGTCTCGTGCTCATCACCGTCGACCGGTCCGCGCGCTCACTGGACGTGCTGATCAGCGACGACGGCCAGGGCCTGCCGGCCGGGTTCGACCTCGACCAGGCGTCCGGGCTGGGGCTGCAGATCGTCCGCACGCTGGTGACCGCGGAACTGCAGGGCACCATCCAGATGGGTACCGCCGAGCAGCGCAAGGGCACCGAGGTCATGCTGAACGTGCCGCTGAAAGGCCGCAGCTGACCCACCCGCGGCGCACTCGGCTCCACGCCGTCGGCGGCGACCACGTCGGTCGACGTGGGCGTGCCGGCCCGTCGTCGCCGCCTGCTGGCTTCGGTCCCGACCGAACGGCGGACGCGTGCCGCCGCAGCGGTCCGGACCACGGACGACGAAAAGCCCCGGTCCGCAGTGCGGACCGGGGCTTCGTCGCCGGAGTTCGGGGTTCGACCCCGCCCTACGGCAGGGGTGCTACAGGCTGCGGGCTCGGGCGCGGGCACGGCGACGCTTGAGCGCACGGCGCTCGTCCTCGCTCATACCGCCCCAGACGCCGGCGTCCTGACCGGTCTCGATGGCCCAGCTCAGGCACTCGCTCGTGACCGGGCAGCGCTGGCAGACGGCCTTGGCCTCAGCGATCTGGAGGAGCGCCGGCCCGGAGTTCCCGATGGGGAAGAAGAGTTCCGGGTCTTCGTCGCGACAGATCGCGCGGTGACGCCAATCCATGTTCAATTACTCCTTGTGTCCGGCGGGAAATGAGCCCGCCACGGCTGCTCTCGAGTGATCGAGACCTGTTGATGCTTTCACGCATACCCGCGAAGTCAAGGTCAAAACATCAGAGGTTGCCTAAGTCACGTTTCGTGAATGTTACGTGAATATGTGCTCCGACCCTCGTCAGATCGATTCAGACGGTGTACTGCCGGACGGCGGGCCGGCGGTCGGTCCTCACCCTCCGTACGCGGATCCGCAGCGGGTGCACCCCGTTCAGACCAGTACCCGCAGCGCATCCGGAACGGACGAGAAAGCGACCTCTGTCCGCTTTCCGAGGTAATCCCCGTCGACCTGGAAACCGATCGGGCGGGCGCTGCGGACGGTCAGTGCGGGGATGTCGTCGTGCCGGATGAGCTGCCGCCCCCGGGGGTCGCCGTCCCGGCGCAGCAGCGCCGTGCCCACCCGTAGCACCGTGGGCAGCGACAACGACCGCAACGCGAACACACCCAGCCCGCCGTCCAGGCTGGTCCCCGGGTTGGTGCGGACAGGACGGCTCCCGACGAACGTCCACGGGTCCACGTTCGAGACGAAGGTGAGCACGCCGCCGTCGATCGGCGGTCGTCCCGGGATCTCCAGTCGTAGCGGCCCGGCGCCGCGGTCACCGCGGACGTAGAGCTTCAGCAGCTCGCGCACGTGCATCGCGTTGGAGATGGTGCTGCCGTCGGCGCGCTGCTTCTCCACCTCGGCCACGACCTCGGCGTCCAGCCCCAAGCCGGCGTTGAAGGTGAAGTAACGGTCGTCGGCACGGCCGAGGGACACCGTGCGCACCCGCCGCTGCGACAGCGCCTCGAGGATCTGCTCGGTGGCGTCGGTCGGATCGGGCGCGAGCCCCAGCGCACGGGCGAAGACGTTCGTCGACCCGCCGGGCACCACGGCCAGGACCGGACGTCGGGAGCCGGGCGGGTTCTGCATCAACCCGTTGACCGTCTCGTTGACGGTGCCGTCACCCGCGTGCACGACCACCAGGCCGAACCCGTCGGCGGCCGCCCGCGCCGCGAGCTCGGCGGCATGCCCACGGCCGGTGGTGTGCGCGATGCGCAGCTTCATCTGACTCGCCAGTGCGTGCGCCAGCAGATCACGACGCCGGGCGGTGGTGGCGGTCGCGTGCGGATTGACGATCAACAGGGCGCGCATGTGTGCCCGGAGCCTACCGGCGGTCCCCGCGCCGCCCGCGTCGACGGCGCTGTGACGAAGCCCGGGGGCGGGGCGCGATTAGCCTGGGTGCCGTGAGCGCCCCCGTCGATCCGCCGCCCGTCAGCATCCCGCCGCCCCCGCCGGTCCGGCTGGCGGCCTGGGTGGCCGTCGCCCAGGCCGCGCTGGTCGTCGTCGTCGCCGTGGTGGTGATCCTGGCCCGCGAGGACGCCGACCTGAAATGGGCGCTGGCCACCGCGTCGTACTTCGTCGTGCTCGCGCTGCTGATCGCCGCGGTGGCCCGCGGGCTGCTGCTGGGGCGGCGCTGGGCGCGCACCCCGGCTATCGTCGTCGAACTCATCTTCGCGCTCGTGGGCTTCTACCTGGCCGTACCCAGCGCGCAGGTGCTGCCGGGGCTCGCGCTCGTCGTCGTCGGGGTGGGCACCCTGGCGCTGCTGCTGTCCAAGGCGTCCAACGAGTGGATCAGGCGGTTCCCGTCCCTGTTCGGGCCAGCGCCGGACCGGTGAGCCGGAACGTCGTCCAGCCGTCCATCGGCTCCGCGCCGAGCGCGCGGTAGAAGTCGATGCTGGGGGTGTTCCAGTCCAGTACCGACCACTCGACCCGGGCGTAGCCGCGGCTCACCGCGATCGCGGCGAGATGGCTCAGCAGGGCCTTGCCGAGCCCGGAGCCGCGGTGCTCCGGCCGGACGTAGAGGTCCTCGAGGTGGATCCCGTGCACGCCCTCCCAGGTGGAAAAGTTCAGGAACCACATCGCGAAGCCGGCGACCGTACCGTCGACCACGGCGACCTGGGCGAACACCGACGGCTGCGGCGCGAACAGCGCAGCGGAGAGCAGCTCGGCGGTGACATGGCACTCGTCCGGCAGTTTCTCGTACAGCGCCAGTTCGTGGATCAGGCCGACGACCGCGGCGACGTCGGCCGGGGTGACGTCGCGGATCCGCGGATCGGCCGGGGTGTGCGGGGGGTGCAGGTCGGGCACGCGTGGTCTCCGGTTCGTGACGGGGTCGGGGGTGGAGTGACTCGCTGAGTCGGGGTCACTGCGGGTCGGAGGCCGGTGGGCCCGGCTCGGTGGGGGCGCTCAGTGGTGGCGCTCGGGAGTGCCGGTCGAGGCGTTGGCCGGCCCCGGCGGCACGTTCGCGTGGTCGATGATCGGGTCGCCCCGGTAGGAGCCCAGCACCGTCACACAGGCCGGGTCCTGGGCGAGGACCCGCGCGCACCCGGCGTCCAGTCCCACCCACCGGGCGGCGAGCACCCGGCTCATGTGCCCGTGGCAGACCAGGGCGACGTCGCCGCCGGCCAGCAGGCCACGGGCCCGGTGCAGGACCCGGTCGGCCCGCTCGCCGATCGCGGCCGGGGAGTCGCCACCCGGGGCGCCGTCGGTGAACAGGCTCCACCCGGGTCGTGCGTCCCGGATCTGCGCGGTGGTGAGGCCCTCGTAGTCGCCGTAGTTCCACTCGGCCAGGTCGGGCTCGATCTCCGGTTGCAGGCCGGCGAGCTCGGCGGTGCGCCGGGCCCGCACCCGGGGGCTGGCCAGCACGGTCACCGGGTGCACCCGCAGCGCGGTGAGGATCTCCGGGATGCGGCGCGCCTGGTCCTCGCCGTGGGGCGTCAGGTGGATGTCGGTGACCGAGGTGTGCCGGCCGGTGGCGCTCCACTCGGTCTCGCCGTGGCGGATGAGCACGATGCGACCGGGCGCGACCGCCGTGGGCAGGGCCGGGTCGGGGGAGGTCGGGGTGGCTGCGGGCGGTGCGGGGTCGGCGCTGGTCACGTCAGTCAACCTAGCCGGGCGACGACCGCGGTCGTGACCGGTGCGGCGAACGACCCGGGCCCCGTCGCGACCTGCGCGACGGGGCCCGGGGTGGAGCGGGGCAGCTCAGACGGTGGTCAGCGTCCGAACGCCTTGGCGATGACCTGCTTCTGCTCGACCTCGTGCACCCGGGCGGAGCCGGCCGACGGTGCCGCCATCGCGCGCCGCGACGACCGGGACAGGCCCAGCAGCCGCGGAGAGGCCTCGGGCAGCGCCTCGACCAGGAACGGCCACGCGCCCTGGTTCTTCGGCTCCTCCTGGCACCACAGGAAGCTCTTCGCGTTCGGGTACATGTCGAGCACGTAGTTGAGCTTGCGTCGGGGGAGCGGGTACAGCTGCTCCAGCCGCACGATCGCGGTGTCGGTGATGTCGTTGGCCGTCCGGTAGGCGTCCAGCTCGTAGTAGATCTTGCCGGTGCACATCACGACCTTGGTGATCGCGCCGTTGTCCGCCGCGGAGGTGTCCGGCAGCACCGACTCGAACTTGCCCTCGGTGAAGTCGGTGACCGAGGAGACGGCCGCCTTGTTGCGCAGCATCGACTTCGGGGTGAACACGACCATGGGGCGGTGCACGCCGTCGAGGACGTGCCGGCGCAGCAGGTGGAAGTAGTTCGCCGGCGTCGACGGGATGGCGACCGTCATCGAACCCTCGGCGCACAGCTGCAGGAACCGCTCCGGCCGACCGGAGGTGTGGTCCGGGCCCTGACCCTCGTGGCCGTGCGGCAGCAGCAGCACCACACCCGACTGCTGGCCCCACTTCGCCTCACCGGACGACAGGTACTCGTCGATGACCGACTGGGCGCCGTTGACGAAGTCGCCGAACTGCGCCTCCCACAGCACCAGCGCGTCACGGTTGGCCACCGAGTAGCCGTACTCGAAGCCCAGTGCGGCGTACTCGGTCAACGCCGAGTCGTACATCAGGACGCGTTCCTGGTCGTCCGACAGGTGCTGCAGCGGCAGGAACTCGGTGCCGTTGTGCCAGTCGATGAGTGCTGCGTGCCGTTGCACGAAGGTGCCACGGCGGGTGTCCTGGCCGGCCATCCGGACGAGCCTGCCGTCCATCGCCGTCGCGCCCAGTGCCAGCAGCTCGCCGAACGCCCAGTCGATACCGCCCTCGCGGCTCATCTGCACGCGGCGGTCGAGGACCGTCTTGACGCGCGGGTGCGGGACGAAGCCCTCGGGGAACTCCAGCGCCACGTCGGCGATGCGCTCCAACTGCGCCTGGGTGATCGTCGTGTCGACCTTCGGCGGGATCGGCTGCTCCTCCTCCACCGAGGGGGAGGCGACGGCCACGGCCCGCTCCAGCTCGCGGACCTCGTTGAACACCCGCTCGAGCTGCCGGTGGTAGTCCTTGAGCGCGTCCTCGGCGTCCTCGGCCGAGAGGTCACCGCGACCGATGAGGGCCTCGGTGTAGATCTTCCGGACGGAGCGCTTGCCGTCGATGATCTGGTACATCAGCGGGTTGGTCATCGAGGGGTCGTCGCCCTCGTTGTGACCGCGCCGGCGGTAGCAGACCATGTCGATGATGACGTCGTTGCCGAACGTCTGGCGGTACTCCACGGCGAGTTCGGCGGCCCAGACGGCAGCCTCCGGGTCGTCACCGTTGACGTGGAAGACCGGTGCCTCGATCATCTTCCCGACGTCGGTGCAGTACTCCGAGGAGCGCGACGCCTCCGGGGCGGTGGTGAACCCGACCTGGTTGTTGATGATCACGTGCACGGTGCCGCCGGTGCGGTATCCACGCAGCTTCGACAGGTTCAGGGTCTCGGCGACCACACCCTGACCGGCGAACGCGGCGTCACCGTGCAGGGCGATCGGGATGACCGAGAAGCCGCTCTCGCCGCGGTTGATGATGTCCTGCTTGGCCCTGACGACCCCCTCCAGCACCGGGTCGACGACCTCCAGGTGCGACGGGTTGGCCACCAGGGTGACCTCGACCTGTCCGTCGCCGAACGGCCGGATGTACTTGCCGTTGGCGCCCAGGTGGTACTTGACGTCCCCGGAGCCGTGCGCCTGGCCCGGGTCCATGTTGCCCTCGAACTCGCGGAAGATGTTCGCGTAGGGCTTGCCCACGATGTTGGCCAGCACGTTGAGCCGGCCGCGGTGGGCCATCCCGATGACGACCTCGTCCAGCGAGTACTCGGCGGCCTTGTTCAGCACGGCGTCCAGCAGCGGGATGACGGTCTCGCCGCCCTCCAGCGAGAAGCGCTTCTGACCCACGTACTTGGTCTGCAGGAACGTCTCGAAGGCCTCGGCGGCGTTGAGCCGGCCCAGCAGGTACTTCTGCTTGTCCAACGGCGGCTTCGGGCGCTTGGCCTCCACCCGCTGCTGGATCCAGCGGCGCTTGATCGGATCCATGATGTGCATGTACTCCACGCCGACGGTGCGGCAGTAGGAGTCGCGCAGCACCCCGAGGACGTCGCGCAGCTTCATGAACTGGGCACCGTTGAAGCCGCCGACCGGGAACTCCCGGTCCAGGTCCCACAGGGTGAGGCCGTGGGACAGCACGTCGAGGTCGGGGTGGCGGCGCTGGCGGTAGTTCAGCGGGTCGGTGTCGGCCATCAGGTGGCCGCGGGTGCGGTAGGCGTCGATGATCTCGAGCACCCGGGCGGTCTTGTCGACGGCGCCGTTGCGACCGGCGTAGATGTCGGAGACCCAGCGGACCGGCTCGTAGGGCAGGCGCAGCGCGGTGAAGACGTCGTCGTAGAAGTCGTCCTCGCCCAGCAGCAGGTTGTGGATACGCCGCAGGAACTCGCCGGACTCCGCGCCCTGGATGATGCGGTGGTCGTAGGTCGAGGTCAGCGTCATCACCTTGGAGACGCCGAGCTCGGCCAGCGTGTGCTCGCTGGCGCCCTGGAACTCCGCCGGGTACTCCATCGCGCCGACACCGACGATGGTGCCCTGACCGCTCATCAGGCGGGGCACCGAGTGCACGGTGCCGATACCGCCCGGGTTGGTGAGCGAGATGGTGGTGCCGGCGTAGTCGTCGGCGGTCAGCTTGCCGCTGCGGGCCTTGCCGACGACGCCCTCGTAGGCCCGCCAGAACTCGACGAAGTTCATCTCGTCGCAGTTCTTGATGGGCAGCACCACCAGGCTGCGCTGGCCGTTCTTGCCCGGGAGGTCGATGGCCAGGCCGAGGTTGACCGCGGCCGGGCTGACGTGGACGGACTTGCCGTCGACCTCGCCGTAGTGGGCGTTCATGTTCGGGTAGTCGCGCAGTGCCCGGACGATGGCGTAGCCGATGAGGTGGGTGAACGAGATCTTCCCGCCGCGCTGGCGCTTGAGGAAGTTGTTGATCACGATGCGGTTGTCGGCGAGCAGTTTCGCCGGGACCGCGCGGACCGAGGTCGCGGTCGGGATCTCCAGCGACGCCGTCATGTTCTTGCTGACCGCGGCGGCCATCCCGCGGATCGGGGTGGTCACCTCCTCGCGGTCGGCGGCATGGGCGGCCGAGCGGGCCGGCGGCGCGGTGGTGGCGCTGTGGTTGGCGGTGCGCGGCGCGGGCGGCGGCGCGGTGCTCGGAGCGGCGGCCTTGGGCGCCGCGGCGGCGGGGGCCTTGGGCGCCGCGGCGGCGGGGGCCGGTGCGGCGGCGGGGGCCGCGGCAGGCGCCGGTGCGGCGGCGGGCTTCGGCGGGGCGGGGGTGGCCGCGGCCGGGGCCGGGGACGACTGCGGGGCCGGGGCCGCGGCCGGGGCGGTGGTCGCCGCCGGGGCGCTGGTCCCGTTGCCGGAGGAGGTTCCGTTCGGGCCGGCGGTGACTCCCAGGCCGGCGAAGTACTCCCGCCAGCTCTCGTCGACACTCTTCGGGTCGGCGATGAACTGCTGGTACTTCTCCTCGACAAACCAGTCGTTGGGTCCGAATTGGGGCACTGTGGCTGACGACACCGTCGCTGTCCGCCTTGTCTGTCTCTCGCGATGTGTAAATGTCCGAACCCAAATCTAGACCTGTGTGCCGCTCCGTGTGGGACCCGGTGAGCGTGCGGGGACTGTGGGCTAGGTCCTCGGGACCGATTCAGTTCCGCTGTTCAGGTCCGCGTACGGGCCCGGGACGGCGAGCAGCGCCGCGTGCGGTCCCTGCTGGACCACCCGGCCTCCGGCCATCACCACGACCAGGTCCGAGCGGGCGGCGGTGGTCATCCGGTGCGCCACGACAACGGTCGTACGCCCCCGGGCGAGCCGGTCGGTGGCCTGCAGCACGGCCGCCTCCGCGGCGGGATCGAGCGCCGCGGTGGCCTCGTCGAGCAGCAGGATGTCGGGATCGACGAGTTGGGCGCGGGCCAGCGCGACGAGTTGTCGTTGGCCGGCGGACATGTTGCGGCCCCGGTCGGTCACCGGGTGCCGGAAGCGACCCGGCAGGCGGGAGATGGCGTCGACCGCGCCCACGGCGCGCGCCGCGGCCTCCACCTCGGCGTCGGTGGCGTCGGGTCGTCCGTAGGCGATGTTGTCGCGGACGCTGCCGCGGAACAGGTGATTCTCCTGCGGGACGACCCCGAGGCGCCGACGGTAGGCCGGCAGGTCGTAGTCGCGGACGTCCACCCCGTCGACCCGCAGCGACCCCGCGGTGACGTCGTAGAACCGGGCGATCAGCTTGACCAGGGTCGACTTCCCCGCGCCGGTCGCGCCGACGACGGCCACGGTGATCCCCGGCTCGACGTGCAGGTCGACCCCGGTCATCGCCTCCCTGCTCTCGCCGGCGTAGTGGAAACCGACCTCCGCGAGGTCGATGCGCCCGTCGAGCCGGTCGACCGGCCGGGGGGCGTCGGCCCGCGGAGTGGACACGGGGGTCGCGAGCAGTTCCCGGATGCGGGACAGACCCACGGCGGCCTGCTGGTACCCGTCGAAGGCCTGGGAGAGCTGCTGGATCGGGGCGAAGAAGCTGTCCAGGTAGAGCACGAAGGCCAGCAGGGTGCCCACGCTCAGGGTGCCCGCCGCCACCTGCCCGGCCCCGACGCCCAGCACCACCGCCGCGGCGACCTGGGACAGGAACACGATGCCGGGGAAGTAGATGGAGATCGCCGTCTGTGCGCGCATCCGGGACCGCTGGTAGTCCGCGCTGCGCGCGGCGAAGGCGGTGCTGTTGCGCTCCGATCGGCCCAGCGCCTGGGCGACCCGCAGCCCGGCGGCGTTCTCGGCGAGGTCGGCGTTGACCACCGACACCTTCTCGCGCGCGTCGTCGTAGGCCTTCGCCGAGATGCGCCGGAAGACCAGGGTGGCGACCACGATCACCGGCAGCGTGGTGAAGGCCAGCAGTGCCAGCGGCAGGTCCATGACCAGCAGCACGACGATGATGCCGACGAAGGTCACCAGTGACACCACCGAGGAGACGAGCCCCGTCTGCAGGAACGTCGAGAGCGCGTCGATGTCGGTGGTCATCCGGGTGAGGATGCGGCCGGTCTGCTGGCGCTCGTAGAAGTCCAGGCCGAGCCGCTGCAGGTGGCGGAAGCTGCGGACCCGCAGTTGGTAGAGCACGGTCTCGCCGGCGCGGCTGGAGGCGACCCCCTGGGCACGTTCGACCAGCAGCGTGAGGACCGCGACGGTCAGCGCGGTCAGGCACGTGAGGCCCAGCACGCCGGCGGCGGCGACGGTCACCCCGTGGTCGACGCCGTACCGGATCAGCGCGGGGAGGGCGAGCCCGGCGGCACCGTCCAGGGCGACCAGGACCAGTGCCGCGAGCAGCAGCCAGCGGACGCCGCGGAGCAGGTTCCGCAGCCGGAACGGGGCATCCGCGTCGGTGCTGGTCTCGTCGGCCGGGACGTCACGGGCGGGCGGGAGCGCACGGAGCTGCTCGAGCAGTTCCGGGGTGGCGGGCATCCCCGAGAACATCCCGCCGCCGGCCATCATGCCGCCGCCCCCCGGGCGACCGCCGCCGTGCGCCGGGCCGATGCGGTCCCCACCACCGGGCACCGCCCGATCGGGGCCGGCGTCGTCCGGGAGAGCCGGCCAGAGGGCGGGGGTGGTGCCGTCCGCGCCGGGGGCGTCCCGGTCGTCGTCCACGGCAAGCGGCCCGGTGCCGGTGGCGACCGGCCCGTCGGCGTCCATCCCGTCGAGCAGGCCGGCGAAGCGCGGTGACCGGGCCCGCAGCTCGGCCGCGGTGCCGATGTCGGTGACCCGGCCCCGGTCCACCAGGGCGATGCGGTCGGCCAGGTCCAGGGTGCTCCGCCGGTGGGCGATCAGCAGCGTCGTGCGCTCGGCGGTCACCGCCCGCAGGGTCGCGTGGATCGCCGCCTCGGTCGTCGGGTCGACGGCGCTGGTGGCGTCGTCGAGGATCAGCAGTCGCGGATCGGTCAGCAGCGCCCGGGCCAGCGCCAGCCGCTGCCGCTGACCGCCGGACAGGGTCAGCCCGCGCTCGCCGATGACCGTGTCGTAGCCCTCCGGGAGCCTGCGGATGAACTCGTCGGCCTCGGCGGCGAGGGCCGCCCGGTGGATCTGCTCGTCGGTGGCGTCCGGCCGGCCGTAGGCCAGGTTGTCGCGCACGGACGCGGAGAACAGGAACGCCTCCTCGAAGACCACCCCCATCGCCGCGCGCAGCTCGAGCAGCGACACCGTGCGGACGTCCACGCCGCCGAGCGCGACGGTGCCGCGGGCCGGGTCGTAGAAGCGGGGGAGCAGCAGCGAGATCGTCGACTTGCCGGAGCCCGAGGCCCCGACCAGCGCCACCGTCTCGCCCGGCCGGACGTGCAGGTCGAAGTCGTCCAGCACCGGCTCGTCGGCGAGATAGCCGAACCCCACGCCGGTCAGGTCCACGCCGAGCGAACCGGCGGGCAGGGGCGTCGGCTGGACCGGATCGGTCACGGTGGACCGCGAGTCGATGACCTCGAAGACGCGCTCGACACCGGAGCGGGCCTGCTGGGCCATCGTCAGCAGCAGCGCCACGGTGCGCGTCGGTCCCACGATCTGGAACACGTAGCCGTTGAACGCCACGAAGGTCCCGAGCGAGATGTCCCCGTGCATGGCGAGCAACCCGCCGAATCCCAGGACGCCGATCTGGCCCACGGTGGTGATCAGCGGGAACGCCGGGGTCAGCGCCGCGGTCGTCCGGGCGACGCGCAGTTTCTGGGCGAACAGCGTCCGGGCGCCGTCCCGCAGCCGCCCCGTCTCCCGGTCCTCCTGGCCGAAGCCCTTCACGACGCGGACGCCGGTGACGTTCTCCTCGACGATGTCGGTGACGTCGGCCGCCGTCTGCTGGGCGGCCCAACCCGCGGGGAACAACCGGCGGCGGGTGAGCCGCACGACCCACACCACCAGCGGCACCATCACCACGACGACCAGGCTCAGCAGCGGTGAGAGGACCACCATGACGATCAGCGACACCGCGAACAGCACCGCCTGACCGGCCGCGAGGGGCAGGAACGCCAGCAGTCCCTGCACCAGCCCGAGGTCGGTGTTGGCGCGGGACACGATCTGCCCGGTGCGGAGCTGGTCCTGCAGGGCGCCGTCGAAGGTCTGCATCGAGGCGAAGATCCGTTGCCGCAGGTCGTGTTGCACCGCCAGCGACAGCTTGCCGCCGGTGTAGCGGCGCAGGAAGGCGAGTCCGTACTGCACCACGGCCAGCACCAGCAGCGCGCCGACGAGCAGCCCGATCCGGGAGGTGTCCCGGCCGACGGCGTCGTCGACGACCCAGCCGGTCAGCAGCGGGACCAGCGCTCCGAGCCCCAGTCCGCCGAGCGCGGCCACGACCACCACGACCGTGAGCACGCGGTGTCCCCAGCAGACCGCGAACAGGCGGCGGACCCAGCGGCGCGGTGGCGGGTCGGAGACGGCACCGGCCGGTCCGCCGCCCCCGGTGGCCGCCGACCGGCCGGGAGCGATCACCGCCTGGTCCGCCGACACGTCCGTCACAGTAGCCACGGCCGCCGACAGAGCCGGCCGCCGCGACGTCGCGGCTGGTCGGGCCCCGCGGGAGGTCCGTGCGGGGACGGTGTCGGCGCACTGTGCCACGATCGTGGCGTGACCCAGAACCCCGTCCCGCCGACCGCGCTGTCGACCAGGGCCGTGCACGTGCCGGTCCCCACCGAGGTGCGCGGCCGCCCGGTGTCGGTGCCGATCTACCAGACGTCGGTCTTCGCCTTCGACGACGCCGACGCGATCACCGACGCCCTGAACGATCCCCGGGGCCAGTACGGCTACTCCCGCTTCGGCAACCCGACCGTCCGCTCCCTCGAGCAGGCGCTGGCCACCCTGGAGGGCGCCGACGCGGCGGTGGCGACGTCGTCGGGGATGGCGGCCATCACCACCGCGCTCAGCGCCAACCTCGTCGCCGGCGACCACCTGGTCGTCCAGGCGTCGATCTACGGCGGCACCGCCGGGCTGCTCGCCGACCTGACCCGGCGGTGGAACATCCGCATCACCGAGGTGCCGGGAGACGATCCGGACGCGCTGGCGGCGGCGATCGAGCCGACCACCCGGTTGCTGTACCTGGAGACCATCTCCAACCCGGTCACCGCCGTCGCCGACATCCCCGGGATGGCGGCGGTGGCCCGACGTCACGGCGTGCTGACCGTCGTGGACAACACGTTCGCCTCGCCGATGATCTGCCGGCCGTTGCACCACGGCGCCGACATCGTCGTGCACTCGACGACGAAGTACATCGGTGGCCACTCCGACCTCACTGGCGGTGTCGTCGCCTACGCCGACCCGGAGCTGTTCACCCGCGGCTGGGCCTACGCGATCGGTGTCGGGATGACTCCCGACCCGCACGCCGCCTGGCTGACGTTGCGGGGCCTGCAGACGCTGCCGCTGCGGATCCGGGAGGCCAGCGCCAACGCCACCGAGCTGGCCGCCCGGCTGGCCGCCCATCCGGCCGTGCAGGCCGTCCACCACCCCTCGCTTCCCGGCCACCCGCAGCACCGTCTCGCCGCGACCCTGCTCGACCGGCCGGGGGCGATGCTGTCGTTCGACCTGGCCGGCGGCGCCGCGGCGGCCAAGCAGTTCACCTCGGCGGTCGGCCTCATCCAGCTGGCTGCGTCCCTCGGTGGCGTCGAGACGTTGACCATGCACCCGGCGTCGAGTTCGCACCGCGCGTACACGCCCGATCAGCTGGCGGCCGCGGGGATCAGCCCCGGCACCGTGCGGCTGTCGACCGGCGTCGAGGACGTCGAGGATCTCTGGTCCGACATCGCGCAGGCTCTGCAGAAGGTGGACGCATGACCGCACCGACCGACGACCGTGCCCTGCTGGCCGCCGCCGTCGCCGAGGCCCGGCAGGGGCTCGCCGAGGGGGGCATCCCGATCGGCGCCGCCCTCGTGGTGGACGGCGAGGTGCTGGCGACCGGACACAACCGGCGCGTCCAGCTCGGCAGCGCCATCCGGCACGGCGAGACCGACTGTCTGGAGAACGCCGGGCGGCTGCCGGCCGCGGTGTACGCCCGCGCCACGATGGTCACGACGCTGTCGCCGTGCGACATGTGCACCGGTGCGATCCTGCTGTACGGGATCCCGCGGGTGGTCATCGGCGAGAACACCACGTTCTACGGCGGTGAGGACCACCTCCGGTCCCGTGGCGTCGAGGTGGTGGTCCTGGACGACGACGAGTGCACCGCGATGATGCGCGACTTCATCCGGGACAACCCGGAGCTGTGGAACGAGGACATCGGCGTCTGACCCGGTGCCGTCGCCGCCGGTCCGGGTCGACCGACGCCGGTGACGCCGGCTCAGGCGCCCGCGTCCCGGTCGCTGCAGAGCCCGAGTCGCCGGCCGGACGGGTCGGCCAGCTCGGCCCACCAGCCCATGCCCTCGGCGATGAGGGTCCGCGGGGTGATCACCGTGCCGCCGGCGGCGGTGGCCGCCGCCAGCACCTGCTCGAGGTCCGCGACGTTGACGTAGATACGGACCCCACCCCCGGCCGGCTCCTCCGACGAGGCGAACAGCCCGCCGATCATCCGGTCCCCGAGGTTGACCGCCAGGTACCCGTCGCCGAACGGCGCGACCGTCCAGCCGAACACCGCGGGATAGAAGCGCGCCGCCTCGTCCAGGTCGGCCACCGGGATCTCCCACCAGGTGACGGTGTTCAGGCTGGGATCGGTGGGCGGGGTCGTGGTCGTCATGACAGCTCCTCGGGTCGGGGACCCGCGTACCGGCGGGGCCCCGGGGTCGTGGACACCTTCGGGACGTGGGGGGCCGCCGGATCCGACACGGCTGCGGGCCCGGTTCCGACCCGATCGCGGCGGGCCGGCCGCACGACGGCGGCCCACCCACATCCTGTCAGCCGGTGAACGCGGAGAGCCAGAGTGCGCGGTACCGGTCGGCGTCGACGGTGAGGGCCACGTCGGTGGCGGTGCCGTCGCGATGGGACCGGACCGGGGCGTCACCGACCCATCGCCGGCGGTCGACGACGGTCTGACCCCGGGTGGCGCCGGCGCCGGTCTCGACGCGGACGGGGTACCGCCCGGTGCCGATGCCGCCCGGGTCGATGACCGCGCAGACCGCACCGGCGTCACCGATGGTGCAGGCGTCACCGCCGAACACCCCCAGCGAGAACTCGATGAGCCGGCCGGCCAGTTGGGCGGCGGAGTCGTGGGAGGCCGCGAGCCGCGCGCCGTCGGCCGTCCCCACCTCCACGTCGAGGAAGACGTCCAGGCCGTACATCGTGACCGGGATGTCGAGTTCGTCGGCCGCGGCCAGCACGATCGCGGTGGCTTCCGGGTCGGCGTAGACGTTGAACTCGGCGAGCGCGGTGACGTTGCCGACCGACGCCGACCCGCCCATGAACACGATCCGCTCGATGCCGGGCGCCACCTCGGGGTGGGAGCGCAGCAGCAACGCGATGTTGGTCTGCGGCCCGAGCGGCACCAGGGTGATGGTCTCGCCGTTGCCGATCGCCGCCATCAGCTCGCGCCGCAGCAGGTCGGTGGCGTGCAGCTTTTCGATCCGGCGGTCCGAGGGCCGGGAGAAGCCACCCAGTCCGTCCGGCCCGTGGATCTCCGTCGCGTGGTGCGGCGGGGTGAGCAGCGGCCGGGTCGCCCCGCGGCCCACCGGCACCTCGGGCGCACCGGCGACGTCGAGGACGTAGGCGGTGTTGGCCACCACCTGGTCGACGCCGACGTTTCCGGACACGCAGGTCACCGCGCGCAGGTCCAGGCGCGGCGAGCGGGCCGCGAGCATCAGGGCCCAGGCGTCGTCCACGCCGGTGTCCACGTCGAGGATCACCGGGATGCGGGTGTCGTCAGGGGTGGCGTCGGTCACAGGAGCACCGTACCGGCGCCGGTGGGCGACTCCCGGGGCGGCACCGGGTGCCGTGGCGCTCGACGGCGCCGGACCGGAGCGCTAACTTGGGAACCAGCAGCGACCTAAGCGGTCGCTTAGATGCTGGCCACCAGCGGGTCCGACCCGCTCCGACAGGAAGCAGCCGACGTGGACATCGTCGTACTGATCAAGCAGGTCCCCGACACCTACTCCGAGCGCAACCTGCGCCCCGCCGACGGTCTGCTCGACCGGGACGCGGCCGACGCCGTCATCGACGAGATCGACACCCGCGGCGTCGAGGCGGCGCTGCAGCTGACCGCCGCCGAGGGCGGCGAGGTGACGGTGCTGACCATGGGCCCGTCGCGCGCCGCCGAGGTGTTGCGCAAGGCGCTGGCCATGGGCGCGGACAAGGCCATCCACGTCAACGACGACGGCCTCCAGGGTTCCTGCGCCGTCCAGACCTCCGCCACCCTGGCCGCCGCGCTGAAGACGGTCCCGTTCGACCTGGTCATCGCGGGCAACGAGTCCACCGACGGCCGCACCGCGGCGGTTCCGGCGATGCTGGCCGAGCGGCTGCAGCTGCCCCAGCTGACGTTCGTGCGCAACCTGACCGTCGACGGCACCACGCTGAAGGCCGAGCGGGTCGTCGAGGGCGGCTACTCCTCGCTCGAGGCGTCGCTGCCCGCGGTCGTGTCCGTCACCGAGAAGATCAACGAGCCGCGGTACCCGAACTTCAAGGGCATCATGGCCGCCAAGAAGAAGCCGCTGACCACGCTGACGTTGGCCGACCTGGGCATCGGCGCCGACGAGGCCGGGCTCGCGCACTCGCACTCCGCCATCGTCGACGCGACGCCCAAGCCCCCGAAGGAAGCCGGCGAGAAGATCGTCGACGACGGCACCGCCGGCACCAGGGTCGCCGAGTTCCTCGCCTCCGCCCGCCTGGTCTGACCGGCCGGCTCCCGAATCCTCGAAAGGCTTTCCCATGTCCGAAGTCCTGGTCCTCGTCGACATCGTCGACGGTCAGCTCCGCCCCGTGAACGCCGAGATGCTGGCCTTCGCGGCCCGTCTCGGCACCCCCGCGGCCGTGGTCGTGGGTGCCCCCGGCACCGCGGCGGCGCACCGTGAGCAGCTCGCCGGCTGGGGGGCGCAGACCGTCTACGCCGCCGAGTCCGACGACGCCCCGCACTACCTGATCACCCCGCAGGTCACGGCGCTCGCCACGGTCGCGGCGTCCGTGCAGCCCGCGGCCGTGCTGTTGCCGCTGACCGTGGACGGTCGCGAGACGGCCGGTCGGCTCGCCGTGCGCCTGGACGGCGCGCTGCTGTCCGACGTCGTCGACCTGGCCGCGGACGGCACCGTCACGCACTCCGTCTACGGCGGCAGCTACACCGTGCACGCCAGGGCGGCGGCGGGTATCCCGGTCATCACCATCCGGCCGAACTCGCTGCCCGACCCGCAGGCCACCCCCGGCGCCGGCACCCTGACGGAGGTGCCGCTGACCTTCGACACCGCCACCGCGACCCGGATACTGCAGACCGAGACGGAGCCCGTCGGCGACCGTCCGGACCTCGCGGCCGCCTCGGTGGTCGTCTCCGGCGGCCGCGGCGTCGGTTCCGCCGAGAACTTCGCCGTCGTGGAGGACCTGGCCGACGCGCTCGGCGGTGCCGTCGGGGCGTCCCGGGCCGCGGTCGACTCCGGGTACTACCCGCACCAGTTCCAGGTGGGCCAGACCGGTACCTCGGTGGCCCCCCAGCTCTACATCGGCCTCGGCATCTCCGGCGCGATCCAGCACCGGGCCGGGATGCAGACGTCGAAGACGATCATCGCGGTCAACAAGGACGCCGACGCCCCCATCTTCGAGATCACCGACCTCGGCATCGTGGGTGACCTGTTCACCGTGGCGCCCCAGCTGGCCGAGGCCGTCAAGGCCCGAAAGAGCTGACCCTCCGGGGTTCGAGCCCGGTCCACCACCCGGTGGGCCGGGCTCCGTCGTCTCCGGACGGCGTCGGTGCCGTTCTTCGAGGGGCCGCCGTCCGTTCCGACCGGCGACCGTCGAGGGCCCGCCGCCCGCGCGGTTACCCTGGTCGATTGATGGTGTATCTCGATCATGCCGCCACCACCCCGGTCCTTCCGGCCGTGGTCAGGGCGATGACCCAGGCGTTCGCCCACACGGGGAACGCCTCCTCGCTGCACTCCGCGGGCCGCGCCGCCCGCCGCCGCGTCGAGGAGGCACGCGAGACGATCGCCGCCGCGCTCGGTGCCCGGCCCAGTGAGGTGATCTTCACTTCCGGCGGCACCGAGTCCGACAACCTGGCCATCGCCGGGCTGTACCGCGCCCGGCGGCGGGTGGACGCCGCCCGCGTCCGCATCCTGGCCAGCCCGACGGAGCACCACGCGGTGCTCGACGTCCTGGAGCATCTCGAGGCCGACGAGGGCGCCACCGTCGACTGGCTCGAGGTGGACGACTACGGCCGGGTGCACGCCGACACCCTGTCGGCCGCCATCGCGGAGAACCCGGACGACGTCGCGCTGGTCACCGTCATGTGGGCCAACAACGAGGTGGGCACGGTCAACCCGGTCCGCGAGCTCGTCCAGGTCGCCCACGCCCGCGGGATCCCGCTGCACACCGACGCCGTGCAGGCCGTCGGACAACTCGCCGTGGACTTCGGGGCGTCCGGGGCCGACGCCCTGACGCTGACCGCTCACAAGCTGGGCGGCCCGACCGGCGTGGGGGCGTTGCTGCTCCGCCGCGACGCGACCGTCGACCCCATCCTCTTCGGCGGTGGGCAGGAACGCGGTGTGCGGTCCGGGACCTTGGACGTGGCCGGGATCGTCGGGTTCGCCGTGGCGGTGCAGGACGCCGTCGGGTCCCTGGACCGGCGTCAGCCGCAGCTCGCCGCGCTGCGCGACGCCCTGATCGCCGGGGTCCGCGGCGTGGTGCCGGACGTGGTGCTGGCCGGCGATCCCGGACAGTCGCACGTCGACGGCGGGCCCAGCCGGTTGCCCGGCAACGCCCATCTGCGCTTCCCCGACTGCGAGGGCGACTCGCTGCTGATGCTGCTGGACGCCCAGGGCATCGAGTGCTCCACCGGCTCGGCCTGCACCGCCGGCGTCGCCCGTCCGTCCCACGTCCTGCTCGCCATGGGGGTTCCGGAGGCCGAAGCGGTGGGCGCCCTGCGGTTCTCCTTCGGTCACACCTCCACCCCGGCGGACGTGGATGCGGTGGTCGCCGCCATCGGCCCGGTCGTCGAACGGGCCCGCCGGGCCTGGCAGGCGTCCCGTCGCCGGGTGGTGACCTCGGATGCCTGAGCCGCGGCTGCGCGTCCTCGCGGCGATGAGCGGCGGGGTCGACTCCGCGGTCGCCGCGGCGCTCGCCGTGGAGGCCGGCCACGACGTGACCGGCGTGCACATGGCGCTGTCCCGGCAGCCCGGCACCCTGCGGACCGGGTCCCGGGGCTGCTGCACCATCGAGGACGCGATGGACGCCCGCCGGGTCTGCGACCTGCTGGGCATCCCGTACTACGTGTGGGACTTCTCGGCCGAGTTCGTCGAGGACGTCGTCGCCGATTTCCTGTCCGAGTACGCGGCCGGCCGCACGCCCAACCCGTGCCTGCGGTGCAACGAGAAGATCAAGTTCGCCGCGCTGCTGGACCGGGCCATCGCCCTGGGCTTCGACGCGGTGGTCACCGGCCACCACGTCCGGCTGGTCGACGGCGAGCTGCGGCGATCGGTCGACGAGGCCAAGGACCAGTCGTACGTGCTGGCGGTGCTGACCCGCGAACAGCTGGCGCACAGCATGTTCCCGCTGGGCGGCCACACCAAGGAGTGGGTCCGGGCGGAGGCGGCGCGGCGCGGGTTCTCGGTCGCGGCCAAGCCCGACTCGTACGACATCTGCTTCATCCCCGACGGCGACACCCGCGGCTACCTGACCGAGAAGCTGGGCAGCCGGCCCGGTGCGGTGGTCGACGCCGAGACCGGCGAGGTGCTGGCCGCACACGACGGGACGTACGGCTACACCATCGGCCAGCGCAAGGGCCTCAACCTCGGCCGCCCCGCGACCGACGGCCGCCCCCGCTACGTGCTCGACATCGAGCCGGTCAGTGGCACGGTGACGGTCGGCGCCGCCGAGCGGTTGTCGGTGTCGGTGATCAGCACCGCGGAGCCGGTGTTCCCGACGGCAGGCGGGCAGGAGTTCCCGATGCGCACGGTCATCCAGGTCCGGGCCCACGGCGGGACCGCCGCCGCCAGTGCCGATCTGGTCGACGGGCGGTTGCGGATCACGCTGGACGAGCCGCTGCGCGGCATCGCCCCCGGGCAGACCGTGGTGCTCTACGACCCCGCCAACGAGCGCGTCCGCGCGTCGGCCACCATCGTGCGGGCGGGCTGAGTGACCACCGCCGAGACGCCTCCGCCGCCGGCCTGGCCCGCGGCCGCCGCGACCGGTCTGGGGGCGATGCCCGGTCACGACGTCGCCGAGAGCCTGCGGGTCATCGTCGGGGAGGTCCCGGAGCTGCCGTTCCTGCCCGTGCTTCCCGCCCGGGGTGTGGGCGCGGACCCGGTGGGCCGCTCCATCGCGCTGCTCGTCGACATCTGGGCCGACGTGGTCCCGTCCGGATGGCGGGTCTCGCGCCGGCCGTCCCGTGACGTCCGCCGCGGGCGGGACCTGCTCGACCGGGATCTGGACACCCTGGAGGAGCTCGCGTCGGCCGCCGGGACGGTCAAGCTGCAGGTCTGCGGGCCCTGGACCCTCGGTGCCGAGCTGGAGACCTCGGCCGGAAACCGGATGCTCACCGACGCGGGTGCGATGGACGATCTCGTCGCGTCCCTCGCCGAGGGGCTCGCGCAGCACGTCGCCGAGGTCCGCCGGCGGCTGCCGCACGCCGGCCTCGTCGTCCAGCTCGAGGAGCGGCTGCTGCCGGCGGTGCTCGCCGGGGCGCTGCCGACCGCCAGTGGTCTGAGCACCGTCCGGGCCGTCGAGGAGGCGGTCGTCCGTGACGGTCTCCGCGCGGTGCTGGCGGCGGTTCCCGGGGTACGCACGGCGTTGGACGCCGGCCGCCGGCCGCCGCCGTGGTCGCTGCTCGGCGCCGTCGGCTTCGACGCCGTCCGGGTGGACTTCACGTCCCTCGGCCGCACCGCGGCGGAGCTCGACCCGGTCGGGGAGGCGCTCAACGCCGGCACCGTGCTGCTGGCCGGTGTCATCCCGCCCGCCGCACCCGCGAACGGCCCGGCGGTGCCGCTCGCCGAGCGTGCCCGGCCGATCACCGAACCCCTGCGTGCCCTGGGCTTCCCCGACGCCACCCTCGCCTCGCTGATCGTGCCCACGCCGGCCGGCGGCCTGGACGCCGTCCCGGGGGGCACCGCGGTGCAGGTGCTGCGGTCCGCCCGCGAGGTCGCCCGGCTGCTCGCCGAGGGCGCCGGCGCGGACGGGCTCGACGACCACCCGATCGACGCCCACCGCTGAGACGTCCGCCCCGTCCGGACCGAGATATCCCCTCCAGGAGGCATTCCCGATGGCCAAGATCGAGATCCTCGGTCTGGCCGCCGGTCTCCCACGCACCGAGCTGGTGCCCGGGACCGGTGGCGACCCGTCCGTGGCCCGTGATCTGCTGACGCGGTTGTTCCCGGGGCGGATCGGTGCGCCGCTGCCCCCCGCGGACCTGTTGACCGCCAGCTATCCCGAGTACGGCCGGATCTACGCCGGCGTGTTCGGGCGCACCGCGGTCGTCTGCGGCCAGGACCTGCTGGAGTTGACCGACCTGACCGCGGCCCTCGCCACCGTCGGCGCCGGTCGCACCGCGGTCCGGCTGCAGGTCAACAGCGTCGCCGACAGCACCGCCCTGGAGATCCTCGGACCCGACGGCGACACCGCCCGCGAGCTGATGCTCGTCGCCGAGCAGGGGGTGATCGTCGACGAGGGCGCGAGGTTGGATTTCGAGCAGCCCTTCTGGGCCGGCGACGAGGACCCGGAGGGTGCCTTCGCCGTCGTCAACGGCGCCGGGATGCCCTTCGACGTGATCGATTTCGGGCAGGAGGCGCTGCGCACGCTGTTCGGCTTCGTGGTCGACCAGGACCGGCGCCCGGGTGATCTGGACGCACGGCGCATCCTGCTGCACGGCTTCGTGATCGCCGCCGACGCCGACGATCCCGCCGACATGGCCGCGGCGCGCAGTGGTGGCGACGTGCCCGAGCTGCCCGCCGACGTCGCGCCGGATCCCGGCGGCCCGCGCAGCCGTCTCCGTCCCCCCGCCGACGGGGACACCACGGACCTCGGCGGTGGCGGCAGCGGTGGCAGCGGTGCCGCGCCCGGACCGGACGGCTCCGCCGACAGCCGCGCCGGCGGTTCCTGGTGGGCCCGGCTGCTGGACCGCCTCTTCGGCTGACCGCCACGGCCCGGTCACTGTCGTCCCTGCGTCGTAATGTCACACGCGTGACCGCACCCACCCCTGGAACGACCGACCCGGTGTCCGCCGACGATCCGGAGGCCGTCGTCCCGGCCGCCGCGCCGCCCGCCGACGACGCGCCCGCCGCCGCACCGGTCACCGATCCGGAGGTCCTCCGCCGGCACGGTGAGCTGGCCGACGAGATCAGCGGCCACCAGTTCCGCTACTACGTCCAGGACGCGCCCACCGTCACCGATGCCGAGTTCGACGCACTGCTGCGCGAACTCACCGCGATCGAGCAGGCCCATCCGGAGCTGGTCACCCCGGCGTCACCCACCCAGCGGGTGGGCGGTGGCTTCGCCACGGAGTTCGCGACCGTCCAGCACCGCGAACGGATGCTGTCGCTGGACAACGTCTTCTCCCTCGACGAGCTGGCCGCCTGGCTGGAACGCGCGGAACGCGACGCCGCCGGGCCGGTGCACTGGCTGACCGAGGTCAAGATCGACGGTCTGGCGATCAACCTGCGCTACGAGCGCGGGCGGCTGACCCTGGCCGCGACCCGGGGCGACGGCACCACCGGCGAGGACGTCACCCTCAACGTCCGCACCATCACCGGGATCCCGATTGCGCTCGCCGACGACGGCGGGCACGACATCCCCGAACTGGTGGAGATCCGCGGCGAGGTGTTCTTCCCGCTCGACGGGTTCGCCGAGCTCAACGCCTCCCTGGTGGCGGCGGGCAAGGCGCCGTTCGCCAACCCCCGCAACTCCGCGGCCGGCTCGCTGCGGCAGAAGGACCCGCGGGTCAGCGCCGCCCGCCCGCTCCGCATGCTGTGCCACGGCATCGGTGCCCGGGTGGGCTTCGACATCACGCGCCAGTCCGAGGCCTACGAACGGCTCCGCGCCTGGGGGCTCCCGGTGTCCGACCACAACCTGGTCGTGGACACGCCCGCGCAGGTGCTCGAGCGGGTGGAGTACTGGCGGGAGCACCGGCACGACATCGAGCACGACATCGACGGCCTCGTCGTCAAGGCCGACGAGATCGGCGTGCAGCGCCGGCTGGGCACCACCTCCCGGGCGCCGCGCTGGGCGATCGCGTTCAAGTACCCGCCCGAGGAGGTCAACACCCTGCTGCGGGACATCCAGGTCAACGTCGGACGTACCGGCCGGGTGACGCCGTTCGCCGTTCTCGAGCCGGTGCTCGTGGCCGGCTCGACGGTCGGGATGGCCACCCTGCACAACGCCGGCGAGGTGCTCCGCAAGGGCGTCCTGATCGGCGACACCGTCGTGGTCCGCAAGGCCGGTGACGTCATCCCCGAAGTGCTCGGGCCGGTCGTCGAGCTGCGCGAGGGCCGCGAGTTGCGGGCGTTCGTGATGCCGACGGAGTGCCCCGAGTGCGGCTCGCCGTTGCGGCCGGCGAAGGAGGGCGACATCGACATCCGTTGCCCCAACTCCCGCTCGTGCCCCGCCCAGCTGCGGGAACGGGTCTTCCACCTGGCCGGCCGGGGTGCCTTCGACATCGAGGGGCTCGGGTACGAGGCGGCCACCGCGTTGCTGGCCGCGGGGGTCATCACCGACGAGGGTGATCTGTTCGATCTCACCGAGGACGACCTGCGCCGTGTCGGACTGTTCCTGCGGGCCAAGGACGACCAGCTCACCGAGGTCGGGCGCCGGTTGCTGCGCAATCTCGACGCCCGGAAGGACCAGCCGCTGTGGCGGGTGCTGGTGGCGCTGTCGATCCGGCACGTCGGGCCGACCGCCGCCCGGGCGCTGGCTCAGGAGTTCGGCTCGATGGAGGCCATCCGGGCCGCGTCGGAGGCCGAGTTGGCCGCCGCCGAGGGCGTCGGCCCCACCATCGCCGGCGCGCTGACCGAATGGTTCGCCGTCGACTGGCACGACGAGATCGTGCGGAAGTGGACAGCCGCCGGGGTCCGGATGGCCGACGAGCTCGGCGACCGGCCCGAGCAGACGCTGGCCGGCCTGTCGGTGGTCGTGACGGGTTCGCTGGAGACGTTCTCCCGGGACGAGGCGAAGGCCGCCCTGCTCGAGCGCGGTGCCAAGGCCGCGGGCAGTGTCTCGGCGAAGACGGCCTTCGTGGTGGTGGGGGAGTCGCCCGGTTCCAAGCACGACAAGGCGGTCCAGCTGAAGGTGCCGATCCTCGACGAGGACGGCTTCCGGATCCTGCTCGAACAGGGGCCCGACGCCGCCCGGGCGGTGGCGGTCGTCGGCGACGGCAGCGAACCGGCGCCCGGTCCGGCCGACGGGGCCGAGGCTGCCGCCGCCGGCGGTGACACGCCGCCGCCACCGAAGAAGCGGGCGCCGCGGAAGAAGCCGGCCGCCGCGCCGGCGGACGCCGCGCCCCCCGACCTCGCGCCGGCTGCCGACGGACAGCCCGCCACCGCGGCCGCAGTGGCGGACGGGGCTGCGGGAGACACGCCGCCGCCGCCGAGGAAGCGGGCGCCACGGAAGAAGCCGGCCACGCCCGCCGACGCCGCTACGGCCGCCGCCGAGGACCCTGCTCTCGCGGCAGTCGGGGCGGACGGTACTGCCGCGGAGGCGCCGCCGCCGACGACGTAGGCGTCGCGGAAGACGTCGGCCGCTGCGGCCGCCGACGTCGCCGTCCCGCCTGTCGGGGCAGCGCTTCCCGACGGATGTGCACCACGCCCGAGCGGGCGGGTGCCGCTGGGACGGACGAGGTGCCCGCGAGCGGCTGACCTCAGTCGATCTCGGCGCCGGCCCGGAGCAGGTTCTCCCGGGTGGCGGTCAGGAAACCAGCCGGGTCGTCGGTCCACGCGCAGATGACGTGGATCGCCGTCGGGCCGGCCTTGGGCACTCTCACGGTGCGGGGGGTGGCCAGCACGATCTGCACGGTGGTCTCGGAGGAGACGGTCACGTGCAGGGCCGCACCCTCGGGGGCGTCGGTCAGCTGCAGCGTGCGGTTGCCCGGCAGCTTCTCCCGGTGCACCCGGACCTCGGCGACCTCGTCCCAGCCGATGACGTGATCGACGGAGAACCCGGAGCGGATGCGGATACCGTCCGGCCCGACGAGATGCGGACAGACGTACATCGACGCCAGCAGGCCGAGCATCCACAGCAGCCCCCACAGGCCCAACCCGAGGCCGACGAGACGCCAGGTCAGCGTGGGCAGCAGGAGATCCAGGATGGGGATCTCGACCGCGGAGATGCCGATGAACACCCAGAACAGCGGGGCGGCGGCGGCCCCGTACCCGAAGGTGACGGTGCCGGGAGCGATCCGTGCCGGACGCCGGAACACCCAGCGGTACAGGCTGACCCAGATGTTCACCTCGAGTCGCACGACGCGCACCGCCAGCCGGAACGCCTGACCGGGAAGTCGGAGCGCGGCGTTCACCGCCGCACCTCGGGTGATGCGGCACCCTCGAGTCGGCCGCCGTCCCCCACCGGAGGAGGGGGCGTGCTCCCGGCGACCGGCGCACCTCCGGCGACCGGACCGGCATCGCCCGAACGGGCGGGACGTGCCGATCCGGTCGAGCGGGCCGGTCCGGTCGAGCGTGCCGATCCGGCCGACTCTGCGGTCCCGCCTGTCCCAGCCGAGCGGGCTGTCCCGGCCGGGCGGGCCGGTCCGGTCGAGCGGGCTGTCCCGGTCGAGCGGGCCGGTCCGGTCGAGCGTGCCGGTCCGGCCGACTTCGCCGTCCCGCCTGTCCCGGTCGAGCGGGCTGTCCCGGCCGGGCGGGCCGGTCCGGTCGAGCGGGCTGTCCCGGCCGAGCGTGCCGATCCGGCCGACTTCGCCGTCCCGCCTGTCCCGGCCGAGCGGGCTGTCCCGGCCGACTGCGGCGTCCCGGTCGACCCTGTCGACCCATCCGTCCCTGTCGACCCATCCGTCCCTGCCGCCGCGGCCGTCCCTGCCGCCGCGGCCGTCCCTGCCGCCGCGGCCGTCCCTGCCGCCGCGGCCGTCCCTGCCGCCGCGGCCGTCCCTGCCGCCGCGGCCGGCCCCGCCCCCGCGTCCGTCGTCGCGGATGCCGCGGCCAACCGCTCCAGCACCGCCTCGCTGACGTCCAGGAAGGCGGCCAACCGGTCGTCGTCGATGTCACCGAAGAGGGTGCGGCTCAGCTCCTGCCGGCCGGTGACGAGCCCCTCGGCGACCGTCTCGCCGTGCGGGGTCAGCCGCACCGACACCGCGCGCCGATCGGTGGGGTGCGGGGCCCGTTCGACGAACCCGGTCGCCACCAGACCGTCGACGAGACCGGTGATGTTGCGTGGGGTCACACCCATGCGGGCCGCCAGTGCCTGCTGGGTCCGGGGCCCTTCGGCCTGCAGCACCCACAGCAGATGGGCTCTGGGCACGGTGAGGCCGACCGCGGCGAGCCCGCGGGTCATGTCGTCGTCGAACACGACGACGAGTTCGAGCACCCGGTCCAGCGCCTCGGTCGGCGTCGGGGCGTTCCGCATCGTGAACCTCCTACATTGTGTAGTGCCTTCACGATACGCCGCAGGGAGGCGGCCGGTGAGGGAGTCGCGCGCCCCCGCACCGGTCCGCCAGCGACGCCCACCGTCCCTCGGCGATCCTGAGGACCCGCCACGGTGCCTAGACTTCTGTCGAACGTCCCGCGAACGGGACCCGTCCTTGGAGCTGTCCTGCGCATCGTCTTCGCCGGAACCCCCGAACCGGCCGTGGTGTCGCTGCGGGCCCTTCTCGACTCCGGACACGAGGTGCTGGCGGTCGTCACCAGGCCTCCCGCGCCGACGGGCCGCGGCCGGACTCTGCAGCCGAGTCCGGTGGAGGAGCTCGCCCGCGACCGCGATTTGCGGGTCCTCACGCCGACCGGCGGCCGTGACCCGGAGCTGCTCGACGCTCTCACCGCGCTCGCGCCCGACGCCGCCGCGGTGGTCGCCTACGGTGCGCTGCTGCCGCAACCCGTGCTCGACGTCCCGGCCCACGGCTGGGTCAACCTGCACTTCTCGCTGCTCCCGGCTTGGCGTGGGGCGGCTCCGGTGTACGCCGCGATCAGGCACGGTGATGACATCACCGGTGCGAGCACCTTCCGGCTCGAGGCCGGCATGGACACCGGGCCGGTCTTCGGCACCGTGACCGAGCCGATCCGTCCCACCGACACCACGACCGACCTGCTCGGACGACTGTCCGTCAGCGGCGCCGAACTGCTCGTCCGGACCCTGGACGGCATCGCCGACGGCACGCTGGAACCGGTGCCACAGCCGCCGGGCGGCGTGAGTCACGCGGGCAAGGTCACCGTCGCCGACGCGCGGATCGACTGGACGACGCCGGCCGTGGCGATCGACCGGGCCGTGCGGGCGTTGACCACCGAACCCGGCGCCTGGACCGTCTTCCGCGGCCATCGGCTGGGCCTGGGCCCGGTCGAGCGGTCCGGCGCACCGGCCGGCGAACTGGCCCCGGGCCAGTTGGCCGTGTCCAAGACGTCGGTCCTGGTCGGGACGGCGACCACGCCGCTGCGTCTGGGCACGGTCCGACCGCCCGGCAAGCGCCCGATGCCCGCCGCCGACTGGGCCCGCGGTGTCCGCCCCGGCCCGGAAGACCGTTTCACCCATCCCGAGGAGCAGGCATGACGCGACCCAGCGGACCCGACCGACGGGGCGGAACCCGGCCTCCGCGCCGGCCGGACACCGCGCCGCCGCCGGCCGTCGACCAGGCGCGCGCGGCGGCGCTGGAACTGCTGTCCGCGGTCCGCACCGACGGCGCCTACGCCAACCTGGCCCTGCCCAGGATCCTGGCCGCCCGCGGCCTCAGCGGCCGCGACGCCGGTCTGGCCACCGATCTCGCCTACGGCTCGTGCCGGGCGATGGGTCTGATCGACGGCATCATCGCCGAGTGCTCGGACCGGCCGCTGGAGGACCTGGACGGCGCCGTGCTCGACGCCCTCCGCCTCGGCACGTACCAGCTGCTGCGCACCCGGATCCCGGCGCACGCGGCCGTGAGCACCACGGTGGATCTCGTCCGGTCGGGTCCCCGTCCCGGTGCCGCCGGGTTCGCCAACGCCATCCTGCGCAAGGTCGGCCAGCGGTCCGAGGACCAGTGGGTCGCCGTGCTCGCGCCGCCGGTCGACGTGGACCCGGTCGGTCACTGGGCGGTGGCGACCGCGCACCCGCGCTGGATCTCGCAGGCCTTCGCGGACGCACTCGCTCCCCGGAGCGACGAGCTGGCCGCGGCGCTGCAGGCCGACGACGTGCGACCCCGGGTGCACCTGGTGGCGCGGCCCGGCCGCATCACCCGGGACGAGCTGGTGGCCGCGGCCGGCGGGACGGCGGCCGCGTACTCGCCGTACGGGGTGTATCTCGACGAGGGCGACCCCGGCCGGATCGCCGCGGTGGCGGACGGCCGCGCGGCCGTGCAGGACGAGGGCTCGCAGCTGGTCGCGGTGGCCCTGGCGAACGCGCCGCTCGAAGGCACCGACCGCCGCTGGCTGGATCTCGCGGCGGGTCCCGGCGGCAAGGCGGGCCTGCTGGGCGCACTCGTCGCCGGGCGGGACGGCACCCTGGACGCCGTCGAGCCCGCACCGCACCGCGCCGATCTGGTCCGCAAGACCGTCCGCGGCCTGCCGGTCACCGTGCGCACCGCGGACGGCCGCGACCCCGGCTTCGAGCCGGGCACGTTCGATCGCGTGCTGCTGGACGCGCCCTGCACCGGTCTCGGTGCACTGCGTCGCCGACCCGAGGCGCGTTGGCGTCGCAGCCCGTCGGCGGTGGCCGGCTTGGTCAGTCTGCAGGGGGAGCTGCTGGCGAGCGCGCTGCGGCTGGTGCGGGTGGGGGGAGTGGTGGGCTATGTGACCTGTTCGCCGCACCTGGCCGAGACCGAGGGCGTGCTCAGGCGTCTCGGGGACGACGTCACGGTGCTGGATGCCCGGGCGATGCTGCCCGGCGTGCCGGATCTCGGCGACGGGCCCACGGTCCAGCTGTGGCCGCACCGGCACGGCACCGACGCGATGTTCCTGGCCCTGATCCGCCGCGACGCCTGACGGGCCGGGCCGCTCGCGGCGGGCGCCGGTCGCCGCCGGCGCCGGATCAGGCCAGCGTCGTCATGGCCGGGTCGTGCAGTCCGACCGGCGGTGGGCGGCGCGAGATCCGCAGCCAGACCACGAAGCCCCACACGACGAAAGCCCCGTACACGGCGTAGAGCACCGCGGACGGGTAGAAGCGGAAGTACAGCAGCTCCGGCACCCCGATGAGGTCCACGGCGATCCAGCACAGCCAGAAGTCGACCCAGCCGCGGGCCATCGCGTAGGTCGCCAGCACCGACCCGACGAAGATCCACGAGTCGGCGAGGTAGTACCACCACGCCGCGGGGAACCCGGCCCCGATGGACCGGAACGTCACGAAACAGACCAGCACACCGGCCACGGCGGCGGTCAGGTAGACGGCCCGCTCGCGGGCGGTGGCCCACCGGGGGATGACCGCCTCCCCGCCGGAGGTCGCCCGCGTCTGCCGCCAGCGGTGCCAGCCGTAGACGCTGGCGGCGATGAAGAACACCTGCCGGGCCGCCTGCCCGTAGAGGGTGGCGCCCTGCGGGTTGCCGAAGGCCACCCCGAGGAACACGGTGAACAGCAGCAGGTTGCCGACGATGCCCACCGGCCAGGCCCAGACCTTGCGTCGCAGACCGCCGATGGCGGAGGCGAGACCGAAGCCGTTGCCGACGACCTCCCGGACGGTGATCTCGGCGCCGCCGATGGTGAGGTGGGCCGCGAAGGCCGTCTCGAACCAGTTCATGCCCGTCCAGTCCCCGTGAAGGGCGTCGCCGGTCCGACGCGGGGTCCGCGACGCCGCACTCCGCCGCCGAGAGCGTAACGGCGCCGCGGCCGGTGCCATTCCCGGTCGCTAGGGTGGCTCGCGTGCAGACGCTGATCGCCCCGTCCATCCTGTCCGCCGACTTCGCCCGGCTGGGGGAGGAGGCCGCTGCGGTCGCCGACGCGGACTGGCTGCACGTGGACGTGATGGACAACCACTTCGTGCCCAACCTGACGTTGGGGTTGCCCGTGGTGAAGTCGCTGCACGCGGCCACCGATCTGCCCCTGGACTGCCATCTGATGATCAGTGACCCCGAGCGGTGGGCGGTCGGCTACGCCGAGGCCGGCGCCTACAACGTGACCGTGCACGCCGAGGCGATCACCGGCGACCCGGTGCGGCTGGCCGGGCGTCTCCGCGACGCGGGCGCGAAGGCGGGACTGTCGCTCAAGCCGGGCACCCCGCTGGACGACTGGTCGGAGGTGCTGCGGTCCTACGACACGCTGCTGATCATGACGGTGGAGCCGGGCTTCGGCGGTCAGAGTTTCCAGCACGAGATGCTGGCCAAGATCAGGCAGGCCCGCTCACTGGTCGACACCGGCCACCTCAACGTGGTCGTCGAGGTGGACGGCGGGATCGCCGAGGACACCATCGCCCTCGCCGCCGAGGCGGGCGCCGACTGCTTCGTGGCCGGGTCGGCGATCTACGGCGCCGACGACCCGGGCCGGGCCGTCGGCGCGTTGCGACGGCTGGCGGCTTCCGCGCGCTGACGCGGCGGCTCAGCGGCGCTGGGCGAAGAAGGCGTTGGCCGCGGGCGTCGACAGGACGGCCAGCACGACGACCGCGAAGACGAGTGACCGCAGAGCCGACGACTGCAGGGTGCCGTCGGTGTTGACCAGCGTCACGATGGCCACCGCGGCCTGGACGACATTGACCACGGCGACCACCGCACGGGCCGTCGGGTTGCCGTTCAGCAGCCCCTTGGCCACCGCGAAGTGGATGAGACCGACGACGAGCGCGAACACGGCCGCCACGACCGCCGGGCCCGGCAGGCCGAACAGCACGACGGCCGTGAACACGGACGAGATGCCACTCAGCACGATCAGGACGACGAGCACGGTGACGAGGACGGGGCGCTTGACGGAGGTGACGGACGTGGTCATGGTGGAGCCTTCCGGATGACGCCACTCGATCGTGGCCTGTTCGACAGGGTCAAGGGACGGTAGGGACGAGAGGTCCACCTCCTCCATAGACCTGGGCCCTGTCCGCCGCGCGGTGGTCGTCGGGTGGTGGCCGCGCCGTGACGCCGCCGGGTCGCTTCGATCCCGCCGGTTCGCTGCGGACTCCGCCGGTCCGTTGCCGGCCCCGCCGGTGCGCTTCGCGCGTGGCTGGTCGACCGCGACCTCCGCCGGCTTGCTCGGGGCCCCCGCCCGTTTGCTCGGGACCCCGCCGGTTCGCTGCGGGCCCCGCCGGTCGGCCCCGCGCCCGCCGGTTCCCTCGGGGCTCCGCCGGTTCGCTGGTGGGTCCCGACCGTTTGCGCCGCGCCAGCCGGTTCGCGCCGGGGTGCGCCGCTTCCCTCCGCATCGCCGCCGGTGTGCTCCGCGTCGCCGCGGGTTCCCTCCGCATCGCCGCCGGTGTGCTCCGCGTCGCCGCGGGTTCCCTCCGCATCGCCGCCGGTGTGCTCCGCGTCGCCGCGGGTTCCCTCCGCATCGCCGCCGGTGTGCTCCGCATCGCCACCGGTCCGCGTCGACGTTGCCGGCTCGTCTCGACGTGGCGCGGTTCGCGCCGGGGCTCCGCCGTCCCTACGACAGCCCTGCCGGTGCGTTCGCCGCCTGGTCCGACTCCGTCCCCGGACGGTACTATCGGCCGGCCCGGGCGGGGCCGGGACCTGGGTCTATTCCGCATTCCGGGTCCGCACCGACACTGGTGCGGGGTGCACATCGCATCCGCCGGATGCCGTGCGAGGAGCGACGCGTGAAGGTCGTCATCGGTGAGGACGAGGTCCTGCTCCGGCGGGGCCTCACCCTGGTGCTCGAGAGCGCGGGTTTCGAGGTCGCCGCCGCCGCCGACGACGGCCCCGGCCTGTTGGCGCTGACGGAGCTGCACCGGCCCGACCTGGTCATCACCGACGTCCGGATGCCGCCGACGCACAGCGACGAGGGCATGGTCGCCGCGCTCACCATCGCCCGCAGCCATCCCGAGATGGCGGTCGTCGTGTTGTCCCAGTACGTGCAGCGTCGTTACGCGGTCGAGCTGCTGGCGGAGAAGCGCCGCGGTGTGGGTTACCTGCTCAAGCAGCGGATCGCCGACGTCGACACCTTCTGCGCCGACCTCCGCCGGATCCAGGTCGGCGGGGCGGTGATCGACCCCGAGGTCGTGGAGATCATGGTGGCGCGGGCCGGCCAGGACGACGGGGCGATCGCCCGGCTGACGCCCAGGCAACGACAGGTGCTGACCCTGGTGGCCGAGGGGCGCAGCAACAGCTCGATCGCCGCCGCGCTGGTGGTCACCGAGAAGGCGGTCGTCCAGCACACGTCGCGGATCTACGACGCCCTGGGACTGTCGGTGGACGACGAGGGCCACCGACGCGTGCTGGCGGTGTTGAAGTACCTGGCCCGCTCGTGAATGCCGACCCGGCGGTCGCGGCGCCGCGACCGCCGAGGTCGGACCTGCTGCGCTCGCAGCGACGCGCCCTGCTGTTGGTGGCCGTGGGGGTGCTGGTCTCCGGCGGCGTGCTGCTCGCCGTGATGGTCGCGGAAGGTCTGCCCGGTTGGTGGGCCCTGGTCCCCTTCCCGACCTGTGTGCTGTGGGCGGGAGCCGGCATCTTCGCCTGGTGGCGTCGACCGGGCAACGGGCTGGGGGCCCTGCTCGTCTGGGGCGGTTTCAGCTTCCTGCTGTCCGCCCCCAGCGGCTCCGACACCCCGTGGCTGGCGATGATCGGCGCGGAGTTCGGCGCCGCCCAACTGGCCGTGCTGGTGCACCTGCTGCACGCCTTCCCGGCCGGTCGTCTCCGGGGGCGCTTCTCGGTGATCACGGTGGTCTGCGTCTACGTGGTGTCCTTCGTCCTGCAGATACCGAAGTGGGCGTTGGACGGACGGCAGTCCGACCTGCCGCTGTTCGTCGCGGATCGTCCCGGACTCCACCACGGGCTCGGCATCGTCCAGTCGGCGTCCGGCGCGCTGGCGATGGTCGCGACGACGGTCCTGCTGGTCGGCCGGCTCCGCCGCGCCAGGCCGTTCCAACGCCGGGTGCTGATCCCCCTGTTCACCTACGGGATCCTCACCGCGCTCTGGGTCCCGTTCTCGGCCAACGTGCTGCGACGGGGACTCGGCGTCCCCGAGGTGATCACCGACGGCACCCAGAACATCCTGCTGGCCGGCATCCCCATCGCGTTCGCGCTGGCGGTGTTCCGCGGTGGCTTCGCCCGCACCGGGGAGCTGCAGGAGCTGTCGGAATGGCTCAGCGCCCGGGACGACCGGCGGTCGCGCCTGGGGATCGCGCTGGCGTCCGTGCTGGGTGACCCGAGCCTGCAGCTGGTGTTCTGGGTCCCGGACGAGCAGCGCTACGTCGACGCCGACGGCCTGCGGGTCGAGATGCCCGAGGCGTCCGAGGCGCGCGGCGTGGTCACCATCGAGCTGTCCGGCGAGCCCATCGGCGCGGTGATCTACGACGCGGAGCTCATCGACGACCCCGAGCTGGTCCGCGCCGCGGGTCGGGTCGTCGCCCTCGGTGTCGACCGGGAGCGGCTGACCGCCGCGTTGCACGTCACCGAGCAGTCGTTGCGTCGGTCGAGGGAGCGCATCGTCGAGACGGCCGACCGCGAGCGCCGCCGGATCGCCCAGGACCTGCACGACGGCCTGCAGGTCAAACTCGTGCTGCTGGCCCTGGAGGCCCAGCAGGTCGCCAACGAACTGGCCCCCGGTGCCCACACCCGGGTGCAGGCCACCGAGCTGCGGCACGGCATCGACGCCGCCGCGGCCGAACTGCGGGCCCTGGTGCACGCGGTGATGCCGTCGGCCCTGCTCGAGCGGGGCCTGGCCCTGGCCACCGAGGACCTGCTCGACCGGGTGCCGCTGCGGTCGGTGCTGCGGGTCAGCGGCGTCGGACCGCTGCCGATGCCGGTGCAGAGCACCGCCTACTTCGTGGTCGCCGAGGCCGTCGCCAACGTGGTCAAGCACGCCCACGCGGGGAAGGTGTCGGTGCACGTCGTCCGGCGCGGCCACCTGCTCACCGTCGACGTCCAGGACGACGGGGTCGGCGGTGCCTCGGTCGACCTCGGCACGGGCATCCGCGGTCTGCTCGACCGGGTGGACGTCCTGGGCGGTGACCTGCAGCTGACCAGCCCGCCGGGCGCGGGCACCCGGCTGACCGTCCGGCTGCCGGTGTCCGCCGACGCGGAACCGCCTACCGCGCCGACCGCCGCCGCCGCGCCCGCCGCCACTGTGCCCGCCGCCGCCGTGCCCGCCGCCGCCCCGGTGCCCGCCGCGGCCCCGGCGCCCGCCGGTCCCGCAGTGCCCGCCGCCGTCGGGGCGCCGGCCGACGCCGGGGCGCCCGCCGGCGCGGCGTCGCCCGCCCACGCCGGGGTGGGGGAGCGGTCCACCGACGCGCTGCACGTCGCCGCGACGGGAACCCGCGGGACCGCGACCCCGGCCCGACCCGGGGTGTGACGACGATCCGACCGGACCGCCGCGTCGATGGGGGAGACTGGACGGTGGCGCCGCCGCTCGGCCGCGCCGGTCCGTCACGCACGGACGCCCCGTCCGCAGGAGGAATGGCACGTGTTCACCGGCATCATCGAGGAACGCGGCGAGGTGCTCGACCTCACCCTCGCCGCCGATGGCGACTCAGCCCGCCTGACCATCCGGGCCGCCACGGTCACCGACGACGCGGGTCACGGCGACTCGATCGCGGTGTCCGGTGTGTGCCTGACCGTCGTGGACCGTGCTGCGGGCACCTTCACCGCCGATGTGATGGCCGAGACCCTGTCCCGCACCACCCTGGGCGCCCTCGCCGTCGGTGACGCGGTCAACCTCGAGCGTTCTGTGCTCCCGACGACCCGGATGGGCGGCCATGTCGTCCAGGGCCACGTCGACGGCGTCGGCACCCTGGCGTCACGCACCCCGCATCCCGCCTGGGACGAGATCCGCATCGCGGTGGGACCCGAGCTGGCCCGCTACATCGCCGGCAAGGGTGCCATCGCCATCGACGGCATCTCGCTGACCGTGGTCGACGTGCACGACACCGACACCGGCGCCGAGTTCGGCATCGGCGTCATCCCGGAGACCCGGGCCGCCACCACCCTCGGCGGCCGCGGTCCCGGCGACCGCCTGAACATCGAGGTCGACGTGATGGCCAAGTACGTCGAGCGGCTGCTCGGCACCACCCGCGGCACCGCTCCCGACGGGAGCGTCCCCGCGTGACCGCCGCAGACCACCGGTTGCCCAACGGCTTCCACACCATCGAGTTCGCCGTCGCGGAGTTGGCCGCCGGCCGCACCATCCTGGTGGTGGACGACGAGGACCGCGAGAACGAGGGCGATCTGATCTTCGCCGGCGAGCTCGCCACGGCCGCCGAGACGGCCTTCATGGTGCGCTGGTCCTCCGGCGTCATCTGCGTGCCGATGCCCGCGGAGGACTGCGACCGCCTCGAGCTGAGCCCCATGACGCTGGTCAACACCGATCCCAAGGGGACCGCGTACACCGTCTCCGTCGACGCGAAGGTGGGTGTCGGGACCGGGATCTCGGCCGCCGACCGGGCCCGCACCATCCGGGCGCTGAGCGACCCGGCCACCGAGGCGGGCGACCTCAGCCGGCCCGGCCACGTCTTCCCGCTGCGCGCCCGCGAGGGCGGGGTGCTGACCCGCCCCGGGCACACCGAGGCCGCGGTCGACCTGCTGCAGATGGCGGGTCTGCGCCCGGTCGGTGCCATCGCCGAGGTGGTCAGCGAGGACGGGTCGATGGCGCGTCTGCCCGAGTTGCGGGAGTTCGCCGCCACCCACGGGCTGGCCCTGATCACCATCGCCGACCTGGTGGCCCACCGGCGGCGCTCCGAGGTGCACATCGACCAGGTCGCCGACGCGCGGCTGCCGCTGCCGCAGGGCGAGTTCCGGGCGATCGGCTTCCTCAGCCGGGTGACCGGCAAGGAACTCGTCGCGCTGGTCAAGGGGGACATCGCCGACGGCGAGAACATCCTCGTCCGGGTGCACTCCGAGTGCCTGACCGGCGACGTCTTCGGTTCGCTGCGGTGCGACTGCGGGCCGCAGCTGGACGCGGCGCTGGACGCGGTGGCCGCCGAGGGGCGCGGGGTCGTGCTGTACATCCGGGGCCACGAGGGCCGTGGCATCGGGCTGCTGCAGAAGCTGCGCGCCTACGAGCTGCAGGACGCCGGTGCCGACACCGTGGACGCCAACCTCGATCTGGGGTTGCCGTCGGACGCCCGCGAGTACGGCACCGGTGCGCAGGTGCTGGCCGCCCTGGGGATCCGGTCGATGCGGCTGCTGACCAACAACCCGGCCAAGCGCGCCGGGCTCGAGGGCTACGGGCTGTCCATCGTCGAGCGGGTGCCGCTGCCGGTGGAGAGCAACCCGGAGAACCTCCGGTACCTGACCACCAAGCGTGACCGGATGGGGCACGCCCTGGCCGGGCTGGCCGCCGAGATCCTCGGCGCCGAACGGGTCACCGACGGCAGTCCGGTCGACCCGGTGGACATCGACAACGCCGACGGGGCCGTTCCCGCCGACATCACGAGGAGCCGTTCATGAGTGGCGAAGGCCGCCCCGCCCTGGTCGTACCGGACGCCCGCGGTCTGCGCGTGGCGATCGCGGTGGCCCAGTGGCACCCCGAGATCATCGACGGACTGCTGAGCCGCGCCCTGGCGGTGGCGGGGGAGGCGGGCACCGCCGAGCCGACGGTGGTGCCGGTGCCGGGATCGATGGAACTGCCCGTGGTGGTGGCGCAGCTCGCCACCAACCACGACGCGGTGGTCGCTCTCGGCGTCGTCGTCCGCGGTGGCACCCCGCACTTCGAGTACGTCTGCGAAGCCGTCACCCACGGGCTCACCCGAGTGAGCCTGGACGCGGGTGTGGCCATCGGCAACGGCGTGCTGACGGTGAACACCGTCGAGCAGGCGGTCGACCGGGCCGGTGGCCCCGGCGCCGCCGAGGACAAGGGCGGGGAGGCGATGGCGGCCGCACTGGCCACGGCGCTGACCCTGCGCAACCTGCGGGCCCCGGCCGCGAGAATGGGTTTCTGATGTCCGACCAGCCGCATCCGGCCGCACCCCCGGCCACCGGTCCCACCCCCGGGGCCGTGACGGTCCGACCTCGACGCATCGCCGTCTACGCCGCCATCGGGGCCGCCGCGGTCATCCTGGTGGGGGTCTTCGTCGCGCTCAAGCTGCGCGGCTCCGACACCGGGGTCTACTTCCGCACCTCCGACGCCGTCGCGATGGCCGGCCTCGGGCTGCTGTTCGCCGGCGGCATCATGCTCACCGCCCGACCGCGGCTGCGGGCCGACGCGCACGGTCTGCGGGTGCGCAACATCGTCGGTGAGCGCTTCGTCCCGTGGCCGGTGATCGAGCGCATCTCGTTTCCGGAGGGCGCCGTCTGGGCGCAGCTGGAGCTCGCCGACGACGAGGTCATGTCGGTGATGGCCATCCAGTCGATGGACAAGGAACGCGCGGTGGTCGCCCTGCGCGAGGTGCGCGCCCTGTACGACCACCACGCGCCGCCGCAGACCCGGCGGCAGCGGACGCCCGTCCCGGCGGAGGACCCGAACCGGCCACTGGGCCGGCTGGAGATCATCGACCGCGAGAAGGCCGCCCAGGGCGGCGGTCGCAAGCGCCGCCGCTGAGCTCGGCCGACCGACCCCCGGCGGTCAGTGCGGGCGGGGACGACTCTCGCCGGGACCCTGACCGGGCTGGTCGGGGACGGCGGAGTACTCCCGGAAGGCGCCCTGCAACGCGCCCAGCCCCTCGCGGAACGCCGCGGCGTGGGGCCCCAGGTCGGGGAGCGCGGCGTTGAGCAACCCGGCCAGGGCCGTGATGAGGGTGCGCGCCTCGTCCAGGTCCCGGTGCGCGGGCCGGTCCGGGTCCTCGTCGGCGAGGCCGAGCTGCTCGGCGGCGGCGCTCATCAGCATCACCGCGGCCCGTGAGACCACCTCGACGGCGGGGATGTCGACCAGGTCCCGCTCGGCCGGGCCGGTCGGTTGCGGGTGCTCGGGACGGAGTTCTGCTGGCGGGTTCACATGCGCTAGACTCTCAGGTGCGAGTGTCCAGGACGAAATCGTGAGATCAGCCCCGGACGCCTCGCACAGACTGCAAGTGGAGCCCGACTCCCACCCGCGCTGCCTCCGGCGGCCGGGTTCGGTCCAGCATTCCGGGCCGGTGTCCTCCCGCCCACCGCGAGGTGGTGCGACGATGCCGTTCCTGTCCGCTGTATTGCCTTCCCGGCGTGCCGGGTGGGGTGGAATCGGGTCCCGTTGCCTTCGGCAGCGGGACTTTTTGCATTCTGCGGTCCGTTGTACCGGTGGTGACGCCTCTGGCGCGGCCGACCGGCCGCAGCACAGCGCCACCCGAACATCACCGTCTTCAGGAGGACTCAATCAGCGTCGAGCCACGCATCAACGACAGGATTCGCGTGCCGGAGGTCCGGCTCGTCGGACCGAACGGCGAGCAGGTCGGCATCGTGCCGATCAGCCGCGCCCTGGACATGGCCGCCCAGGCCGATCTCGACCTGGTGGAAGTCGCTGCGACCGCACGTCCGCCCGTGGTCAAGATCATGGACTACGGCAAGTTCAAGTACGAGAACGCCCAGAAGGCGCGTGAGGCCCGCCGTAACCAGGTCCTCACCGTCATCAAGGAGATGAAGCTCCGTCCAAAGATCGACGGGCACGACTACGAGACCAAGAAGGGTCACGTCGTACGCTTCCTCAAGGTCGGCGACAAGGTCAAGGTCACGATCATGTTCCGTGGCCGCGAGCAGTCGCGCCCGGAGCTGGGTTTCCGGCTGCTGCAGCGGCTCGCCGCCGACGTCGCCGACCTGGGCTTCGTGGAGGCCGCCCCCAAGCTGGACGGCCGCAACATGATCATGGTCCTGGCTCCCCACAAGGCGCCGACCAAGGTCGCCAAGTCGCCGACCCCGGCCAGCGGGCCGCGCACCCCGCGCGGTGAGCAGGTCCAGGGATCGCAGGTCGACGGCGACGAGGACGTCTCCGACGATCTCGACGACGACGACATGACCGACGACACGACGACGGACGCCCCGGTCACCCCCGCGGCGCCCGCCGAGCCGGCACCGGAGCCGATCTTCAAGAAGGCGGCGGTACCGCCGACGCCGATCGCCGCGCCCGAGCGTCCGGAGCGGCTCGACCGCCCGGACCGTGCCGAGCGCTCGTCGTCCGGTCGCCCGCCGTCGGGCACCCGGCCGTCCGGACCGTCGTCGCGTCCGTCGGCCCCGCGTCCGACCAGCAACCCGTCCGGTCCGTCGGCGCCGTCCTCGGCCCCGTCGACCGGGTCCTCGGCTCCGTCGTCCGCACCGCGGCCGCCGGCACCGTCCGCCCCGCGTCCCGCGGTCCGGCCGGCGACCACCGGTGGCACCCCGGGCAAGCCCGGTGGCGGCGCTCCGCGTCCCGGTGCTCCCGGTCCGCGTCCGGGTGCTCCCGGTCCGCGGCCGCCCAAGCCGACGACCTGATCCAGCACATCCACTTGAACCACCCGCCGGCAGCCAGCCGGCACCTGTCCGCGTGCGGACGGGCTGAGAGACGAGGAACGACATGCCCAAGATGAAGACCCACTCCGGGATGAAGAAGCGGGTCAAGGTGACCGGCTCCGGGAAGCTCGTCCGCGAGCAGGCGAACAAGCGCCACCTGCTCGAGGTCAAGAACAGCAAGCGCACCCGGCGCCTGACCGGGACGACCGACGTGGCCAAGGTCGACGTGCCCCGCGTCAAGCGGATGCTCGGTCGCTGACCTCAGGTCTGCTGCTCCACCACCGGCCTCCGGGCCACGCCGCCGGTTCCACCGGCCACCCGCACGACCCCATCCCAGAATCCCGCTCCGCCGTCCGACCCGAGGTCGCGGCGTGAGCACGAAGTAGAAAGACAGGTGCCACCGTGGCTCGCGTCAAGAGGGCGGTCAACGCCCAGAAGAAGCGCCGCACGACCCTGGAGCGCGCGGCCGGTTACCGCGGCCAGCGCTCGCGGCTGTACCGCAAGGCCAAGGAGCAGGTCCTCCACTCCCTGAACTACGCGTACAACGACCGTCGCAAGCGCAAGAACGAGTTCCGCAAGCTGTGGATCTCCCGCATCAACGCGGCCGCCCGCGCGAACGGCATCACCTACAACCGCTTCATCCAGGGCCTGAACCTGGCCGGCGTCGAGGTCGACCGCAAGATTCTGGCCGAGCTCGCCGTCCGCGACGCGGCGGCGTTCGCCGCGCTCGTGGCGATCGCCCGGGACGCGGTGCCGAGCCTGGCCGGCGCCGGTACGAGCGACGCCGCCTGAGTACGCACCAGGGTGGCTCCCGCCCCCGTCGTGAGCGTCCGGCCGGTCCGCCGGTCGGACGCACCACGCCGGGCGGCCGGGACGCCACCGGTCTCCCGGTGACGAAGTCGGGCTCGTCGGCCAAGGACGCCGACTTCTTCACCACTGCCGACGACGAGACCGAGGTCAACGGCGACGGTGTCCTCACCGAGCGCAGCTCGCGGGTCGCCGCCGCGCACCGGTTGCTGCGCCGGTCCCGGCGCACCGAGGCGGGGGAGTTCCTCGCCGAGGGCGCCCAGGCCGTCACCGAAGCGCTGGCCTACGCGCGGGAGCATCCCGGGATCGTCCTCGAACTCTTCGTCACCCCCGACGCCGCCGCCCGGCACGTCGACCTCGTGCGCGCGGCCTACGCCGCCGACGTCGAGGTGAGCGTGGTGAACCGGCGGGCCATGGAACTGCTCAGCGACACCCAGACGCCGCAGGGCCTGATCGCCCGGTGCGCATCGCTGGACGTGCCACTGGCCCGCGCGCTCGGGGACGGCGCGAAGCTGGTCGCCGTGCTCGTCGACGCCAACGATCCCGGCAACGCCGGCACCGTCGTACGGCTGGCCGACGCCGCCGGCGCCGACGCCGTCGTGTTCGCGGGGGAGTCCGTCGATCCGTTCAACCCCAAGGCCGTGCGGGCCTCGGTCGGCAGCATCTTCCACCTGCCGGTCGCCCGCGCGGTCGACGTGGACGAGGTGCTCGCCGCCCTCGCCGGGGCCGGCCTGTCCGTCCTGGCGACGACCGGGTCGGCCGACACCGATCTGGACGCCGCTGCACGTGACGGGGTCCTGGATCTGCCGACCGCCTGGTTGTTCGGATCCGAGGCCCACGGACTGCCCGGGCACGTCATCGAGGCCGCCGACGCCTCGGTCCGGGTGCCGATCCACGGCAGGGCCGAGTCGCTGAACCTGGCCACCGCCGCGGCGATCTGCCTGTACGCCTCGGCGTCCGCCCAGCGCCGGGAGTCCTGACCCCGGTCGACACCGCACCGTTTCCGCCGGTCGTGGCGGCTCCTCCCCCCACCGCGGGGGGGGGGCCGCCACGACCGTCGTGTATCCGGGAGCCGTGGAACCGGGGTCGGCGCCGCTCAGCTCCAGTGGTAGCGGCGGGTCAGGGCCGCCTCGACCAGCCCGTACCGACGTGCGTCCAGCGCGGTCGCCTCCCGGCGCATCCCCTCCGGGTGCACCCGGAACACGCGGTCGAGGTCGACCCAGCTGGGCCGGCCCTCCGCGTCCCAGGCGCCGCTGCCCAGCGCGACGAACTCGCCGTCGCCGGTGTGGGCCTTGCTGGTGAGCTGGACGGCGAGCACCGTGCCCGTCGACTCCGTCGCCACCACGAGGACGGGCCGGTCCTTGCCGCGGCCGTCCTTCTCCTCGTAGGGCACCCAGGTCCAGACGATCTCCCCGGGATCCGGGTTGCCGTCGGTGTCGGGTGAGTAGGTCATCCGTACCCGCCCGACATCGCCCGGATCCACCTCGACGGTGGCGGTGCCGCCGGAACGGCCCCTGACCGGCGCATCGGGGGCGGGGCGGGGCGCGCGGGGGGCCGGCGGCCGCCGCGCCGGAGGTGCCGCCGGCGCCGCGCGTCCGCGGCCGAGCACGGACGTGAGCAGGGACGACGCCAGGTCGGCGAGGAAGGAGCGGGCCATCTGCGGCACCCTACCGACCGGCCGCCGGACCAGGCGGAACCGGCGGACCCGGCCCGGTCGGCGGCGCCGCCCCCGAGTCCGCGCCGCCCGCAGGCGGGAAGGGGGCCTGGTGCCGATCGCATATGCTCAGCGGTCGGTGCGGCAGCCCCGGCAGCGTTCCCGGCCGGTCGTCACCGCGCCCGAAACCGCCGCCCGTCCCGGGTGGCTCCCCACAGGACACCGAGGACTCACGCGTCGATGAGCAGCACACCCGAGCCACGCGAGACCACGGCGGCGCCCGACCCGGTCGGTTCCGCCCAGCAGGCGTTCGCCGCGGCCGGCACGTTGGCCGAGCTCGCCGAGCAGCGGCAGGCCCATCTCGGCGACAGGTCGCCGGTGCTGCTCTCCCGCCGTGCGCTCGGTCAGCTGCCCGGCTCGGAGCGGGCGGCCCGCGGCAAACAGATCAACGCCGAACTGCAGGCCATCACCGCCGCCCACGACGCGCGACTGGCCGTGCTGACCGAGGAGCGCGACACCGCCGTCCTCGCCGCCGAGCGGGTGGACGTCACGTTGCCCGGTGATCGGCGCGCGGCGGGTGCCCGGCATCCGGTCTCGCTCATCATGCAGCAGACCGTCGACACCTTCCTGGCCATGGGCTGGGACGTCGCCGAGGGTCCCGAGCTGGAGGCGGAGTACTTCAACTTCGACGCGCTGAACTTCCTGCCCGACCATCCGGCGCGCGCGCTGCAGGACACCTTCTCGATCGCCGCGCCGGACGGCGGCACCGACTCCGGGCTGGTGCTGCGCACCCACACCTCGCCGGTGCAGGCCCGGACGATGCTGCACCGCGAGCCGCCGATCTACGTCGTCTGCCCGGGCCGGACCTACCGCACCGACGAGCTCGACGCGACCCACACGCCGGTGTTCCACCAGGTCGAGGGACTGGCCATCGACCGGCACCTGACGATGGCCCACCTCAAGGGCACCCTGGACCACTACGCCCGGGCGATGTTCGGTCCCGAGTCGCGCACCCGGCTCCGGCCGCACTTCTTCCCGTTCACCGAGCCCAGCGCCGAGCTGGACGTCTGGTTCCCGCAGAAGAAGGGCGGCGCCGGCTGGGTCGAATGGGGCGGCTGCGGCATGGTCGACCCGGCGGTGCTGGTCAACTGCGGTATCGATCCGGCCGAGTTCACCGGTTTCGCGTTCGGGATGGGAATCGAGCGCACCCTGCAGTTCCGCAACGGCATCCCCGACATGCGGGACATGATCGAAGGCGACGTGCGGTTCAGCGCGCCCTTCCCGACGGAGGTCTGATGCGCGCCCCGCTGGAGTGGATCCGGCAGTACGTGGCCCTGCCCGACGAGGTCGGTGTCGCCGAGATCGAGGCCGCGCTGATCCGGATCGGTCACGAGGTCGAGGACGTGCACACACCACCACCGACGACCGGTGACCTGGTCGTGGCCCGGGTGCTGGCCGTCGAGGAGCTCACCGGGTTCAAGAAGCCCATCCGGTTCGTGACGCTCGAGGTCGGTGCAGGGCTCGGCGCCGACGGTTCGGCCGAGCGCCAGGTCATCTGCGGCGCCCGCAACTTCGCCGTCGGTGACCTCGTCGTCGCTGCACTCCCGGGCGCGGTGCTGCCCGGTGACTTCGCGATCGCGTCCCGGTCGACCTACGGCCGCATCTCCGACGGGATGATCTGTTCGGCCGCGGAGCTGCGGGTCGGCAACGACTCCGACGGCATCATCGTGCTCGACGCCGACGACCCCGCCGCCGTGATCGGCGCCGACGCCCGCCCGCTGGTCGGGGCGACGGACACGGTGCTGGAGCTGGCGATCACCCCCGACCGGGGCTACGCGCTGTCCATCCGTGGCCTCGCCCGGGAGCTGTCGGCGGCGTTCGAGGTGCCGTTCACCGACGTCGCCGGTACCGACATCCGCGACGTCGCCGGCGCGCCCGTCCCCTGGCCGGTGACCATCGACGACCCGGCCGGCTGCGACCGCTTCGTCGTCGTCAAGGTGTCCGGAGTCGATCCGTCGGCCAGGAGCCCGTACTGGATGCGCCGTCGGCTGCTCGCCGCCGGCATCCGGTCGATCTCGCTCGCCGTGGACATCACCAACTACGTGATGCTCGAGGTCGGCCAGCCGCTGCACGCCTTCGACGCCGCCACCCTGGCGGGCCCGATCACCGTCCGGCGCGCCACTCCGGGCGAGAAGCTCGTCACCCTGGACGGTGTCGCCCGCACCCTGGACGCCACCGACCTCGTCGTCGCCGATCCGAGCGGCGCGATCTCACTGGCCGGGGTGATGGGCGGTGCGAGCACCGAGATCTCCGAGACCACCACCGAGGTGCTGATCGAGGCCGCGCACTGGACGCCGTCGGTCATCTCCCGCACCGCCCGCCGGCGGTCGCTGACGTCCGAGGCGTCGCGCCGCTTCGAGCGCGACGTCGACCCCGCCGTCGCGCCGGGCGCGGCCGAGCGTGCCGCGGAACTGCTGGTGCGCTACGGCGGCGGTCACCTGGAACCCGGTCGCACCGACGTCGGCGCACCGAACCCGCCGGCCACCGTCGCGCTCCCGCTGACGGAGCCGGAACGGCTGCTCGGTCGGCCGGTGTCGGCCGAGACCGCCGCGCGGCGGCTCGTGCAGGTCGGATGCCTCGTCGAGGCGTCGGAGTCCGGTGACGCGCTCCTTGTCACCCCGCCCACCTGGCGGCCCGACCTGCTGCGTCCGGCCGACCTGGTCGAGGAGATCGCCCGTCTCGACGGCTTCGATCTCATCGGCTCGGTGCTGCCGCAGGCCCCGGCCGGCGCCGGATTGAGCTCCGCCCAGCGACGTACCCGTGCGGTCGCCGCGGATCTCGCCGCGATCGGACTGACCGAGGTGCTGACGTTCCCGTTCATCGGACCGCGGGACTTCGTCGCGCTCGGCATCGACGAGAGCGACATCCGTCGGCGCACCGCCACGCTGCTCAACCCGCTCGACTCCGCGCGGCCCCTGATGCGCACCACGATGCTGCCCGGACTGCTGGAGGCGCTGTCGCGCAACCTCGCCCGGGGTGCGCGTGACGTCGCGCTGTTCGAGCTCGGGCTGGTCTTCCTGCCGCGGCCGGACGCCCCGCGACCCCCGGTGATGACCGTCGGTGCCCGCCCGTCCGACCACGACCTCCGCGTCCTGGAGGCCAGCGTGCCGACCCAGGTGCAGCACGTCGGGGCGGTGCTCACCGGACAGTGGGACCGCGCGGGCTGGTGGGGTCCCGGCCGTGCCGCCGACTGGGCCGACGCCGTCGAGCTCGCCCGCCGGATCGGCCGCACCGCCGGCGCCGAGCTCCGGGTGGAGACCGCGGAGCTCGCACCGTTCCACCCCGGTCGCTGCGCCGGTATCCGGGTCGGTGACTGGCCGGTCGGCTACGCCGGTGAGCTGCACCCCGCGGTCATCGAGCGCCTCGGGTTGCCCGCCCGCACGGTCGCCCTGGAGCTGAACCTGTCCGGGTTCCCGGAGCGTCGCCCGGTGGTCCCACCGGTCGTCTCGTCGTTCCCGCCGGTCCTGCAGGACGTCGCGCTGGTGGTCGCCGACACCGTGCCCGCGGGCCGCGTGACCGAGGTGCTGCGCCGGGCCGGTGGCCCGCTGCTGGAATCGGTGCGGCTGTTCGACGTCTACACCGGGGATCCGGTGCCGGCGGGGCACAAGTCCTTGGCGTTCGCGCTGAGCGTGCGCGCCGCCGACCGGACCCTGACCGGCGCCGACGCGCAACAGGTCCGGGACGCCGTGGTGGAGGCGGCCGCCCGCGAGTTCGGGGCGGTGCTGCGATGAGCCGCCGCCCGGGGCCGGGAGCCCGGCGATGAGCGCCACGCTGCCGAAGCGGCTCGCCGAGCAGATCGACAAGGCGGGCTACTACCCGGCTTTCGTCACCGACGTGCTGGACGTGGCGCTGGCCGGCGAGGAGGTCTCCGGGCACCTGGTGCACGGCGAGACCACCTTCGACGCCGACACCATCCGACGGCACCTGTCGGTGCTGGTGCTCACGCCGAACCGGCTGATCTTCGTCCACGCGGACGACCACGCGGGCGACGAGGAGCACAGCGGTGACGCCCACGGGGTGGCCACGTCCGAGGCGGTGCCGCTCAACGCGGTCCGCACGGTGATGCTGACGCACGTCGTCGGCAAGCCGGCCGAGTACCCGGCGCGTCGCCGCGCCAACGACCTCAGCGGCCGCGACATCACCCTCACGATCGGCTGGGGCGGGGTGTCCCGGGTCGACCTGGAGGTGGCCGGTTGCGGTGACCCGCAGTGCGACGCCGACCACGGCTACACCGGCACCCTGGCGGGTGACGACCTGGCCCTGCGGATCAGCGCCGACGCCGAGGGCGCCGCCGCGCTGCAGGACGCGCTGGCCTTCGCCCGGCTGCTGTCGGCCGCCACGGCCTCCCGTCGCTGAGCCGATGAGCGTTCCCGGCCCGGTGGTGCCCGACTACGCGGGCGACGTGCTCGGCCGGGTCATGCCGGCCGCCGCCGGCGCGCTCGGCGTGAACGCGCACCACGCGCCGGACTGGGGACTGCCCACGGTCGACCGGGTCTGTGTCGTCCTGGTCGACGGGTTGGGCCACGACAACCTCGCCGACCCGGACACCCGGGCGCCGTTCCTCAAGGGTGCGCTCCCCGGTTCCCGGGTACTGCGCGCGGGCTTCCCGACCACCACCGCGGTGTCGATGGGCTCGTTCGGCACCGGCCGCCCACCGGGCGAGCACGGACTCGTCGGCTACGACATGCTCGACCCCGCCCAGGACCGGTTGCTCAACGGCCTGCGCTGGGCCGAGGGGGTGGACCCGGTGGCCTGGCAGCCCTACCCGACGGTCTTCGGTGCCCTCGACGCGGCGCAGGTCCCGTCGTTCCGGCTCGGGCCCGACCGTTTCGAGAGCTCCGGCCTGACCGAGGCCGCGCTGCGCGGTGGGTCGTTCGTGGCGGCGACGAAGCTGCCCGATGCCACCCGCACGGCCGCCGAGCTGCTGCACCGGCACGAGCGGGCGCTGGTCTATCTGTACTGGGGCGGCGTCGACTACAACGGCCACACCCACGGGTGGCGGTCGCGCCACTGGCGCGACGCCACCGCCGAGCTCGACCGCCTGCTCGCCGATCTGCGCCGCACCCTGCCGAAGGGCACGCTGCTGCTGGTCACCGCCGACCACGGCATGCTCGACCTGGGCCACCAGTACCGCCACGATCTGGCCCGGACGCCGGGGCTGCTGACCGGGGTGCGCCACATCGCCGGCGAGACACGTTGCCTGCAGTTGCATGTCGAGGACGGCGCAACCCGCACGGTGGCCGACGCGTTCGCGGCGGAGTTCGGCGATCAGGTCTGGGTGCGGACCCGCGACGAGGCCGTCGCCGACGGCTGGTTCGGGCCGGTGGTCGACGAACGGGTGCGGCCGCGGATCGGCGACGTGCTCGTCGCCGCCGCGATGACCGACTTCGGTCTCGTCGACTCCCGGGTCGTGGACCGCAAGGTGCTGCGGCTGATCGGTCAGCACGGTTCGCTCACCGAGCCCGAGCAGCGGGTGCCGTTCCTGACCTTCCTGACCTAGGTCGAACGGCGGCCTCGCGGGGTCAGCCGCGAGCCTTGTTCAGCGCGGCCCGGGCCGCCTTCTGCTTCTGCTCGGCCGCCCTGGTCTGCTTCTGCGCCTCGTCCAATGCCCGGCGGGCGGTCGAGAGTTCCCGTTGCAGGCGGGTGATCAGCTGCTGCGCCGCGTCGGCCCGGTCGACCGCGTCCTGCACGGCCTGATCGGCCGCGTCGGCGTCGGCCTGCGCCGCGGCGACGGCCCGGTCCTTCGCCGCCTGCTCCCGGGTGGCCCGGTCCTCCGCCGCCTGCTTCTTCACGGACCCGCGTGCGGCGGTGTCCTTCGCCGTCCCAGTTCCGGCGGGCTCCGCCGCCCGGGCCCCGGTGCGGCCGGCGGTGGCGCGGGTACGCGTGGGCGCCGCCGGCGCCGGCGTCTCGTGCGCGGTCTCGTCCGGTGCCTCCGGCGTGGGATCGCCCGGCGCCGCGGCCGGCCGTGGGCTGCGGATGAGGGTCAGTTCGGGCGGGCTGAACCCGAAGCCGGACGATTCCGCGGCCCGGACGAGGATGCCCTGCCGGAGCTGATCGGCGACACCGGTGTCGGCCAGGGCCGCGGTCAGCGTCGCGGTGACCTCCTCGCGCTGACCCGCGGTGGGGGACTGCTGACCGATGATGTCGAACGCCTGCCGCGTCAACCGGTCCAGCAGAGCGCGCCGCCGGGTGTTGAGCTCCCGCAGCTCCTTCGCGTCGCCGGCCGTCTGCGCCTGCTGCAGGGCGGTGCCCAGGTCGACCAGGGCGTCGATGGCGCCCGGGTCGGTCCGGGCCAGCCGGTTGATGGTGAACGCCGACTGGGTGGGTTTGCGCAGCGCACCGATGGCGGTGGCCGCCTCCTTGTCGCCGTCGGCCCTGGCCGCCTTGACCAGTTCGCCCCGGCGACCGATGAAGCGTTCCAGGTCGAGTGCGTACAGTTCGTCCACCGCATCGTCCAGCAGCGACACCGAACCCTCCCCGGGGCGGGGTGGGGCACCCCGCGCCCCGAGTGTCCCATCAGGCCGGGGCCATCACCGACAACAGCTCGTACCCGACGTGGGCGGCGGCGATCCCGGTCAGCTCGGCGTGGTCGTAGGCCGGGGCGACCTCGACGATGTCGACGCCGACGATGTCGAGTCCGGCGAGCCCGCGGATGGTGTTGAGCAGTTCCCGTGAGGTCATGCCGCCGGCTTCGGGGGTGCCGGTGCCGGGGGCGTGGGCGGGGTCGAGGCAGTCGATGTCGACGGAGACGTAGACGGGGCCACCGTCCAGACGCCTGCGAACCCGGTCGACGACGCTGGCGATGCCGTCGAACTGGTAGTCGTCGCTGCGGACGATCTGGAATCCGGCGACGGCGTCGTCCTCCAGGTCCTGTCGGCCGTACAGGGGTCCGCGGATACCGACGTGCTGGCAGCGTTCGGCGTCCAGCAGGCCCTCCTCGGCGGCGCGGCGGAACGGGGTGCCGTGGGTGTAGGGCGCACCGAAGTAGGTGTCCCAGGTGTCCAGGTGGGCGTCGAAGTGGAGGACGGCGACGGGCCCGTGGATGCGGTTGAGGGCCCGCAGCAGCGGGAGCGCGATGGTGTGGTCACCGCCCAGGGTGAGCAGCCGGGACCCGTGTTCGGCGAGGGCGGTGGCCGATGCGGTGACGGTGTCGAGCGCTTCGACGATGTCGAAGGGGTTGACGGCGATGTCGCCGGCGTCGGCGACCTGCTGGCTGTGGAACGGGAACATTCCCGTGGCCTGGTTGTAGGGGCGGAGCAGCTTCGACGCGGTCCGGATGTGGGCCGGGCCGAACCGGGCACCTGGCCGGTAGCTGACGCCGGTGTCGAAGGGCACGCCGACGACGGTGATGTCGGCGTCGCCCACCTGGTCGAGCCGGGGCAGTCGGGCGAAGGTGGACGGCTCGGCGTAGCGGGGGACCCGGGCGGCGTCGAGTGGTCCGTACACCGTCCGGCCGTCCGGGGCGGTGGCGGTGGTGAACGGGTTCGGGCCGACGGTGGGAACTGCGGGGATGCTCATGGAGGTGGGGGCTCAGTCTCGGTAGTCGGGGGCGATCCGGTCCAGCAGTCGCAGCATCGCGGCCCAGGCCAGGTCGTAGGCGTCGGTGTCGGCGAGATCGTCGCCGTCGGCGGTCCCGATGAGCTGCTGGGCCGTGTGCTCGGCGATCGCCTCGTCGGGAATGATCAATTCGCCCAGACCGCCCGCGGCGACCTGGATCTCGCAGGCCTTGTTGAGGTAGAACATCCGCAGGAAGGCCTCACCGGGGGTCCGGCCCACGGTCAGCAGGCCGTGGTTGCGCAGCAGCAGCGCGGTGTGGTCACCCAGGTCGTAGACGATGCGTTTCTGCTCCTCGAGATTCAGCGCGACGCCCTCGTAGTCGTGGTAACCGACCCGGTTGTGGAACTCCATCGAGATCTGGTTCAGCGGCAGCAGTCCCGTGCTGCTGGCCGCGACGGCGCAGCCGGGCAGGGTGTGCGTGTGCAGGATGCACTGAGCGTCCTCGCGGGCGGCGTGGATCGCACTGTGGATGACGAACCCGGCCGGGTTGACCCGGTACGGGGACTCGCCGACGATGCGCCCCTGCAGGTCGATCCGGACCAGACTCGACGCGGTGATCTCCTCGAAGAGCAGCCCGTAGGGGTTGATCAGGAAGTGGTGCTCGGGCCCGGGGATGCGCACCGAGATGTGGGTGAAGATCAGGTCGGTCATCCGGTAGTGGGCCACCAGCCGGTAGCAGGCGGCCAGTTCCCGGCGGAGCGCAGCCTCGTCGGCGGCCGGCGTCAGCACGGCGGGCGGATGGGTGGTCATCGAACGTCCTCCACGGTCAGAGATCCAGGATCAGCCGTGTCCCGCAGGCGCGGGACACGCAGGGGAAGAAGCAGTCGTGCGCGGCGCGTTCGGCGTCGGTGAGGACGTGGTCACGATGGTCCACGGCACCGTCCAGCACGCCGGTCTCGCAGGTCCCGCAGGTCCCCTCGCGGCAGGACCACGGCAGGTCGGCACCGGCCTCGTTGAGCACGTCCAACGCCGGCACACCCGCGGGGACGGTGAGGACCGCACCCTCGACGCCCAGCTGCACCTCGAAGGGACGGTCGGCGGCACCGGGCTTCTCCGAGATGTCCACCAGCAGTGACGTGGTCACCGGTACCGGCTCGGGATCGGGTGCCGGGTCGAAGGATTCGGTGCGCAGCCGAGCCGCGGGGACGAGCTGCCGGGCGGCCCGGATCATGCCGGCGGGACCGCACACGTACACCAGCGTCGCCTCGTCGTCCCCGGCGTCGTCGACGACGGCGTCCAGGTCGAGCCGCGGCCCGGAGTCCCGCGGATGCAGGACAACGGTGTGCCCCGCCCCGGTCGCCGCTCGCGCCAGCCGGTCCAGGTACGCCATCGCCGACCGGCTCCGCCCGGCGTAGTGCACCGTCCAGGTCGCGCCGGTGCCGGCCAGCTCCTCGATCATCGGCAGCAGCGGGGTGATCCCGATGCCGCCGGCGACGAAGAGGTAGCGCGGGGATCGCTCCAGCGGGAACTTCTGGCGCGGCGCGGAGACCCGCACCCGGTGCCCGACCCGGAGCGACTCGTGCACGAACGACGAGCCACCCCGCGAGGTCTGCACGGCGCGCACCGCCACCGTCCATTCGGCCTCGCGGCCGGTCTCGCCGCACAGCGAGTACTGGCGGACCAGGCCGTCGTGCAGCTCGATGTCGAGATGGGCACCGGGCGCCCAACTGTCCAGGGCGGCACCGTCCGGCCGGGCCAACGTGACCGAGACGACCCCGTCCGCCTCGAGCCGCAGCTGCCGGACGACGAGCGTCTGCCAGCCGGTGCGCGTCCGGGGCGGCGCGGTCTGCAGGTCGCCGCCGGTGTCAGGGCCGGTCATCGGCGACCTTGCGGGCCACGATCGTCTGGAACAGCGCGGTGATCTGGTCCCAGTGGGAAACCAGGTTGGTGGCGTCCGAACCGGGGGAGTGGCGGCCCGCCTGCAACTTGTAGAGGATCGGCAGATCCTGCTCGTTGACCTCGAAGAGCACCTCGGACAACCGTTTCCGGGTGGCGCTGAACTCCTCGCCGGCCGCGGCGACGTCGACGAAGACGGCCATGTGCTCCACGGTGTGGTCGGGCGCGAGCGGGTCGAAACCGATGACCTGGAACCAGTCCGCCTCCAGGAACAGCAGCGCGTTGGGAAAGACGCAGAAGATGTCCTGGCTCTGCACCCGGTCGGCGGGGACGTCACCGAGGAACGGCAGGGCGTCGTCGGTCTTGTCCGCCTTGCCGGTGGCACCGCGCGGGTAGCAGCCACCGACGATCGCGTCGGCGAGCACGACGTCGTCCACGTCCATCGAGGCACTGACCGGTCCGACCTGCGGGTGGATGAACGGCAGGTGGTAGAAGTCGAGGAAGTTCTCCACGATCAGCTTCCAGTTGGCCCGGATGTCGAAGACCCGCTCGTCGGCGAGACTGATGCGGGTGAGGTCGATGTGGGCCCACCGCCGGGTCAGTGGCGCCATCAGGGCGTGGAAGTCGTGGTCGGTACCGGTGAGATCGGTCCCGGCGTCGGCGGCCAGGTTGACGAAGACCATCCCGGCCCAGACGACCGACGCCACGGGCAGCAGCCCGAGACGCGACGCCAGGTCCGGATCCAGCCTGGACCGGCGTTCGCGGCTGAGGTACGGTGCGGCGGCGAGCTTCCCGTCGAGCTGGTAGGACCAGCAGTGGTAGGCGCACTGGATCCGCTGCTCGACCTGGATCTCGTCCTCGGTCAGTGCCATCCCGCGGTGCCGACAGGCGTTGTGGAACACCCGCAGCTCATCGTCGGTCCCGCGCACCAGCAGCAGCGGTCGACCCGCGATGGTCACCGGCTTGACCTGGCCGCTGTCGGCGACCCAGTGCGCGAACCCGGCCCACACCCAGCCGGAGGCGAAGACCGCCTGCTGCTCGCGGTCGAACTCGGCCTGCCCGGTGTAGGCCCGGGCGGGCAGGATGGCCGACCCGGTGGTGTCGGAGGTGACCGGTCCGTGGACCACGACGTTGCCCTGGGTGGTCAGGTGCGATCCGAGTCCGTTGTCGATGCCGATGCTCGTCATCGGTTGATTCCTTCCGGTGCGGTCGAGTGGTCGGGCACGAGAGCGGCGGCGAACGCCTGCTCGGCCCAGGTCTTCAACACCAGCGCCTCGGCCCAGCGGTCGGACAGTTCGCGGCCGGTGCCGTCGGTGATGGCGTAGGGGGTGGTGCCGAGCTCGGTGCAGAACAGCACCCGGCCGTCGCGCGGACCGGTGCCGGCGGCGACGCGGGCCACGACGGCCCGGAGGCCCTGCTGCCACCAGGCGCGGAAGCGGGGCTCGGCGGTGTGACCCATCGGGAAGCCGAGCGGGATCTGTACCTGGCAACGGGTGGCGATGCGCCCCTGTGCCGAACCGGACCGGTCCAGCACCGCGGTGATCAGGTCCTCGACCACCGGGTCATGGCCGTCGGGGAGTTCGTTGGCGCAGACGAAGTGCGACAGGTCCGCGGCCAGCAGCACCGCCGGGTCCAGTTCCGCCAGCAGCGCCACGGTGGCGCGGAGGTCGTTGGTCAGGGTGTTCCGGTGGGTCTCCAACTGCAGCTCGACCCCGGCGCCGGCGCAGCGCCGGTGCCAGCGCGCCACGGTGGTCGCCGCGGCGGCCAGGTCACGGGTGTACAGCTGTGCGCACAGCACGATGCGGTCCGCGCCGACGACGTCGGCGTAGGCGAGCGCGGTGTCCAGCCCGGCGTCGTCGGCGACGAAAGCGACGACGGCGCAACGGAGCTCGCGTTCGCCCAGCAGCGGGGCCAGGACGGCGGCGGTCGGCACCCGGCGCGCACCGAGGTCGACAGCCACGCCGTGGAAGCCGTGCCCGGCCACGAGGTCGAGCTGTTCGGTCAGGGTCCACGGGGTCGGCCGGGGACCGGTGGGGGCCCACGGCAGGTCCTCCATCGCCCACAGCGACTGGAACACCTCCAGGGTGGCGGTCGAGGTCATCGGGTGCCTTCCAGGATCAGCGGGTCGTTCACGGGCCGCAGCGGCCGCCCGTCGCGGGCCCAGGCGAGGACGTTGCGCGCCTGGCCGAGGACGTAGTCGGCGCTGCTGTCCGCGGACAGGAAACCGACGTGCGGGGTGACGAGCACATCCCCACGTCCGAGCAGCGGATGCCCGGCGAGAGGCGGTTCGACGTCGAGGACGTCGACGGCGGCGCCGGCCAGCCGCCCGGCGTCCAGCGCCGCGACCAGGGCCGAGGTGTCCACGATCGGCCCGCGGGCGACGTTGACCAGGTACGCACCGGCCGGGAGCCGCGCCAGCGCGGTGGCGCCGATCAGTCCGGTCGTCGTCTCATCCAGCGGTAACGCGACGACGAGGACATCAGCGGCGGAGAGGGTCTCGTCCAGTGATGCCCGACGCACCCCGGCCGGGGTGCCGAAGTCGGACCGGGGGTCGTGGGCGATCACCGCGGCGACCGCGGGCCGGGCGTGGTCGATCAGGGTGCGGCCGATCCGACCCAACCCGAGCACGCCCAGGGTGAGGCCCGACAGCCGCCGTGGTTCCACCGCCGGACGCTGCGACCAGGCCGCGGCCGGAGTCCCGCCGAGGCCCGCGAAGAACGGCAGTCGCCGGACCAGCGCCAGCGCCAGCGCCCAGGCGTGCGTCGCGACCTCCTCGGCGCCGACACTGCCCAGGGCGGCGACCCACACCCCGCGGCGATCCGCCGCCGCCAGATCCACCGTGTCGCAACCGCGCGAGGCCAGCGACACCATCCGCAACCGGGGGAGCGCGGCCAGCAGGGCGTCGTCCACCGCCGTCCAGCCGACCAGCAGGACGTCGGCGGCCCGGGCCGCCGCCGATCCGGCAATCACCGCGGGATCGGCGGTGTCGAGCACCGTGACCTCGAATCCGTTGTCCTCCAGCAGTTCCCGCCCCAGCCGGGGTGAGAGGCCGTCGAGGTCGGCGTACACCGCGCGGTGTCGGTCGGTCACGTCTGCTCCTCTCCGGCGGGGCGGGGGTGGTGGTCGTCGGGCATCGGTCGTCTCAGTGCAGGTGGGACAGGAACTGCCGGGTCCGCTCGTGTTGCGGATCGTCGAAGAACGCGTCCGGTGCGGCCTGTTCGACGATGACGCCGCGGTCGAACAGCATGACCTCGTCGGCGACCCGGCGGGCGAACCGTGCCTCGTGCGTGACGACGACCATCGTCATGCCCTGCGCGGCGAGGTTCTCCATGACCTCGAGCACCTCGCCGACCAGCTCCGGGTCCAACGCGGACGTCGGTTCGTCGAACAGCATCACCGACGGGTTGAGCACCAGCGCCCGGGCGATGGCGACCCGTTGCTGCTGACCGCCGGACAACTCGCCCGGGTAGTGGTGCAGCCGGTCGGCCATCCCGACCCGTTCCAGGATCTCGACCGCGCGCTCGCGCGCCTCGGACTTCTTCAGCCGGGCCACCGCGGTCTGCGCGAGCATCACGTTGTGGACGACGTCGAGGTGCGCGAAGAGGTTGAAGCGTTGGAAGACCATGCCGATGTCGCGGCGCTGGACGGCGAGGTCGGTCTCCCGGAGGGGCCGCGTCCGGCCGTCGCGGCCGGCGACGACGCCGAGCTGCCGGCCGTCGAGCAGGATCTCGCCCTCGTCGACCGGTTCCAGTAGCGCCATCAGCCGCAGGATCGTGCTCTTCCCGGATCCCGACGGCCCGAGCAGGGCCTTCACCTGCCCGCGGTGCACCTGGAAGTCCACCCCCTGCAGCACCTCGGTGCGCCCGTAGCACTTGTGCAGGTTGGCCGCCTGGAGCAGCGGGGTGGTCGTCGCGACGGATGCGGCGCTCATCGGGAATCCTTTCCGGCGAGAACCTCCAGCGGTGGCGGTGTCCCGATCGAGGTGATGCCACGGGACACCCAGCGGTAGCGGCGCTCGACGAGTTGCTGACCGGCCATCAGGACGCTGACGATGACGAGGTAATAGACCAGGGCGGCCGTGTAGTACTCGGCGTAGCGGAAGGTGACCGAGACCCCTGCCTGTGCGGTGGTGAGCAACTCACGCAGCGAGATGACCGACGCCAGCGACGTGTACTTCAGCATCGCGATGAACTCGTTGCCCGACGGCGGGATGGCGACCTTGATCGCCTGCGGCAGCACGACCCTGAACAGGACCTGCCGCGGCGGCATACCGAGCGCGCGGGCGGCCACGTGCTGACCGTCGTCCACCGACTGCAGGGCCGACCGCAGGATCTCGGCCATGTACGCGGCCTCCACGACGGAGAACCCGATCAACCCGGCCAGGAACGGGGTGAACCAGTTCTCCCGCAGCGACGGGAGGATCTGCGGGCCGGCGTTCCAGATCAGCAGCAGCACCAGCAGGGTCGGGATCGCCCGGAAGAACCAGACGTAGACCCCGCCGACGACGCGGGCGGGCCGGTTCCTGGCGATCCGCAGCAGGGCCACGCCGAACCCGAGCACGGTGGCCAGCACCATCGCGGTCGCGGCCAGAGCGATGGACAGCAGCGCCCCGTCGAGGAAGCTCTGCGAGAACAGCGCCCCGGTGAAGGTCTCCCAGTCGAAGGTCATCGGGTCAGGAGGCGATCTTGGTCGGGTCGAGACCGTACGTGGTCGCGATCGTGGCCAGCGTGCCGTCGGAGGCCAGTGTCTTGATCCCGGCGGCCACCGAGGGGGTCAGCGCGGAACCCTTGGTGGTGAAGACGCCGAACTCGGTCTCGGTCGGGAACACCCCGGCGACAGCCGCCAGGGCGCCGCCGGACTTGGCCACGATGTCGCCCACGGCGACGTCGGTCTCGATGAGCGCCTGGGCCTTGCCGTTGGTGACGGCCGCGACGGTCTCGGCGACCTTGGGGTAGGGCTGGATCGTGATGGGTTCCTTGCCCGCGGCGGTGAACTCGTCGGACAGGGTCTGCAGCGTCGCCTCGTTGGCACCACCGCCCTGGACCGCGACGGTCTTGCCGGACAGGCTGTCGGCGTCGGTGATGTCGGTGGTGCCCGCGGCGACGAGCAGTCCCGGCCCGGTCTTCAGGTAGGGCGCCGCATCGGCGACGGCGAGCCGCTCGGCGCTGGTGTAGAGGCCCGACCACACGATGTCACACCGCTGCGCCTGCAGGGCGGGCATCAGTCCGTCGAAAGACGTGATCTGCCAGGTGGTCTCGACACCCCAGAGGGCGCCGAGCGCGCGGGCGGAGTCGGCGTCGAAGCCGACGGGGTTGCTGGTGTCGGTGCCCTCGAAGTACTCGAGCGGGGCGTATTCGGGATCGATGCAGACCGACAGGGACGCGCTGTCGATCAGGCCGGTCGGAGCGGCGGCGGCCGGTGCGGTGCCCGACGACGCCGACCCGCTGCCGGAGGTGGCGCCGCCGGCTGTGGTCGGGGTGGAGCTGTCGCCGCACGCGGCCAGGGTGGTGGCCAGTGCGATGGCCGCCAGGGTTACGAGCGTCTTGCGCATTGTTGAGGTCCTTCCGGCGGCCTGACGCCGCGATGATCTGATCGGAGCGGGAAGATGGTGCAATCGGCGTGATCGTGACCTTAGGATTGCCGAATCGTCGTGACAAGTGACGGAAATGCAGCTGTGAGACCCAGGAATGCAGATAAGTACGACCGGGGGCGCCGATGTTCACTGATAAGCCCGCGAAGCGGCGCTCCACTGCAGGATCTGGGCACAATCGGGGAGGGCCGTGCAATTGTTAACGTCAGATCAAGAAGCTCACGCAGCCCGGGTCGACGAGGTCGACCTCCGCATCATGGACGAGTTGCGAGCGGACGGGCGCATCGGGCTGAACGATCTCGCCGTCTCCCTCGGCGTCTCCCGGGCCACGACGTCCAAACGCCTCGCCGCCCTCCTGGACAGCGGTGAGGTGCAGGTGGTCGGCATCGTGCATCCCGCGACCCTGGGCATCAGATCGCTGGCCCACGTGTCGATCTCGGTCGACCAACCGGTCCGTGCGGTCGCGACGGCGCTGGCCGGGATCGAGCAGGTGCCGTTCGTGTCCCTGGCCAGTGGGGCGTTCCCGCTGATCGTGGAGGCGCGGACCCGCGACGACCGCGAGCTGGCGGCGGTGTTGGAGCGCATCCGGAGCATCGACGGGGTGACCTCGACCGAGACGTTGTCCTACACCGAGCTCGTGGTGGACGTCCTGCGCCCGACCCGGGTGGACGACGTCGAGCTGGACCGGCTCGACAACCTCCTGCTGTCCCTGCTCCAGGACGACGGACGGCTGTCCTACACCGCGCTGGGGGAGCGGGCCGGGGTGGCGACCGGTACGGCGCGGACCCGGGTGCTGCGGTTGATCGACCAGGGGGTGGTGCGGATCGGGGCGTTGTCCAAGCCGGGCCGCCAACGGGAGTACGACGTCGGCATCGGGGTGCGGGTCCGGGGTCGGACCTCCACCGCCACGGATCTGCTCGCCGACCTGGCGGGGGTGCGATTCCTGGCCGCCACGCTGGGCCGCTACGACGTCCTGGCCACCGTGCGGGCGACGTCGTTGTCGGCCGCGGTCGGTCAGCTCGACCAGATCCGCGCCCTCCGCCCGGTGCTGCACCTGGACAGTTGGGTGCACCTGGAGACGGTCAAGGAGGTCTACCGCTATCCGGCGGTGTCGATGAGTGGATCGTCGCGGTGACCGGCCCGGTCCGGCCCGACGCGGAGGACCGCTGGGCGGCCCCGGCCGCGGCCCGCCCGGTGCGCGGGCGGGTGTGGCTGCCGGCCGAGGTGTCGCCGGATTTCCCGGCCGCCCTCGCAGCCGCGTTCTTCGCGGCGGCGGCCGTGGTGACCGGCGGCACGGTGCTCATCCGGAGCCGCCCGGCGGTGGACGACCCGCTCGCCGCGGCCGCACGTACCGTGTTCGACCGCGCCGGTGGGTACGTGGTCCGATCGGCGGACGGCCTCACCGTGACCACCCGGTCCACCAGTGGCGAGCTGACGCCGTTCGAGGCGGACCTCTCGGCGGCACCGCTGCTGGTCCCGCTCGCGGCGGTGGTCACCGCCGTGGCGGGAGGTCGGTCGGTGCTGCGCGGGGTCGGCGGACCGCGGGTCGCCCGGACACGGGACGCCCTGCGGTCGGTCGGAGCGTCGTGCGACCTGGACGGGACCGACCTCACGGTGCGGGCGGAGGCCCTGCGACCGGGACGTTGGGACGGTCGCGGGGATCCCCCGACGGCGGCTGCCGGCCTGGTGCTCGCCCTCGTGGTGCCGGGCGTCGAGGTGGCGGGTGTGCGGGAGCTCGGCGAGGTCCTGCCCGGGGTGGAGCAGGAATGGTTGCGGTTGCTGTCGTCCGAGGAGTACCTCATCCCCGGGAGCGCCCGGTTGCCGCACGACTACCTCTGACTCCGGCGGTCTGAATGACCATACATCTCGGTGTATTGTATTCGGAGTCGACGACGGGAACGGGTGATCATGACGTATCGGGTGGCTGTGGCCGGAGCGAGTGGCTACGCGGGTGGCGAGCTGCTGCGTCTGCTCCTCGGGCACCCCGAGGTCGAGATCGGTGCACTCACCGCGCATGCCAGTGCCGGCACCCTGCTCGGCGAACACCAGCCGCACCTGTGGCCGCTGGCCGACCGCGTCCTCGTCGAGACCACCGCCGCCGAACTGGCCGGTCACGACGCGGTGTTCCTGGCCCTGCCGCACGGTCATTCCGCCGCCATCGCCGCCGAGCTCGGTCCGGAGACGCTCGTGGTGGACTGCGGTGCCGATCACCGGCTGGCCGATCCGGCCGCGTGGGAGACCTTCTACGGTGGTGCGCACCCCGGAACCTGGCCGTACGGCATGCCGGAACTCCCGGGAGGTCGCGAGAAGCTCCGCGGCGTCGCCCGTGTCGCGGTGCCCGGCTGCTATCCGACCGCCGCGTCACTGGCGATGGCCCCGGCGCTGGTCGCCGGTCTCGTCGCGCCCGCCGTCACCGTGGTCGCCGCCTCGGGCACGTCCGGTGCCGGCAGGTCGCTGAAGACCAATCTGCTGGGCAGTGAGGTGATGGGCTCGGTGTCGGCCTACGGGGTGGGTGGCGTGCACCGCCACACCCCCGAGATGGTCCAGAACCTGTCCGCCGCGGCGGGCACCGCCGTCACCGTCTCGTTCACCCCGATGCTGGTACCCATGAGCCGAGGCATCCTGGCCACGGTCACCGCGCCGGCGGTACCGGGCACCACAATGGAGGATCTCCGTGCCGCCTACGACAAGGCGTACGGCGACGAGCCTTTCGTGCACCTGCTGCCCCCCGGCAGGTGGCCGCAGACCAAGGCCGTCGCCGGTTCCAACAGCGTCCACCTGCAGGTCGCGCTGGACGGGGCCGCGGGCACCGTGGTCGTCGTCGCCGCGGTCGACAATCTGACCAAGGGCACCGCCGGCGCCGCCGTCCAGTCCTTCAACCTCGCGCTCGGGTTGCCCGAGACCACCGGACTCTCCACGATCGGACTCGCACCGTGACCGTCACCGCTCCCGCCGGGTTCCGCGCCGTCGGCGTCGCTGCCGGGCTCAAGTCCACCGGTGCCCTCGACCTCGCGCTCGTGGTCAACGACGGGCCCGAGTACGAGGCCGCCGGCGTGTTCACCACCAACCGGGTCAAGGCCGCGCCGGTGCGCTGGTGCGAGGAGATCATCGGTCGCGGCCGGCTCGCCGCCGTGGTGCTCAACTCCGGCGGTGCCAACGCCTGCACCGGCGAGGCCGGTTTCGCCGACACCCGAGCCACCGCCGACCACGTCGCCGGGCTGCTCGGCGTGGCGCCGGACGACATCGCCGTGTGTTCCACCGGTCTCATCGGTGAGATGCTGCCGATGGACCGGATCACCGCCGGCATCGACGCGGCCCACGACGAGCTCGCCGTCGACGGCGGCGCGGCCGCCGCGCGGGCCGTCATGACCACCGACAGCGTGCCCAAGACGGTGTCCGTCACGGGTCCCGGCTTCACCGTCGGCGGGATGGCCAAGGGCGCGGGCATGCTCGCGCCGGGCCTGGCCACCATGCTCGTCGTGCTCACCACCGACGCCGCCGTGGGCTCCGCGGATCTGGACACCGCGCTGCGCGCCGCCACCAGGGTCAGCTTCGACCGGCTCGACTCCGACGGCGCCATGAGCACCAACGACACCGTGCTGCTGCTGGCCTCCGGTGCCTCGGGGCAGCGGCCGCCGCTCGAGGTGCTGACCGCCGCGGTCACCCGGGCCTGCAAGGACCTCGCCCGGCAACTGATGGCCGACGCCGAGGGCGCCACCAAGGAGATCGCCATCGAGGTGCTGCACGCCGCCTCCGAGGACGACGCGGTCGAGGTGGGGCGCTCGGTGGCCCGGAACAACCTGGTGAAGACGGCGTTCTTCGGCGGTGACGCCAACTGGGGCCGCATCCTGGCCGCCGTGGGCACCACCACGGCCGCCTTCGACCCCGACCAGCTCGACGTGGCGATCAACGGTGTCTGGATCTGCCGGGGCGGTGCCCGTGGCGAGGACCGCGGTCTCGTCGACCTGTCCGGCCGCTCCGTCCACGTCCGGATCGATCTGCACGCCGGCATCGAGACCGCCACGATCCTGACCAACGACCTGTCGCACGCCTACGTGCACGAGAACTCGGCGTACTCGACATGACCGACAGTGCAGCGATTCCCGGGTCGACCCCGGACACCCCCGCGGCAAGGGCGGCCGTGCTGGCGGCGACGCTGCCCTGGCTGCAGCGGTTCCGCGGCCGTGTCGTCGTGGTCAAGTACGGCGGCAACGCGATGACCGACGACACCCTCAAGGCGGCGTTCGCCGCCGACATGGTCTACCTGCGCGCGGTCGGGGTGTACCCGGTCGTCGTACACGGCGGGGGCCCACAGATCTCGGCGATGCTGAAGCGACTCGGGATCGCGGGCGAGTTCGCCGGTGGTTTCCGGGTCACCACCCCCGAGACGATGGACGTCGTCCGGATGGTGCTGGTCGGCCAGGTCGGCCGCGAACTGGTCAACCTGATCAACGCGCACGGCCCGCACGCGGTCGGGATGAGCGGTGAGGACGCCTCCCTGTTCACGGCCGCCCGCCGGACGGTCGACGTCGACGGGGTCGCCACCGACATCGGCCTGGTCGGCGACGTCGTCGCGGTGAACCCCGCGGCGGTGCTGGATCTCATCGCGGCCGGCCGGATCCCGGTGGTCTCCACCGTGGCGCCCGACGTCGACGGGGTGGTGCACAACGTGAACGCCGACACCGCGGCCGCGGCCCTGGCCATCGCGCTGGACGCTGCCAAACTCGTGATGCTGACCGACGTCGAAGGGCTGTACGCGGCCTGGCCCGACCGCGGTTCGCTGCTGTCGGAGGTCACGACCGACGAGCTGGCCGCGATGCTGCCGACCCTGGAGAGCGGCATGGTTCCCAAGATGGAGGGCTGCCTGCGTGCGGTCCGGGGCGGCGTCGCCGCCGCCCATGTCATCGACGGCCGGGTCCCGCACGCCGTACTGCTGGACATCGTGGCCGAGCAGGGCATCGGCACCACGGTGGTCCCGACGACGCCCACCGGGAGCACCGATGTCTGATCCGACCACCGTCGCCGACACCGGCGTCCCGGCGAACGACCGGGACGTCTCGGCCAACGACACCGCCGCCCGCCGCTGGTCGAAGGCGCTGATGGACAACTTCGGCGTCCCGCCGGTCGAGCTCGTCAGCGGTACCGGCGCGGTCGTCACCGACGCCGACGGCCGCGAGTACCTCGACCTGCTCGGTGGCATCGCGGTGAACGCCCTGGGCCACGCCCATCCGGCGATCGTCGAGGCCGTGTCCCGCCAGATCGCCACCCTGGGCCACGTCTCGAACTTCTTCACCCACCCGACGGTCCTCGCCCTGGCCGAGAAACTCCTCGACGTCAGCGGTTTCGCCGATCCCGCCGTCGCCGGCCGGGTGCTGTTCTGCAACTCCGGCGCCGAGGCCAACGAGGCCGCGTTCAAGATGGCGCGGCTCACCGGCCGGCCGCGGATGATCGCCGCCGTCGGTGGCTTCCACGGCCGCACGATGGGCGCGCTGGCCCTCACCGGGCAGCCCGGCAAACGTGCGCCGTTCGAGCCGATGCCGGCGGGGGTGGACTTCGTCCCGTACGGCGATCTCGCCGCCCTGGACGCTGCCGTCGACGACAGTGTGGCCGCCGTCTTCCTGGAGCCGATCCTGGGTGAGGGGGGCGTGGTCCCCGCCCCGGACGGGTACCTCGCGGCGGCCCGGCGGCTGACCCGTGACCGCGGCGCCCTGCTGGTGGTCGACGAGGTGCAGACCGGGATCGGCCGGACCGGCGCGTGGTTCGCCTTCCAGCACGCCGGCATCGTGCCCGACGTCGTCACGCTGGCCAAGGGTCTCGGTGGCGGGTTGCCGATCGGGGCGGTGCTCGCCGCCGGGCCGGCCGCTCGGCTGCTGCAGCCCGGCCAGCACGGCTCCACCTTCGCCGGCAATCCGGTCTGTGCGGCAGCGGCGCTGGCGGTACTGGCCACCGTCGCCGCCGACGGCCTGCTCGATCACGCGGCCGCCCTCGGCAAGCACATCGCCTCCGGCGTGGAGGATCTCGGTCACCCGTTGGTCGCCGGGGTCCGCGGCCGCGGACTGTTGCTCGGGATCGTCCTGCGCGCGCCGGTCGCGCCCGCCGCCGCCGTCGCCGCCCGCGGAGCCGGCTTCATCGTCAACGCCCCGGCGGCCGACGTGCTGCGGCTGGCCCCGCCGTTGATCCTCACCGAGGCGCAGGCCGACTCGTTCGTCCGCGCCCTTCCGACCATCCTCGACGCCCTCGACACCGAAAGCAGCGCCTCATGATCCGGCACTTCCTGCGGGACGACGACCTCACGCCCGACGAGCTCACCGCGGTGCTCGACCGGGCCGACACCTACAAGGCCGACCGCACCGGTTTCACCCCGCTGGCCGGCAAGGCCGTCGCCGTGGTCTTCGAGAAGAATTCCACCCGGACCCGGCTGTCGTTCGAGGTCGGTATCGCCCAGCTCGGCGGGCAGCCGGTCATCGTCGACGGACGCACCTCCCAGCTCGGGCGGGAGGAGACCATCGAGGACACCTCCCGGGTGCTGTCGCGCTACGTCGACGCCATCGCCATCCGCACCTTCGCCCAGCGGCGGATCGACGCGCTGGCGTCCGCGGCCTCGGTCCCGGTGATCAACGCGCTGACCGACGAGTTCCACCCCTGCCAGGTCCTCGCCGACCTGCAGACCGTGCGGGAGCGCAAGGGCACCCTCGCCGGGCTCACCCTGACCTACCTCGGCGACGGCAACAACAACATGGCGCACAGCCTGATGCTGGGCGGTGCCAACGCCGGCATGCACGTGCGGGTCGCCTCCCCGACGGGCTTCGACCCGCTGCCGTGGGTCGGGACCGACGCCAAGGAGCGGGCGGCGCAGACCGGCGGCTCGGTGACGATGGTCGCCGATCCGCACGCCGCGGTCGACGGTGCCGACGTGCTGGTCACCGACACCTGGACCTCCATGGGCCAGGAGAACGACGGGCTGGACCGGGTCGGCCCCTTCCGCCCGTACCAGCTCGACGCCGCTCTGCTGGGCCGGGCGGCGGAGGCGGCCATCGTGCTGCACTGCCTGCCGGCGCACCGCGGCTGGGAGATCACCGACGAGGTCCTCGACGGTCCCCAGTCCGCCGTCTGGGACGAGGCCGAGAACCGGCTGCACGCCCAGAAGGCGCTGCTGGCCTTCCTTCTCGAGCGGTGACCGGGGTGCCCCGATGACCGCCGGCACGCCGGCCACCAAGGCCGCCCGGTTGTCCCGGATCACCCAGGCCATCCGGTCCCAGCGGCTGCACTCGCAGACGGAGCTGTCGGCGGTGCTGGCCGGTGCGGGCATCGAGGTCACCCAGGCCACGCTGTCCCGCGACCTCGACGAGCTCGGGGCGATGAAGGTCCGCGGGGTCGACGGGGGCCCGCCGGTCTACGTCATCCCCGAGGACGGCGTCCCCCGTCCGATGCCCGGCGGCACCGACCGGCTGGGACGGCTGCTCAACGAGTTGCTGCTGTCCTACGACGCGTCGGCCAATCTCGCGGTGCTGCGGACCCCACCGGGGGCCGCGCAGTTCCTGGCCAGCGCCATCGACCGGGCCAGCCTCGCCGACGTGGTCGGCACCATCGCCGGTGACGACACGATCCTGGTGGTCGCCAGGGACGGTCTCACCGGCGACGAGGTCGGCCGCCGCATCGCCGGCCTCGCCGACTGAACCCGTTCCTCCGTCCCGCACCCCGTACCGCCCCCGCGGCTGCCGAACCGGGCAGCCCGCACCGCACAGATAGGCTCCGCACGTGTCCAAGGTTCTTGAATCCCTGCCCCAGGGCCAGAAGGTCGGCATCGCGTTCTCCGGAGGGCTCGACACCTCCGTCGCGGTCGCCTGGATGCGCGAGAACGGCGCCGTGCCGTGCGCCTACACCGCCGACCTCGGTCAGTACGACGAACCCGACCTGTCGGGCGTCCCGGGCCGTGCCCGGGAGTACGGCGCCGAGATCGCCCGCATCGTGGACTGCCGCGCCGCTCTCGTCGAAGAGGGCCTGGTGGCGCTGGCCTGCGGCGCCTTCCACATCCGCTCCGCGGGGCTCACCTACTTCAACACCACCCCGCTCGGCCGTGCCGTCACCGGCACCCTGCTGGTGCGGGCGATGGCCGAGGACGAGGTCGACATCTGGGGTGACGGCTCGACCTACAAGGGCAACGACATCGAGCGGTTCTACCGCTACGGGCTGCTCGCCAACCCACGGCTGCGCATCTACAAGCCATGGCTGGACACCCGTTTCGTGTCCGAACTCGGTGGCCGCACCGAGATGAGCCAGTGGTTGCTCGCCCGCGACCTGCCCTACCGCGCGTCCGTCGAGAAGGCCTATTCCACCGACGCCAACATCTGGGGCGCCACCCACGAGGCCAAGACCCTCGAGCAGCTCGACACCTCGGTCGAGATCGTAGAGCCCATCATGGGTGTCGCGCACTGGGACCAGAGCATCGCGATCGCGCCCGAGGACGTGACCCTGCGCTTCGAGCGTGGGCGCCCCGTCGCCATCAACGGCGTCGACTACACCGATCCCGTGGCGCTGGTCAACGAGGCCAACACCATCGGCGGCCGGCACGGACTGGGCATGTCCGACCAGATCGAGAACCGCATCATCGAGGCCAAGTCGCGCGGCATCTACGAAGCACCCGGGATGGCGCTGCTGTTCGCCGGTTACGAGCGGCTGGTCAACGCGATCCACAACGAGGACACCGTCGCCGCCTACCACAACGAGGGACGCAAGCTCGGCCGGCTGCTGTACGAGGGCCGCTGGCTCGACCCGCAGGGCCTGATGTTGCGAGAGTCGTTGCAGCGCTGGGTCGGATCGGCCATCACCGGCACCGTCACGCTCCGGTTGCGTCGGGGCAACGACTACACGATCCTCGACACCACCGGGCCGGCACTGTCCTACCACCCGGAGAAGCTGTCCATGGAGCGCGTCGCCGACGCCGCCTTCGGGCCGTCCGACCGCATCGGGCAGCTGACCATGCGCAACCTCGACATCGCCGACACCCGGGCCAAGCTCGAGCTGTACGCCGAACTCGGTCAGCTCGACGCGACGGAGACCCTGGTCGGCGCCCTGCGCCCCGGGGACGCCGCCGCCATCGCCAGCTTCGAGCCGACCGCCGCCGAGGCGGCCGCCATCGACCTGGCCAGCGAGGCCGCCGCCATGGAAGCCGGGACCGACTGACATGACGACCTCCGACGCCGCTTCCGGTGCCGCCCCGCTGAAGCTGTGGGGCGGGCGGTTCGCCGGCGGTCCGGCGGACGCACTGGCCGCCCTCTCGAAGTCGACCCACTTCGACTGGGTGCTGGCGCCGTTCGACATCGCGGGCTCCAAGGCCCACGCGAAGGTCCTCAACCAGGCCGGGCTGCTGACGCCGGACGAATTGACCGCGATGCACGCGGGGCTGGACACCTTGCTCGCCGACGTCCTCAGTGGCGCGTTCGTCGCCTCCGACGACGACGAGGACGTGCACACCGCCCTCGAACGCGGCCTGCTCGACCGTGTCGGCAAGGACCTCGGCGGCAAGCTGCGGGCCGGCCGTTCCCGCAACGACCAGGTCGCGACGCTGTTCCGCGCCTACCTCCGGGATGCCGCCCGCCGCGTCGGCCTCTTGATCGTGGATCTCCAGGAGGCGCTGCTGGCCCAGGCCGAGGCGCACCCGGGTGCGGCGATGCCCGGCCGTACGCACTTCCAGCACGCGCAGCCGGTGCTGCTGGCCCACCAGCTGGCGGCGCACGCCCAGGCGCTGTCCCGCGACGTCGACCGCCTCCGGGACTGGGACAAGCGGGCGGCGGTGTCGCCCTACGGCGGCGGCGCGCTGGCCGGATCGTCGCTCGGCCTCGATCCGGCGTCGATCGCGAAGGATCTGGGCTTCGACGGTCCGGCGGCCAACTCGATCGACGGCACCGCCTCGCGCGACTTCGCGGCGGAGCTGGCGTTCGTGCTGGCGATGACCGCCGTGGACCTGTCGCGCTGGTCGGAGGAGATCATCGTCTTCACCACCGCGGAGTTCGGGTACGCGACGCTGGACGACGCCTACGCGACCGGGTCGTCGATCATGCCGCAGAAGAAGAACCCGGACATCGCCGAGCTGGCCCGCGGCAAGTCCGGCCGTTTGATCGGCAACCTCGCGGGCCTGCTGGCCACGCTGAAGGGGCTGCCACTGGCCTACAACCGGGATCTCCAGGAGGACAAGGAGCCGGTCTTCGACTCGGTCGCCCAGCTCGAGATGGTGCTGCCGGCCCTGACCGGGCTGACCGCCACGCTGACCTTCCACGTCGACCGGCTGGCCGAGATGGCACCGGCCGGCTTCTCGCTGGCCACCGACATCGCCGAGTTCCTGGTCCGGGAGGGCGTGCCGTTCCGGGTCGCCCACGAGGCCGCCGGGGAGTGCGTGCGGCTGGCCGAGTCCTCCGGTCGCGAACTCCACGAGCTCACCGACGACGAGTTCGCGGCCATCGACGCCGCGTTGACCCCGCGGGTGCGGGACGTGCTCACCGTGGCCGGGTCGCTGGCCTCGCGGGACGGCGTCGGCGGCACCGCTCCGGCGCGCGTCGCCGAGCAACTCGCGCAGCTGCGGGACGTGACGCGCACCGACCGGGCCTGGTTGCAGCGCGGTGTCCACGGCTGACGGTCACCGGCTGGGCCGGGACTTCTTCGCCCGCGAGTCCGACGTGGTGGCCCGCGAGCTGCTGGGCCGGGTCGTCCGGACCGGCTCGGGGGAGTCGACCGTCGCCGTCCGGCTCACCGAGACCGAGGCCTACCACGGTGCGACCGACGCGGCCTCGCACGCCTACCGAGGTGAGACGGCCCGCACCGCGGTGATGTTCGGGCCGGCCGGCCACCTCTACCTGTACTTCGTCTACGGCATGCACTGGTGCGCCAACGTGGTGACCGGGCAACCGGGGACCGCGAGTGCGGTGCTGCTCCGGGCCGGAGAGGTCGTCGACGGGGTGCCGCTGGCCCAGGCCCGGCGCCCGGCGGAACGCAGCACCCGGAAGCTGGCGTCCGGGCCGGCGCGGTTGGCCGCGGTGCTGGGCTGGGGCACCGGCGACGCCGCCCGCGCCGCCAACGGGAGGGACCTGTGTGCCGCCGGGGGACCGGGCGAGGTGCTCGATGCCCCGGTGGACCCGTTCGACATCACGACGGGCCCGCGGGTCGGCGTGGCGGCCGCCGCAGAGGAGCCGCTCCGGTTCTGGATCAGCGGGGATCCGACGGTCAGCGCCTACCGCCCGCGCGTGCCGCGGCCGCGGAACCGGGGGACCGGGTGAGGCAGGATGGTTCGGTGACCCAGCCTTCCTCGACCGAGTTCTCCGCCCGCCAGCCCGCGCCGACCGGGTTCGACTCGGTCTACGACGAACTCGTCTGGCGCGGTCTGGTCCACCAGACCACCGGCGACGCGACGCTCAAGGAGCTGCTCGACGGTCCGCCCGTCACGTTCTACGTCGGATTCGACCCGACGGCCCCGAGCCTGCACATCGGCAATCTGGTGCAGCTGCTGACCGCGCGCCGCATCCAGGACGCCGGTCACCGGCCGCTGGGGCTGGTCGGCGGTTCGACGGGCCTGATCGGTGACCCCAAGATGAGTGGCGAGCGCGTGCTCAACACCCCCGAGACGGTGGCGGCCTGGGTCGAGCGGATCCGCGTGCAGGTCGAGAAGTACCTGGATTTCGCGGGCGACCACCCGGCCCGGATCGTCAACAACCTGGACTGGACGGCGCCGATGAGCGCCATCGAGTTCCTGCGCGACATCGGCAAGCACTTCCGGATGGGTCGGATGCTGTCCAAGGACACCGTGGCCACCAGGCTCGCCAGCGAGGAGGGCCTGTCCTTCACCGAGTTCAGCTACCAGATCCTGCAGGGGATGGACTACCTCGAGCTGTTCCGTCGCTACGACTGCCGGCTGCAGACCGGGGGCAGCGATCAGTGGGGCAACCTGGTCAGCGGCACCGAGTTGATCCGCAAGGTCACCGGCACCGAGGTGCACGCGATGGCCACGCCGCTGATCACCAAGGCCGACGGCACCAAGTTCGGCAAGACCGAGTCCGGCACGGTGTGGCTCGATCCGTCGCTCACCAGCGCCTGGGCGTTCTACCAGTTCTGGATGAACGCCGACGACCGCGACGTCGTCGGCTACCTCAAGGTGTTCAGCTTCCGCAGCCGTGCCGAGATCGAGGCGCTCGCCGCGGCGACGGCCGAGCGGCCGCACGCCCGGGAGGCCCAGCGGGCGCTGGCGGCCGATGCCACCACCCTGGTGCACGGCGAGGCCGCGACCGCCGGCGTCGTCGCCGCGTCGACGGCACTGTTCGGGCGGGGGGAGTTGGCCGCGATCGACGAGGTGACCCTGGCGGCGGCGCTCGGCGAAGCGGGAGTGGTGACCGTGGAGGGGGAGATGCCGTCGGTGGTGCACCTGCTGCAGCGCAGTGGCCTGGCGTCCTCGCTGGGGGAGGCCCGTCGGACGATCGCGGAGGGTGGTGCCAACGTCAACAACGTCCGGATCACCGACCCCGACCATGTGCCGTCCGGGTCCGACCTGTTGCACGGCGCGTGGCTGGTGCTCCGCCGGGGGAAGCGCTCGATCGCGGGGGTCCGGGTCGACGCCTGACGGCGCCCGGAACGCAGCGTGGCTCAGGCCACAGAATTTGCATGCGTGTCGATGGATGTGCTTGCCCCGGGCGCCCTGGCCGAGCCCCCGGGCCTGACCTGCGCAAACGTCTACGGGCAACCGCGATGACCTGGGGATTTGCGGAGCCGGCAATCTGCACGTAACTTAGTCCTTGCACCACGGAGTACCGAACAAGACGCAGGAGCCGAGAGGCGCCAGGCGCGTGGCCGGTCCGGGTGCCACAACCCGAAGATGGTACCTCCAGTCATGGAGGTCTGATCAACGCGGCCTCCTCACGGAGACCGCATCGGGGCGAGGCATCCAGAACACCCCTAGGTGAGCAGTACCCCCGACGTGGAGGGGCCTTCCGGCTCCGAGACGTCGAGTGGGTTTGTTGTTTGAGAACTCAACAGTGTACCGAAAGTCAGTGCTTAGTTTTTTCCCGTGCATCTGTCTTCTGTGGCCTCTTTTTGGGGGTTGTGGTTGGTGGGTGTTGGGTTCCTTTGATGCACTTTTGATCTGATTTTTTGTCAGGTTTTGTTGTGTGTTGGAGATCAGTTTTCTGATGTTTTCATTGGAGAGTTTGATCCTGGC